>JAFAGN010000087.1 GCA_023422695.1 Pseudomonadota bacterium
GTCAACAAGATGCGCGGATAGGCAGGGCCCTCCCCGCAAGGGGGAGGGAGCGCTCACGCCGCCATCAGGCGCAATTCCTCACGGAAATCCTCGTCCACCCCGATGCGGCTTCGCATCGGGGTGACAAGACCATCGGCATCGGCATCGCCTTCTTCGAACAGCGCGCACGCCGCTTCGCCGCCGCGCGCGAGGCTGAAGCGCTGCGCGACCTTGCCCGTCGGGCGAAAGCCCAGCTTGCGCAGCACCGCGCCCGATGCCGGGTTGTCGAGGAAGTGGCCTGCGGTGAGCTTGGGCAGGTGCATCGCGCGCGCGATGCCCATCAGCTGGCGCCCGGCTTCGGTGGCAAAGCCGAGCCCCCAATAGGGCCGCGCGATCCAATAGCCCATTTCCAGCCGACCGTCGGGGTCGGGCGAAATGCCGCAGCCGCCGACCAGACGCGGGGCGCCGCCGGTGCGGGCGAAAATCAGGAAACACGGCTGGGCGGGGTCGATCGGCTTGTTCAGAAACGCGCGCGCTTCGCTTTCGCCATAGGGCCAGGGTGCGGTCGCGAGGTTGCGGACCACCGCCTCTTCGCCGATCGCGTGTGCCAGCGCCGGAGCGTCTTCCTGCCAGCCGGGCCGCAGCAACAATCTTTCGGTACGCGCAAACATCTTATCACTCCCAATTGCCGCCGCCTTGGCGCCCGATGGTGACGCTTTGACGACAGTCGATGCAGAGGGAGATGGATGGCCCGATTTTCGCGTCTGTTCGCCAAGCCCTGGAACGCAGACAAGAAAAAAGGGAGTCCGGGGTGACCCGTCTCCCTCTTTTCGAACTTTGTTTCCGCGGCAAGCGGAAAGGACCGTTCCGGGTCATCCCTTGGTGGGCGACCCGTGCGGATCGTCCTTTATTCGGCGGCTTCTGCCATGGCGTCGACCGACACATATTTGCGGCCAAGCTTGCCGTCGTGGAATCGGACCTGGCCGTCGGCGGTTGCGAACAGCGTGTGGTCCTTGCCCATGCCGACGTTGACGCCCGGGTACACCTTGGTGCCGCGCTGACGCACGATAATGTTGCCGCCGATCACGTCCTGACCGCCGAACTTCTTCACGCCAAGGCGGCGGCCGGCTGAGTCGCGACCGTTGCGCGATGAACCGCCTGCTTTCTTATGTGCCATGACTGATGCTCCTTAATTCGTTGGGAGGGGCCGAGCCGCGTTGCCGCGCTCAGGCGTCCTTCTTGGGGGCTGCCTTCTTGGCAGCGGGCTTCTTTTCGGCGGCGTCTGCCTTGGGCGCAGCGTCCTTCTTGGGAGCAGCAGCCTTCTTCGGTGCAGCTTCCTTGGCGGGCGCAGCCTTGGCTTCGGCGGCGGGAGCAGCTTCGGCCTTCGGAGCGGCTTCCTTCTTCGGCGCGGCCTTCTTGGCTTCGCCGACGGCCAGGATGCGCAGCAGCGTCAGCGACTGGCGATGGCCGTTGCGACGGCGGTAGTTGTGCCGACGGCGCTTCTTGAACACGATGACCTTTTCGCCGCGCGTCTGGGCAATGATTTCGGCCGAAACGACGAGGCCATCGGCGCTCTTCACTTCGCCGCCGTCACCGGCCAGCAGGACGTCGCCCAGCGACACGGTGTCGCCAGCTTCGCCGTCGATCTTTTCAACGGCGATCTTGTCTCCAGCGGCGACGCGATACTGCTTGCCGCCCGTGCGCACGATTGCGAACATGGTCTTTCATCCAATCAGAAACTAAAACACCCACGCTGCCAGTCACCCGCCAAAGCAGGCGATTTTTCCGGCATGCGGGAAAGTCAGCGCCACTAGCGAGCCAAGCCCGCGCTGTCAACCGCCAAATTCCGCGCTTTTCGCGTGAAAACGGGGGGCAGCGGCGATTGTCCGCGCGCGCGACCGATTCGGTGCTTGCTGCCGCGCGTCGGCATCCATATCAGGGACGGCGATGATGCGCACTCTTCCCACATTGCTGCTGGCAGCCACCGCCTCGCTGTCGCTGGCGGCATGCGCGACGGCGCAGGACAGCGGAGCACCGTCGCTGGCGAAGCGGTCGGTCGAAGGGCGGTTCGATGTCGCGCCGCCCGCGGTGGTCGTGGCGCCGCCCGGGCCGCTTCCCGCCGACCTCAATGGCCGTCTCGCCCGCTGGGATACCGACGCCGCGGCGGCGCAGCAGGCCTTTGCCGCCGAACGCAATGTCACGGCATCGCTGGTGTCCGCCGCGGCGGGAGCGCCCGTCGCCAGCGAGCGCTGGGTCGTGGCGCAGCAGGCGATCTCGCGCCTCATCGCCGCGCGCGCGCCGCTCACCGCGGCCCTGGCCGACATCGACCGCCTCTATCTCGACCGCAGTGTCGATGATGCGATCGACGGCCTGCCCGAAATCTATGCGCTGCGCGACCGGCTTGCCGAGATGGTGTCGATGCAGGATGCGCTGATCGCGGCGCTCAGCGGTCAACTGGCCGGGCAATAGGCGCGGCGTCGGCGCGCGCGCCATGCCGTGCCATCAGCACCGCTGCGACCCGCGCCATATCGGCCGGGCTGTCCACATCGCACAGGTCGGCGCCGTCGGTGATCGCGCGCAGCGTTGGCTGCGCGGCGAGCAACCCCGCGGCGCCAACATCCGCCCCGCCACAGGTCAGCGCGGCGAACAGCGCCCGCGGCAGGCGGGCGGGAACCCCCAGTCGGCCGCCGGGATAAGGCGTTGCCACGGGGCGGCCGGGCGGTCCTGCCGTCACCAGGGTGCGGACGTGGCCGGGGGTGATCAGCGGCATGTCGGCCAGGAAAATGCACGCCGCGTCATGCCCCATGGCGTCGGCATCGCGGATCGCACACGCCAGCGACGTCGCCAGCCCCTGCGCGGCGTCATCGTTCACCGCGAGCCGCCAACCGCGCCCTTCGCCATCGCGGGCAAAGCGCGGCGATACGCGCGGGACGACGATCGTGCCCGGCGCGATGTCCGCGGCCTCGATCGCAGCCAGGATCCACGCGCCAAGCAATTGGCCTGCACAGGATGCGTCGAGCTTCGGCGTGCCAAACCGCCGGCTCTGACCCGCCGCCAGCACATAGATGCCGACGCTCATGGTGTCGGCGCCAGCAGGCCATAGCGAAACACGATGTCGGACAGCGCCGACAGCGCCAGGCTGCCCGGGTGGCGGGCTTGCGGGAAAATCCCGACGGGGCTGGTGATGCGGGCAAGGTCGTCGGCCGATACGCCGTCCGCGGCCAGGCTCTCCAACCGCCGCTGCCGCGCGACCGCGCCGCCTTGGGCGCCGATATAGAAGGCGTCGCTGCCGAGCGCCCAGCGCAGCACCTCGCGCTCCCATTCATGGTCGTGGAACAGCAGGATGACCGCGGTCCACCGGTCGGGCGCGGGCAGAGCGGGGGCGCGGCCCAGCACCAGCTCGGCGCTATAGGGGTTCAGCGGCCGAATCTCGACGCCCGCGGCGCGCGCCAGATGCGACAACGCGTCGAGCTCCGGTCCGGCCCCCAGCGCAACGATCTGCAGGTCGGGGGCATAAGGACGATGGCGCAACATCCCGGCTTCGCCGGTCGCGGGCAGCGGCAGCGCCAGGACAGCCGGTCGCCGGTCGGCCAGCGCGCGTGCCACCCCCGCAATCGCCGACCGATCCGGTGCCGGGTCGATCAGGATATGGATCGCGCTGCCGCACGGCAGGCGAAAGTCGATCTGTTCGGACCCGCGCCCATAATGCCGCACGACCGGCCGATCGATCTGCCGCGCTTCGGCGACAAGCTGCGCCTCGAGGCAACCGTCGGCGAGCGACCCGATCACCGACCCATCGCCGCGAATCGCCAGCTGCGCCCCCAGCTGGCGCGAAAAGCTGCCCTCGATCCCGACGATCGTGCACAGGGCGCAGTCGCCCTCGGTCGCGGCGATCAGCGCTGCATTGTCGGAAAAGGCGCGGGCCGGGAAGGCGGTGCCGGTCGAGCTGCTCGGGATGGTCGGGTCTGTAGATTTCATCGGCCTATCATCTTGCTCCGGTTCCGTCCGATGCAGCGCCAATGCGCTGTGGCCGACATAATCACACCGAGCTGTTACCTATGGCATCGGCAGGACGTAGCATAGCGAACTGTTCGCAAGCATGCGTTTCCCATCGTCCGCAATGAACTGGACCTCCTTCATCGCTTCGCCCTGCTTTATCGACGGTTGCGCGCGCGCGGACTTGGCGTAGAGTTGCTGATGTCCGGTCGCCCCGGTCGGTTGGGTCGGTGCGCAGGATAGCCTCGCACGAACGAAGCGATCTTCGGGTGCGGAACGGAGGAATGCGTTTGCCGAGCGATCGACCCGGGACACCCGATAGCACGAAGAATATCGACGCACTCTATAAGCGTCCGGGTTTCCTGCTGCGCCGCGCGCATCAGATCAGCGTTTCGCTGTTCCTGTCCGAAAGCGCAGAAATCGGTGCGACAACGACGCAATATGGGGTGTTGGTGATCCTGCGGCATTGCGAAGGGCTCGACCAGATCGGGCTGTCGAAGAAGGTGGGATTGGACCGGTCGACGACTGGCCTGGTGGTCAAGAAGCTCGAAGCCGAAGGTTTGATTGTCCGCGTCGAAGACGCTCATGATCGCCGCCGTAAAATCCTCATCCTCACGGCGAAGGGTGAGCGGCATCTTGAACGGCTACGCGAGCCGGCGGCGCGGGCCCAGCAGATCGCCCTGTCGGCGTTCGCGCCCGGAGAGGCCGAAACTTTCCTGGCGTTGCTGGGTAAATTTGTCGATCGATTCAACGACGTCACCCGTTCGCCGATCGTGCACGACGAGGCATCGGCGCACAAGGCGTAGCGAAGAAGGGCCGACGCACCCGACGGCGCGAATCGTCCCGCCATCGTCTCAGCCGGAGCGTTACTGGTTCAACCCGTGCTTCTTCAGCGCGTGGCGAATCTGGTCGTAGCTGAGGCCCAGCGCTTCGGCGGCGACCTTCTGGTTGAAGCGGCAGCGCGCCATCGTGTCGGACAGGATCTGGCGTTCATAGGCGTCGACCGCGGCGCGCAGGTCGCTGACCGGGCCGCTTGGCGTCGTGGGTGATGCGGCGGCGGGGTCGGCGGGGGCAGGGGATGCGCCGCCGCTGTCGGCCTTCGCCGCGGCTTTGCGCGCCACCGGCTGCCAGGGGCTGGCGAAGGGGTCGAAATTCAGCGCATCGACGGGCTTTTCGGGATCGGCCCAGCGATAGATGGCGCGTTCGATGACGTTGCGCAGTTCGCGGACATTGCCCGGCCAGTCGTGCCCCTCCATCGCCGCCAGCGCGCGCGGGCCGAAGCCCGGCCATTCGTCCCAGCCGAGCACCGCCGCCATGCGCTGCCCGAAATAGGTAGCAAGCACCTCGATATCGCCCTCGCGCGCGCGCAGCGGGGGCAGGGTGATGACCTCGAACGACAGTCGGTCGAGCAAGTCGGCGCGGAACCGGTTGTCGTCGACCAGCGCGGGCAGATGTTCGTTGGTCGCCGCGACGATGCGGACGTCGACGCGGATCGGGCGCGACGACCCGACGCGGGTCACCTCGCCATATTCGACCGCGCGCAAGAGGCGCTCCTGCGCGCCCATCGACATCGTTGCCAGCTCGTCGAGAAAGAGCGTGCCGCCGTCGGCCTCCTCGAACCGCCCCGCGCGGGTCCGTGTGGCGCCGGTGAAGGCGCCCGCCTCGTGCCCGAACAGCTCGCTTTCGATCAGCGTCTCGGGCATCGCAGCGCAGTTCATGATGACATAGGGCCGGTCCCAGCGCGTCGACAGGCGGTGGAGGCGCTCGGCGATCAGTTCCTTGCCCGTGCCGCGTTCGCCGATCACCAGCACCGGGCGGTCGAGCGACGCGGCCAGGCTGGCGCGTTCGACCGCGTCCTGAAAGGCCGCCGACTGGCCGATAAATTGGGTCTCGCGCTCCATTCCCAATCATTGGCAAAATTTCCCGCTGGTTGGCAAGTCAAATCGGCGTGAAATCCAAATCGCGAGTGAAGTTGCGCGGTTTTGTGCCGCTTGCCGCAATTGGCACGGTGTCTGCATTGTTGGAAACGAACCGGCGCAAATCGTGCCGGTGCAGCGAAAAACCACAGGAAGGTTCGATCATGAAGTCGATGTTTGCCCAAGCCGCCACTTTCGTGCTGAGCACGGCCGGAGCGCTGGCCATCCTCGTCGGAGCGATCGACCAGCCGCAGGTCGCGGCCAGTGCCACCGGCGTCCACGCCGGCCCGCTGGTTGCCGCTGTCATGTCCCCGGCGGTCAGCGCTTTGGCCTGACCGGCACTGGTGCCGGGGCACTCTCCCCCCTTGCCCCGCCCCGGCACCAGCCTTTTTTTGAGATAGCAGACCAAGGTCTCACGATTTCGACAGGAGTTTTTCAGATGGGTATTTTTTCACGCACCCGCGACATCATCGCCGCCAACGTCACCGACCTGCTTGACCGGGCCGAAGATCCCGAAAAGATGATCCGCCAGATCATCTTCGAGATGAACGAAACGCTTGTCGAAGTCCGCGCGTCCGCCGCCCGCACGATTGCGGATCAAAAGGAAATGCGCCGCCACATCACCAAGCTGGAAAGCCTGCAGGACAGCTGGAAGGAAAAGGCCGAACTCGCGCTGTCGAAGGACCGCGAAGACCTGGCCACCGCCGCGCTGGTCGAAAAGCAGAAGGCCGGTGACATGGCCGACAAGCTGAAGGCTGAAATCGCGACGCTCGACGAAGCGCTGAAAGGCTATGAAGCCGATATCGCCAAGCTGCAGAAAAAGCTTTCGGAAGCGCGCGCGCGCCAGTCGAGCGTCGTCAATCGCCTCGAAAGCGCGGAGAACCGCTACAAGCTGCGCGAAATGACCAATGGCGACCGCGTCGAAGATGCCTTCTCGCGCTTCGAAATCCTCGAACGCCGCGTCGACGAAGCCGAAGGCCGCGCCGATGCGCTGGGCCTCGGTTACAAGAAGTCGCTCGACGAGGAAATCGCCGAACTCCAGGCCGCCGACAAGGTCGCCGACGAGCTCGCCGCGCTGAAGGCCGCCCAGGCCGGCAAGCAATAAGGAACCGGACCGATGGAAGAAGTCATCATTGTCCCGATCGTCATCGGAACGCTCTTCCTCGGTCTGCCCTGGCTGATCCTCCACTACATCACCAAGTGGAAACAGGCCAAGACGCTGACCGGAGAAGACGAACAGCTGCTCGACGAACTCTACGACACCGCGCGCCGGCTCGAAAGCCGCCTGCACACCGTCGAACGCATCATCAGCGCCGACCATCCCGACTTCCGCCCCGCGGTGCGTAGCGATGAAGAACTGGCGCAACTCGAAAATACCAGCCGGAGGAACTGAGATGTCTGCCAGCCGCACGAAATTCTACCTCGACAAGCAGAACGCCAAATGGAGCGGCGTCTGCGCCGGGATCGCCGATTACAGCGGGGTCGACGTCCTGTGGGTCCGCGTTGGCGCGGTGCTGCTGACGCTGATGGGGGGCTTTCCCTGGACGCTGATCGCTTACTGGATGGTCGCCTGGATGGGCACGCCCAAGCCCTTCGCGCTCTATGGCTCGCGCGAAGAAGCGAAGTTCTGGCAGGGGGTGCGCAGCAACCCGACCGCGTCGACCCGCGATATCAAATCGCGCTTCCGCGACATCGACCGCCGCCTCGCCGACATCGAACAATATTACACCAGCCACAACCGCCGCCTCGCCGACGAGATCGATGCCCTGCGTTAATTCGGGGCGCTGAGCGGACGGGCTGACAAGCAACAGGGAGAAGACAGATGAATTTCGGTGGTACCGGTTTCGTCCTCGCCATTATCGCATTGTCGATCGGCGGCTGGATGTTCACCACCTGGATCCGCGCCAAGCACGGCTATCCGGTTGAAAATGAATGGGGCGGCACGGTTCATCGAACCGACCCCGACGCTGATCGAAAAATCGCGCTGCTGACCGATGACAATGCCAAGCTGGCAGGGCAGGTCAGCCGACTGGAAGAGCGGATTTCGGTGCTCGAGCGCATCGCCACCGAAAATCACGGTCAGGCGGCGCAACTCGCCGACCAGATCGACCGCCTGCGCTGAGGGGAATAGACCAATGAATCTCGATGTCCTGAACACGCTCGCCCCGGGGGCCGCCATTCTGGGCCTGGCCGCGATCGGCGGCTGGATCTTCACCACTTGGCTGCGCGTCAAGAACGGCTATCCGCTCGAAAACAGCTGGGGCAAGGCGGTCTATCCCAAGACCAGCGACGAGGCGATGGAACGCGTCAAGCTGATCAGCCAGGAAAATGCCCAGCTGCGCGCCGAACTGGGTTCGGTCAAGGATCGCCTTGCCGTCGTCGAGCGCATCGTCACCGACGAGGGGCACCGCGTGGCGGCCGAGATCGAGGCGCTGCGGCGTCCGGCGAATTGAGGAGGCAAAAGTGGAAAAAGCCTATTTCATCCTGCTTTTCTTCTTCATCGTCGTTGGCCTGCCCGTGATCCTGGGGATCGGTTACGCTGCCTATGAGCGCCATCTGAAGTTCAAGGAAAAGCAGCTCAAGGCGATCACCAACGAGACCGCCGAAAAGGCAGCGCAATATGCGGCGCACACCGAACGGCTGGAACAGCGGGTGCGCGTTCTCGAACGCATCGTTACCGACAAGGGAATTGACGTCGCCGACCAGATCGAAAAACTGCGCGACGCTCCGCTGAACTGACACAACGATAAGAATATACGAAAGGATCTTCCCCATGGGCCCGTTTGAAATGGTCGTCGGCATCGTCCTGATCGTGACGATCGGCAGCATCGTCCGCGCCAAGCACGGCATCCGCCGCGATCACAAGGGTGGCGAATATTATGTCGCGACCGACAATGCCGAAACCAAGGCGCTGCAAGCCGAAATCCGCGCGCTCAAGGACCGCATCCAGGTGCTCGAACGCATCGCCACCGACCACAACCGCGCCGTGACGCTCGACGAGGAAATCGAGAAGCTGCGCGACCGGTCGCCTTCCTGACGACCGCGACGAAGAAGGAGCCGCATCATGGCCACCATTACGTCTGATCTTGCCTCCAATCTGATGGTCAGCGCCGTCGCCTTGACCGCGCTGACGATCATGAGCCTCGCCGCGCTGCGCGGCTGGCGCGACTGGATCCAGCTGAAGCGCGAAGAACTTGCCGCGGGGCATGTCGCCGTCACCCACGACGCCGCCGTCCCGCACGCTGGTTCGCGGATCGAGATTGCCGATTTGAAGGAACGGCTGCGCAAGCTGGAAGCGATCGCCGCAGGGGTGGATCTGTAAAAATCCGTCGCCCCCGCGAAGGCGGGGGC
>JAFAGN010000091.1 GCA_023422695.1 Pseudomonadota bacterium
CCGTTCGTGTCGAGCGAAGTCGAGACACGTTGCGTTCGCGCCCGATTTCACGTGTCTCGACTTCGCTCGACACGAACGGAATTTGGGAACGCGCTAGAGCGCCCGCAGTTTCGGCATCACCTCATCGAGCGATTTGCGGATGATGGCAACCATGTCGTCGATCTGTTCGGTCGAAATGACCAGCGGCGGGCACATGACCAGGCTGTCGCGGATGCCGCGCACCATCAAGCCGTTCGCGATGCACGCGTCGCGCGCCATCGGTCCGGCGGTCCCTTCCGCGCCGCCAAAGCGCGCACGCGTCGCTTTGTCGGCGACGATCTCGACCGCCCCCAGCAGGCCAACCGAACGCGCTTCGCCGACCAGCGGATGATCGGTCAGCGTCGCCAGCGCCTTCGCCAGATGCGGACCCGTGACATCCCCGGTGCGCTCGACCAACCCCTCGCGCTCGATAATCTCGATATTCTTGAGCGCGACCGCCGCGGCTACGGGATGTCCCGAATAGGTGAAGCCATGGACAAAATCACCGCCCGTCTTCAGCACCTCGACGACATGCGCCGCGACCGCCGTCGCCGAAATCGGCAGGTAACCCGACGACAGCCCCTTTGCCATCGGCATCAGATCGGGGGTGAAGCCCATCGTTTCATGACCCCACATCTTCCCGGTGCGCCCGAACCCGCAGATCACTTCGTCGGCGACAACCAGCAGGCCATATTTGCGCGCCACCGCCTCGACCTTCGGCCAATAGCCCTTGGGCGGAATGATCACCCCGCCCGCCCCCTGCACCGGCTCGCCGATGAAGGCGGCGCAGTTTTCGGGGCCGACTTCCAGGATCTTGTCCTCGATCGCCTGCACGCAGGCGTCGCAAAACTCCTCCTCGGTCATCCCCTGCCCTTCGTTGAAGGCATAGGGCTGGCGGACATGCTCAACCCCGGCGATCGGCAGGTCGCCTTGCGCGTGCATCGCCTTCATGCCGCCGAGCGACACGCCGGCGACGGTCGAGCCGTGATAGGCGTTCCAGCGGCTGATAAAGACAGTACGCTTGGGCTCGCCCTTCAGCTTCCAATAATGGCGTACCATGCGGAATACCGTGTCATTGGCTTCGCTGCCCGATGCGTTGAAAAAGACATGCGGCAGGCGATTGCCGGTGAGCGAGGCGATCTTCGCCGCGAGAGTTACCGTCGGCGGCGTCGCAGTCTTGAAAAAAGTGTTGTAGAAGGGCAGCTCGCGCATCTGCGCCGCCGCCGCTTCGACCAGTTCCTCGCGGCCATAGCCGACATTGACGCACCACAGCCCCGCCATGCCGTCGAGGATGCGGTGGCCGTCACCGTCATGGATATAGCAACCCTCGGCGTGGGTGATGATGCGGCTGCCGCCGAGTTTCTCGATCTCGGCCCAGTCGGCCTGAGCAGGCAAATGATGTGCGACGTCGAGGCGACGCAGTTCGGCGATGTCGTGATTGCGGGGCATTTTCTTCTTCCTGACTCCCCTCCCTTTCAGGGAGGGGTTGGGGGTGGGTGGAACGGTCGAGGGAAGAGTGCTTGCCGAAGGCTCGCAACCCACCCCTAGCCCCTCCCTTTCAGGGAGGGGAATCCACCGATCAGGGCGAAAAGCTGATCCGCGCGAGATAGCGGTCGTAACGGGTGACGCGGCAGTTCATAATTCGCCTCTTAGCGCGCGGCCGAGCAGGCGGAAATAGGTCTGGCTTTCGGCATTGTCGTCGGTCGCCCATTCGGGGTGCCATTGCACCGCGAGCAGCGGCGCGCCATTGGGCCGCGCGCTATACGCCTCGACCAGCCCGTCGGGCGCCCGCGCTTCGACCTGCAAGCCGTCGGCCAGCGCGCCGATCCCCTGATAATGCACCGAGTTGACCTCGATCGCCGCCGCATCATAGGCCGCCGCGAGCATCCCGCCCTGCGCCAGATCGACGCGGTGCCGATGATCGAACATCCCGTCGAAACTCACCCCGTCGGGCGCATGGTGCGCCAGCAGTTCATCGCTCGCCGAGGTGTCGCGGCGCAACGTCCCACCCAGCGCGACATTGATTTCCTGAAACCCGCGGCAGATGCCGAACAAGGGTCGCTGCGCCGCGATCACCGCGCCGACCAGCTCGACCATCATCCGGTCGCGGCCGCGATCGAAAGGACCTTCGCCCGCGGCCATATCGCCATAGCGCGCCGGTTCGACATTCGACGGCGTGCCGGTCAGCAGCACCCCGTCGAGCCGACCGACAACCTCGCTCGCGCGCATATAATCGGGCAACGATGGGATGATCAACGCCGCGCAGTCGGCATATTGCATCGCCGCGGTTGCGTAGCGGTTCATCACCGCCTGCGCCGTCTCGACCCCGACGGTTCGATTGCAGGCGATAATGCCAAGGACAGGGCGCGCGGTCATGCCACCGTGCTGCCGATTTTCAGCGCGCGAGGCCAGCGGAATCTTCGGCGCGTTGCCGCATCCGCGCCATGACATCCAACGGTGGTGGAAAATGGCGCACCCGGAACGATTCGAACGTCCGACCCTCAGATTCGTAGTCTGATGCTCTATCCAGCTGAGCTACGGGTGCGTGGAGAGGCGCCTTTAAGGGGCGCGGCGCGGGGGCGCAACCCCCTATTTCAGCTTTGTGACCGTGGCGCAGGACGATTGGCGGCGTACCGCGTTCAGGTCCCCGATTTCCTTGGGGTCTTTCAATAGCAGCCGGATCAGCGCGATGCCGCGGTCGTGATCGGTGCGGACGACCTCGGCTCCATTTGGAACCGCCTGCCCAGCGCGCGCAACGATGATTCGATACGGCTTGCCCTGCGCTTCCACGTCGTTGCGGACAAAGATCACGTCGGTCGCGGCGTCGAAGATGCTGAGCGAGCTATAGCGCCCCGTCACCGGCGTGACGTCGATCGCCAGCGGCCCCGCCGACAGGTCGTAAGGGCAGCTGGAATAGGCAAGGTCGGGACTGGGCCGCACCACCGGCTGGCGCGCCGGGGTCGCCAGATTGCCGTAGGACATGCGGTTGACGCCCCCCTGCCCCAGCCGCTCCATCGCGATGTTCATCAGACCATAGGGCGCGTAGCCGACGGCCGCCACCGCCGTCGCAGCGGCGACGACCAGGCCAAGGGCGAGCGGGCCAAACCAGTTCCGCATCTCAGCACCCCTCCCGGACGATTTGCGGCAGTTGCGCCGCGGCAGGATCGGCGCGAAAGGCCTTGCCCGGATTGTACATGCGCAGCGTCAGGTGAAATTTCTGGCCCTTGATCCCCGGCAGCCAGGCGGCGTCGGCGGGTTTGGTCGGTGCGATGACCACGCGCCATTCGCCCTTGCCGTCGAGCGCGACATTGGCGCCGTTCACCGACCAGCTGTCGGCCGCATTGGCGACCAGATAGCCCGCTTCGTCATAGATGGTGACGCTCCACCAGCGCGCGTCGAGCGGCTTGCCCGACAGGCGATAGCGGCAATTGCCGTCGAGCGGCGCGCCCGCGGCGTCGGTTTTCGCCGACCAATAGACGGTTTCCTTGGCGGGCAGCGCGAGCAAGCCGGCGCGCGCCACCATCGCGCGGGTCAGCGGGTCGGTCGCCTTGGTGCCGTAACCGAGCGAGGTCGTCCAAGGCCCGTTGCGGATCGCGCCATCGCCGAGCCCGCCGTTGGTCAGCGCCCATGCGGCGCCGAGGCCCAGCGCGATTCCGCCGATTGCGGTGATCGCATAGCGATGCCAGCTTTTCATGCGCGCTCCCCTCACCAGCCTCGACCGTAGCCCTGAGCTTGTCGAAGGGCGTTTCTCGGTGAAGCGCCCTTCGACAAGCTCAGGGCTACGGCTTGGTATCAGCCCCGTTTCAACGCCGCCTGCGCTGCTGCCAGCCGTGCGATGGGCACACGGTAAGGCGAAGCACTGACATAGTCGAGGCCGGTTTTTTCGCAGAAATGGATGCTCGGCGCGTCGCCGCCATGTTCGCCGCAAATGCCCAGCTTGACGTCGGCGCGCGTCTTGCGACCGCGGTCGGCAGCGATCTCGATCAGCTGCCCGACGCCCTCGACATCCAGACTGACGAATGGGTCGGTCAGGAAGATGCCCTTGTCGACATACTGCGTCAGGAATCGCCCCGCATCGTCGCGGCTGATGCCGATCGTCGTTTGCGTCAGGTCGTTGGTCCCGAAGCTGAAGAATTCGGCGCTCTCCGCGATTTCGCCCGCCATCAGCGCGGCGCGCGGGAGTTCGATCATCGTGCCGACCAGATAGGCGATCTCGCGGCCCTTTTCGGCGAACACCGCCTTGGCCTGTGCGTCGACGACCGCCTTCATCAGGTCGAATTCGCGGCGCGTCGCCACCAGCGGGATCATCACCTCGGGGATCGGCGCGGCGCCCGTCGCAGCAGCGACATCGCACGCCGCCTCGAAAATCGCACGCGCCTGCATCTCGTAGATTTCGGGATAGGTCACGCCAAGACGGCAGCCGCGATGACCGAGCATCGGGTTGAACTCGTGCAGCTCGTTCGCCCGTGCCTTCAGCGCCTCGATCCCCACGCCCGCGGCGGCGGCAACGTCGGCGAAATCTTCTTCGCGCGTCGGCAGGAATTCGTGGAGCGGCGGGTCGAGCAGACGGATCGTCACCGGGAGCCCCGCCATCACGTCGAAGATCGCGGCAAAATCGCCGCGCTGTTCGGGGAGCAGCTTGGCCAGAGCGGCGCGGCGACCGTCCTCGCTGTCGGCCAGGATCATCTCGCGCACCGCGGTGATCCGCGCGGCGTCGAAAAACATATGCTCGGTGCGGCACAGCCCGATGCCTTCGGCACCGAAATCGCGCGCGACTTGAGCGTCCTGCGGCGTTTCGGCATTGGCGCGCACCCTCATGCGGCGCACCTTGTCGGCCCAGCCCATCAGCACGCCGAAATCGCCGACCAGTTCGGGCAGCAGGGTCGGCACCTCACCCGCCATCACTTCGCCGGTCGATCCGTCGAGCGTCAATATGTCGCCCTCGCGCAGTTCACGCCCGGCGACGCGCAGCACGCGGGCATGGCCGTCGATCGACAGCCCGCCTGCGCCCGATACACACGGACGCCCCATGCCGCGCGCGACGACCGCGGCGTGGCTGGTCATCCCGCCGCGTGCGGTCAAAATGCCCTTCGCGGCGTGCATCCCGTGAATATCCTCCGGCGACGTTTCGACGCGGACCAGGATCACCGCTTCGCCCATTTCGGCAGCTTTTTCGGCGCTATCGGCGGTGAACATGATCTTGCCCGACGCCGCGCCGGGGCTGGCGGGCAGCCCCTTGGTCAGCACGTCGCGCGGCGCATTTGGGTCGAGCGTCGGGTGGAGCAGCTGGTCGAGCGCGCCGGGATCGACGCGGCCCACTGCTTCTTCCTCGCTGATCAGCCCCTCGGCCGCCATATCCACAGCGATCTTCAACGCTGCCTTGGCGGTACGCTTGCCCGACCGTGTTTGCAGCATCCACAGTGTCCCGCGTTCGACGGTGAACTCGATGTCCTGCATGTCGCGGTAGTGCGTCTCGAGCGTGTCGAACACGCGGCCGAGCTCGCCGAAGGTCTCCGGCATCGCCTCTTCCATCGACAGCGGCTTGGCCCCGGCGCGCTCGCGCGCCGCCTTGGTCAGATATTGCGGGGTGCGGATGCCCGCGACGACGTCCTCGCCCTGCGCGTTGATCAGCCACTCGCCGTACCAGGCGCGCTCGCCGGTCGCGGGATCGCGGGTGAAGGCGACGCCGGTCGCCGACGTGTCGCCCATATTGCCGAACACCATCGCCTGCACATTGACCGCAGTCCCCCATTCGGCGGGGATCGAATTCAGGCGGCGATAGACTTTCGCGCGGTCGCTTTCCCAGCTCGCGAACACGGCGCCGACCGCGCCCCACAGCTGGTCGTTCGGGTCCTGCGGGAATGGCGCGCCCGTCTCGCGCGCGACGATCGCCTGATAGTCCTTGACCAGCGCCTGCCAGTCTTCGGCCGACATTTCGGTGTCGAGGTAAAAGCCGCGATCTTCCTTGGCGATTTCCAGCGCCTCCTCGAACTCGGCATGGTCGAGGCCCATGACGACGTCGGCGTACATCTGGACGAAGCGGCGGTAGCTGTCCCACGCAAAGCGCGGGTCGCCCGATGCTTCGGCCAGCCCGACGACGGTCGCATCGTTGAGCCCCAGGTTGAGCACGGTGTCCATCATCCCCGGCATCGACACGCGCGCGCCCGACCGGACCGAGACGAGCAGCGGATCGGCAGCGTCGCCGAATTTCTTACCCGTGATCCCCTCGATATGCGCGATGCCCGCGGCGACATCCTCGACCAGCCCGGCCGGGAATTGTTCGCCATTGGCGTAATAAGCGGTGCAGACGTCGGTGGTGATCGTAAAGCCCGGGGGAACCGGCAGGCCGATCGAGGCCATTTCGGCGAGGTTCGATCCCTTGCCGCCCAGCAATTCCTTCGAACGCTCGGCCGTCGTGGCCGCGCCGCCGAACAAATGCACCATCTTCGTCATCATAAACTCCTGCTGCCCCGGGGAGGAGGTTGCGCGGGGGAATAGGGGGGAGATCGTCGATCGTCGATTCAGATTTACTTCGTTCGTTATAAGCGAACCACCATTACCCCGTTCGTGTCGAGCGAAGTCGAGACACGCTCTTGGTTGCGCGCGGCGTCAAAGTGTCTCGACCCTTCGACTGGCTCAGGACAGGCTTCGCTCGACACGAACGGAATGATAGGTTGGCCTTACCCCTCGATCTTCGAAAAATCGGCGACGCCATGCACCGCGCCGGTAAATCGGGCGAGCAGGCCAAGCCGATACGCGCGCACCGCTTCGTCGGGGTCGTTGACCATCACGCCCTCGAAAAAGGCATCGATCGGCGCGCGCAACGATGCCAGCGCGGCCATGGCGTCGGTGAAGCGTTCGTCGGCGACGGCGGTGGAAGCGGCGGGTTCGGCGGTATCGAGCGCGGCGAGGAGCGCGCGATCCACATCCGTCGCCCCCGCGAAGGCGGGGGC
>JAFAGN010000095.1 GCA_023422695.1 Pseudomonadota bacterium
GCCCCCGCCTTCGCGGGGGCGACGATTAATTTAAGTTTACGTAAAGTGCTTGCACTCGGCGCCATCGCTTGCAACGCTGGGTCAAAATCAAGGAGAGAGATGATGAGCTTCGACCAGATTCGCCTCGACCGCCATGAGGGCGTCGCGCTGCTGACGCTGCACCGCCCCGACCGGATGAACGCCTTCACCACCGAAATGATGCTCGAGATCGTCGCCGCGCTCGACGAATGCGACGCCGACGACGGGGTGCGCGCGGTGATCTTTACGGGATCGGGCGACCGCGCCTATTGCGCCGGCGCCGATCTGGGTCAGGGCGCCGCGACCTTCGATTATGACAAGCGCACCGACAAGCAGGCGATCCTGCCCGATGGCATGTCGGCGAGCCCGGTGGCGGAGGACGGCACGATCGACTGGTCGCACCCGCTGATCCGCGATTCGGGCGGGCGCGTTTCGATGCGGATTTTCGACTGCAAGAAGCCCGTGCTCGGCGCGATCAACGGCGCAGCGGTCGGCATCGGCGCGACGATGACGCTGTCGATGGACGCGCGGCTCGCGAGCGAGACGGCACGCTACGGCTTCGTGTTCGCGCGCCGCGGGATCGTGCCCGAAGCGGCGTCGAGCTGGTTCCTGCCGCGGCTGGTTGGCATCCAGAATGCGGTCGACTGGTGCTATTCGGGCCGCCTGATCGATGCCGCCGAAGCGCATGAGAAGGGGCTCGTCCAATCGGTCCACAAGCCCGGCGAACTGGTCGACGCCGCGATTGCCAAGGCGCGCGAGCTGACCGATCACAGCGCGCCGGTGTCGGTCGCGCTAACGCGGCACATGCTGTGGCGGATGCTCGGCGCGCCGCATCCGATGAGCGCGCATCGGTGGGACAGCCGCGCGATCTTTGCTCGCGGCCGGAGCGCCGATGCCGCCGAAGGGGTGTCGAGCTTCCTGGAAAAGCGCCCCGCGAACTTCACCGTCAGCGTCGCGAACGATTACCCCTGGTTCGCCGAATTCGAGGATACGCCGCCCTACAGCTAGGCGGCGTCATATTTCCGCCGCCCGCGCTCCGCAGTCATGCTGTGCGTGGCTTTCAACGCCGGGGTGTGGGTGCGGATCGTTTCGACATTGTGCCAGTTGGCGGTGACCCGGTCGCGGGTGAGTTGAACCGTTACATAGCCGCGATCCTGGGTGTTGGCCCATTTCAGCTGCGGCGACGCGGCGCGCAGCGCCGACACCCGCGCGTCATCCGAAATGCCGCGCGTATAGGCTTCGTAGCCGGGCGAGGTTACACTGTGACCGCCAATCTCGATCCCGGCGGGGCGCCCGCCTTCGCTGAGGTCGAAAGCCCATGCATTGTGGCTGTCGCCCGACAGGGTGATCAGGTCGGCATCGGCGCGCTGCGCCGCCGCCAGCAGCCTTGACCGCGCCGCCGGATAACCGTCCCACGCATCCATGTTGAAGGGCAGACCAGCCTTTGCCGCGAGCTGCGCCGTGTCGACGCGGCGGCGGACATTGTCGGCCAAGCCGGTACCGAACCAGTCGCGGCTTTCCGGCGGCGTAAACAGGCTGCCCATGACGACCTGCTGCGCGCAGACCTGCCACCGCGTGCGCGCTTTTACCGATCGGGCAAAGCCGTCAAACAGCCAACGCTCCTGGTCCTGACCCAGCAATTGGCGAGCAGGATCGCGGTAATCGGTTTCGACAAAGCGTTTGAGCGTCGCGGCGATGTCGCGCTGTCCGCTTAATATATCGCCAAGCTCAAAGGCTTTGTCGCGCGCGGTGACGCGCGTTTCGGGGAGGAAGATCGTCGCGAGGTCGCCGACCTGATAGTCGCGCCAGCGCGTGTCGGCGACGGGCATCCATTCGCGATAGGCGCGTTCGGCGGCGATCACGCGGTCGGCCCACTCGCCTTCGCCCGCATTGTGGTTTTCGGCCCCGCCCTTCCACGCGTCGTTGGTCATCTCGTGATCGTCCCACTGTGCAATCGTCGGGAACAGCGCATGGAGCCGCGCGAGGTCGGGGTCGCTGCGATAGGCGGCGTAGCGCAGGCGATAGTCGGCGAGCGCCACCATCTCGTGCGCGGGCTGGATGGCGCGGCCCGGCACGGCCTGTTGCAGCGAGGGGTAATCGCCGACCGGATATTCGTACAGATAGTCGCCCGAATGGACGACCAGATCGATGTCCTGCCGCGCCGCGGCATGGGCATAGGCGTTGAACCAGCCGAAAGGCAGGTTCGAACAGGAAAAGAGCGCGAGGGTGAAGGCGCTGGTCGGCCCGGCGGGCAAGGTGCGGGTGCGGCCGGTCGGCGATGAGGTGCCATCGGGCGCGACGAAGCGATAATAATACCAGCGGCCGGGTTCGAGGCCCGAAACGACCAGCTTGGCAGTATGATCGCGCTCGCCCGATGCGCTGACGCTGCCGCCGCCCGCGATGCGCGCAAAATCGGCAGTTTCGGCCAATTCGGCAGTCAGCCTCGTGTCGCTCGCCGCGGCGTAGCGCGTCCACAGCAGCACCGAATTTGCGCTTGGCTCGCCGCTCGCGACCCCGTGGGTAAAGCCCTGCGCCATCATCGCCGCCGCCGCACCGGGCAGCGACAGCGCCGCAAGACCCGCCGTCCCCAGCGCGATCAGCTGGCGCCGATCCATCTCGCCCCAATGATGATGCATCGCAAATCTCCTCCTCGATCGGCGGGTTCTTTGCCCAGCCTTTGTTACGATTCGGCGCGCGCTGCCAACGACGGTCTTGACGCTTACCCCATCACCCCGAGCGCGAGCAGCAGGAACATGAACATCATCACCGAAAACAGACTGAAAAACAGCAGCAAATTGGTGCGGACAAATGCGCCGAAGCGTGACGAGCGATAGGCGCCGCGCAGCTGGCGATACATGTGGAACGGCACGTACAGCAGCGCGAAGGCGGTCGCGACGTCGCCAAAGATCGTCAGGTTGAACAGCCGCACGACCACGAACAGCAGCAGCATGAAGCTGATCGAATAAGTGACGAAAACGAAATGGTCGTAGGTGTGAAAGCGGCGGCTGAACGGAAACAGCAACCACATGAACGGCAGCGATAGCGGGATCAGCGCCCAGGCGAATTTATAGGCGTTCGCCTGAAGTTTGTAGAACATCAACGCGGGATTCGCGATCGCCTTTTGCAGGCTCTGATCGATGAAGGGCACCCCGGTGTCGACCTTGGTCCGCGAGATAAAATCGGCACCGGTCATCACCTGATCGACCGGATCATCCAGAACCGGCGGCCCCTTGTCGCGCTCGGCCCGGCTCATCCGGCGCGCCACCCCCAGATAGTCGGCGCTTTTCTGGAGCGTCGCGCGTTCTTCCTCAAGCTGCTGCCGTTCAGCCGCAGGCACGTCCTTGGCGGCGAGCCGCCTATCGACGCGATCGACTTCGGCTTCGAAGCTTTCTTTCAGCGCGTTCGACCGTGTCTGATCGGCCGCAGCCTTGGCAATATCGTCGCCCACTCCGCCGCCGCTACCGACCATCGCGAGCACCGCATAGGTCAGGAATACCGCGAACAGGAACAGCGCGAGCGGCGAGATGAAGCGCGCACGCTCGCCATGGATGTAACGCCGCGTCAGGTCGCCCGGCCGCCACGCAAGCAAGGGCAGCGTGTTCCAGATCTTGCCCTCGAAATGAAAGATCGCGTGGACCAGATCGTGCCCGATCGCGCCAAAGCTGCGGTGGACGTCGGCGCGCTGGCCGCAATGATGACAGTGCGAACCGGTCAGGCTGGTGCCGCAATTCAGGCAGCGGAGGCCAAGGTGCGATTCGGGCTTGCCGCCATGTCGCGGTTCGACCGCGCGGCCCGCCAGCCCCGCGGTTACCGCCGCCCCGATCCCTTCGATATCCCCGCTCATGCCGCCTTGCCTAAAGCCGGGCGCGGTCGGGCGCAATGGGACTTTCGGGCGCCCCGCAAAACATGATAGTGGCAGCGCCATGAACGCCGAAGCCCTTTCCGCTCCGCCGATGCCTGGCGATGCCGCCGCCCTGATCGCCGAGATGGGCGCGCGCGCACGCGTCGCGGCGAAGCAGTTGGCACTGGCAGCGACCCCCGAAAAGGCCGCAGGGCTGGTCGCCGCAGCCGCCGCGATCCGGGCGCGGGCCAGCGAAATTCTGGACGCAAACGATCAGGACATGGCGGCGGGGCGCGCGAACGGGTTGTCGGGCGCGATGCTCGACCGCCTGCGGCTCGACGCGGGGCGGCTGGCGGCCATTGCCGATGCGATCGATGCGGTGGCATCGCTGCCCGATCCGGTGGGCGCCGAAATCGATCGCGCGACGCGGCCCAACGGGCTGGTGCTCAGCCGGGTGCGCGTCCCGCTCGGCGTCGTCGGCATCATCTATGAAAGCCGCCCCAATGTGACCGCCGATGCCGCGGCGCTGGGGCTGATGTCGGGCAATGCGGTGATCCTGCGCGGCGGCAGCGAGGCGGTGCATTCGAACCGCGCGATTCACGCGGCGTTCGTCGCGGGACTGGTGGAGGCGGGGCTGCCCGCCGATGCGGTGCAGCTTGTCCCGACGCAGGACCGCGCCGCGGTCGGTGCGATGCTGCGCGCGCAGGGACTGATCGACATCATCATTCCGCGCGGCGGCAAGGGGCTGGTCGCGCGGGTGCAGGATGAAGCGCGGGTGCCGGTGCTCGCGCATCTCGACGGGATCAATCACCTTTATATCGACGGCGCCGCCGATCCGGCGAAGGCGGTGGCGCTTGCCGTCAACGCCAAGATGCGCCGCACCGGCGTCTGCGGCGCGACCGAAACGATCCTGATCGACCGCGCCTATCCGGCGCCGCTGGCGATCGTCGAGGCGCTGGTCGCGGCAGGCTGCGAAGTGCGCGGCGACAAGGACGTCGCGGCGCTCAGCCCGCATGTCGATCCCGCCAGAACCAACGACTGGGACACCGAATATCTCGATGCGATCGTGTCGATTGCGATGGTCGACGGGATCGAAGGCGCGCTGGTGCATATCGACGCGCATTCGAGCAAGCATACCGACGCGATCGTCACCGAGGATGCCGCAGCAGCTGATCGCTTTCTGACCGATGTCGACAGCGCGATCGTCATGCACAACGCCTCGACCCAATTCGCCGACGGCGGCGAATTCGGCCTCGGCGCCGAAATCGGGATCGCCACGGGGCGGCTCCATGCGCGCGGCCCGGTCGCGCTGGAAGGGCTGACGACGTATAAATGGCTGGTGCGGGGTAAGGGTCAGGCGCGGCCTTGAATCATTTGTATACAAATGATACACGCCGATCATGACCAAGCATTCCGTCATTTCCGCGCGCATCGACGCCGAAACCCTAGACATGGTGGACAAGATTGTCGCCGAACAGGGGCGCAGCCGCGCTTGGTTCGTGGCGCAGGCCGTTCGCCATGCCGCCGAACAGGAAGCCCGTTTTGCCGCCTTCGTTCAGGAGGGCCGTGACGACATCGCCGCTGGGCGGACGGTGGACCATGCCGATGTCTTGACGATGATGGACGATATGATTGCCGGTCACGAGGCCCGATGCCCCGAATAATATGGTCGGAAAGGGCCGTCGCCGATCTGGTCGCGCTGAACGATTGGTTGACGCAATATCGACAGCCGAATGAAGCAGCCGCAGCCGTCCGAGCCATTCGCAATCAAGTCGCAAATCTGGATCAATTCCCGGCGATAGGTTCGCCGGTCTATGCAGGCACGCGCAAATTGTTGATCAGGGATCAGCCCTATGTGCTTCTATACGAGTTCGTCGATGGCAAGCTGATGGTCCTTCGCCTCGTCCACAACCGCAGCGATTGGCAGTCGCTCCTGTGACCCCCACCGGCCTCCTCGGCGGCAGTTTTAATCCCGCGCATGGGGGACATCGCGCGATCAGCCTCAATGCGATTGAGGCGCTTGGTCTGGGCGAGCTGTGGTGGCTGGTCTCGCCCGGCAATCCTCTGAAGCCCAAGGCGGGCATGGCCCCCCTACCCGCCCGGCTTGCCTCGGCGCAGCGGATGGCGCGGCGATCGCCGATTCGCGCCACCACGATCGAGGCCGAACTGGGCACGCGCTATACCATCGATACGCTCAAAAAACTCGTCCGCCGTTACCCGAACCGCCAGTTCATCTGGATCATGGGCGCCGACAATCTGGTCCAGCTGCCCCAATGGCGCGACTGGCGGGAGATTGCGCGATTGATGCCGATTGCGGTTATCGCGCGTCCGGGCTATAACGACCGCGCCCACGCAAGACGTGCGATGGGTTGGCTGCGGCGATTTGTCCGGCCCGCAGCTCAGAAAACCCATTGGACAGACTGGAGACCGCCCGCCCTCGTGTTCCTGCGTTTTTCGCCCGATGTGCGATCCGCAACTGCGATACGGCAGGCCGACCCCCGCTGGTTCGAACGCTATGAAGGCCGCGCGCTGCGCGACCCGATCACGCGTTCATGGCTGGTGGAACCGACCAAGAAAGGACGCATTTGATCTCCGCCACCCAGGATGCCGCCAAGGGCGCCGCATCCGCCAATGACAATGTGGACGCGCTCCACGCGCTCATCCTCCACCAGTTGGATGAGGACCAGGCCCAGGAAACCATTTCCATCCCGCTTGCCGGCAAAAGCAGCATCGCCGATCATATGGTGATCGCGAGCGGCCGGTCGACGCGTCATGTTTCGGCGATCGCCGAAAAACTGGCGCAGCGGATCAAGCAGGAAGCGGGCCGCGCGGTTCGCGTCGAAGGACTGCCCAACGCCGATTGGGTGCTGCTCGATGCGGGCGACGTGATCGTCCACCTGTTCCGTCCCGAAGTGCGCAGCTTCTATAATCTGGAACGTATGTGGTCGTTTGGCGACGCGCCGCCGGTGACGGCAGCAAATTAATGGCTCACGCCCGCTGATCCTGTAAGACGGCGGGCATGTTGCTGCACATCATCGCGCGCGGGCGCATCGGGCGCGGGCCCGAGGCCGAACTGGTCGAGCGTTATATGAAACGTGTGACCTGGGCGCAGAAGATTTCCGAGCTTCCGGACACGGGCGGTCGTATGCCCGCCGCCGCCGACAACAGCCGCACCATCCTGCTCGACGAGGGCGGCGAACAGATGTCGTCGACCGAATTCGCAAAATTGCTGGAAGGCTGGCGCGACGGCGGGGTGCGCGAGGCGCGCTTTTGCCTCGGCGCCGCCGACGGCTTCACCCCCGACGAGCGCAAGGGCGCCGACAAGGTGATCGCCTTTGGTCGCGCAACGTGGCCGCATCTGATGGCGCGCGCCATGCTTGCCGAACAATTGTGGCGCGCGACCAGCATCGTCGCGAACCACCCCTATCACCGCGAGGGGCGGCAATGAGACGGATGGCAAGCGTGCTGGCGGGACTCGCCGTCGTTTCGGGCGCCGCACTGGCGCTGGCGCAGAGCGACGTGTTCGACCCCGCCGCCATCGCCGCGCGCGAGCGCGAGCAGTTGATCGGCGCCAAGCAGCAATCGGCCGAAGCGATGGCGCGCAGCACCCGGCTGGAGGCGCAGGCCGCCGCCGCGAGCAGCGAAGCCGACCGGCTGAAAAAACGCAGCGCAGCGCTGGCCGCGCGCATCCAGTCGGCCGAAGCCAACATCAGCGCCGGCGAGGCGCGCGTCGCGCTGGTCAGCCGCCGCCTCGCCGGCCAGCGCGCCCGGTTGGCGCAGCAACAACAGCCGCTGCTCGAACTCGCCGCCTCGCTGCAACAGCTGTCGCGCCAGCCACCGGTCAGCGTCCTCGCGCAGCCGGGATCGCTGCGCGATATGGTCCATGCGCGCGCCGTTATCGACGCGGCGATGCCGGTGATCGAACAGCGCACCGCCGGAGTGCGCCAGGAATTGACCCAGCTGCAAACGACACGCCGCCAGCAGGCCGTCGCGCTGAAAGCGTTGTCGGCGAGCAAAGCGCAGCTGTCGGAGCGGCGAAGTGCGCTGACGCGGCTGGAAAACGAAGGCCGCCTGCGCTCGCGCGAGTTGATGAGCAGCGCGCAGCTCGAGGCCGATCGCGCGCTCGGGCTGGGCGAAAAGGCACGCGACATCGTCGAACTGATGGACTCGCTGGAAACCGACGGCGCGGTGCGCGCCGAACTGGCGCAACTGGCCGGCCCCCTGCCGCGTCCGCGCAACCCCGCCGCCAGCATCGCCAGCACCGCCCCACCGGCGCCCGCCGCTGCCGAGCTGACTCGCGGTGCCTACCGCCTGCCGGTGGTGGGACGCATCGTCGCCGGGCTGGGCGAGGTCAACGACAGCGGCGTGCGGTCACGCGGGATCACGATCGCCGCGCGCCCGGGGGGACAGGTCGTCGCCCCCGCCCCCGGCCGGGTCAGCTTTGCAGGTGGTTATCGCGGCTATGGCAAGATCGTCATCATCGACCATGGCGGCGGCTGGGTGTCGCTGCTCACCGGCATGATCGGATTGTCGGTCGCGGTCGGCGACAGTCTTGACGCGGGTGCGCCGATCGGGCGCGCCGGGTCCGACGACAGCCAGATTACCGTCGAGCTGCGCCGCGGCGGTCGTCCCGTCGATATTGTCGCGATGATCGGCTAAAGCTCTAGCCCGCCCCCTTTCCGCCTCCCCGAGCGAAGACGAGGGGTTCGTTCGAGCGAAGCGAGAACCTGCAACCATAACCTCGACTTCGCTCGGCATGGCCCCTCGTCTTCGCTCGGGGAATCGGATCTGGGATGTCCTCCGATGCCCGTTAATCCCCCATTCTGTCGCTGTCCCCTATCGGGATGCACCGCTTGACGCCCGCGCAAATGCGTAGGAGGATGGCGGGCCGGGGTATATATGGCGGGCAGTCCCGCCTGAGTGAAAGACGCAGATGACCGACTCGACCAAAACGCCCGTGTCTCCGAAGCGCCGCTTTGCGTTGTGGCAGGGCGCCGCCGCGCTCTCGACGCTGGCGCTGGTCCCCCTTGCAACCGGCGCGATGGCGAGCGTCGACAGCAAGACGCAGGAAGAAATTTCGCGCTTCATGGACGTCTATCTGGAAGTGAAGTCGAACTATGTCGAACCCGTCGACGATTCGAAACTGATCGAGGGCGCGATCAACGGCATGCTCGCCAGTCTCGACCCGCATTCGGGCTATCTCGACGCACGCGGCTTTTCGAACCTGCGGACGCAGACCGACGGCGAATATGGCGGCCTCGGCCTGTCGGTGACGATGGAAGACGGCGTCGTGAAGGTGATCGCGCCGACCGCCGACACCCCCGCCGACAAGGCCGGGATCAAGTCCGGCGATTATATCACCCACATCAACAAGGAACTGATCTTTGGCCTGACGCTGGACGAGGCGGTCGAACAGATGCGCGGGCGTCCGGGCACCAAGATCGACGTCACGATTGTCCGCGAGGGTCAGGACAAGCCGATCGAAATGTCGCTGACGCGCGAAGTCATCGACCTGAAACCCGTCAAATGGGAAGTCAGCGGCGACGTCGGGGTGCTGACGGTCACCAGCTTCTCCGCCGACGCGACCACCGACATGCGCGCCGCGATGATGGCGGTCGAAAAATCGCTGGGCAAGAAACCGCGCGGCTGGATCGTCGATCTGCGCTCGAACCCCGGTGGTCTGCTCGACGAAGCCGTCGGGATCAGCGACCTGTTTCTCGAACGCGGCGAAATCGTGTCGCAGCGCGGCCGCCGCAAGGGCGACATCGAACGCTATTTTGCCGAGCCCGGCGATCTGGCGGGCGGCGCCCCGGTTGTCGTATTGATCGATTCGGGATCGGCGTCAGCCTCTGAAATCGTTGCGGGAGCCTTGCAAGACCAGCACCGCGCGGTCGTGATGGGCGAGCGCAGTTTCGGCAAGGGATCGGTGCAGACGGTGTTGCCGCTCTCCGACACCACCGCGCTGCGCCTCACCACCGCGCGCTACTACACCCCGTCGGGGCGCAGCGTGCAGGAAGGCGGGATCGATCCCGACATCCGCGTGCCGCAGCTGTCCGACCCCGATTATGCGTCGCGGCCGAAATTCCGCGAAAGCGACTTGCGCCGTCATTTGATCAACGAGAAAAAGGTCGATGACGGGCTGATCGAAAAGGACGAGAAGGCCGATCCGCGCTTCACCGCGACCGCCGCCGATCTGAAGGCGAAGGGGATCGAGGATTTCCAGCTCCACTATGCGTTGCAGACGATCGGGCGGATCAGCCCGGCCGCGCCGCGCATGGCGGCGCAGGCGACCAAACCCGGTGCCAAGCCCGCGCGCCGCAACTGACTTTCTCCGCCGTGCTTCCCCCCTTCCGTCATCCCGGCGAAGGCCGGGATCTCAACCCCGCGTTTTGCGGCCCCGGCGAGATCCCGGCCTTCGCCGGCATGACGATAATTCGAGGTAGTTGTTCATGCTGACATCTCGTCTCGCTGCCCCGTTCGTCGCGTTTCTCGCACCGCTGCTGCTCTATGGCGGCGCGCTCGTATCGCAGTTCGGCTTTGGTCTGCACCCGTGCGAAATGTGTTACTGGCAGCGCTGGCCGCATCAGGCGGCGATCGTGCTGGCACTGCTCGCGTTGCTGCTGCGCGGCAATGATAAGGCGATGCGCACGCTGACCTTGCTCGCCGCCATCGCCATCGCGATCAGCGGCGCCATCGGCATCTATCACGCCGGGGTCGAATATGGCTTTTGGGAAGGGCTGACCACCTGCGCCACGGGCAGCGGCGGCCCGGTGTCGCTCGACGCGATCATGAACGCGCCGCTGATCCGCTGCGACACCGCGCAATGGACGCTGTTCGGCATCTCGCTGGCGGGATTCAACGCGATCTTTTCGCTCGGCGCGGCGGCGCTCGTCTTGACCTTGCTGCGCCGTCGGCCCACATCGGGCGCATGACCAACAGGCGTACCGCATCGATGATCCGCGTCGATCAGGCCGGCGAATATGGCGCGACGCGCATCTATGCCGGACAGCTCGCGGTGATGGGCGACCGCCACCCGATGGCGCGCGAGATCGCGCATATGGCCGAGCAGGAAGAGCGTCACCGCAAATTCTTTGACGATATGGTTGCCAAGCGCGGCGTGCGCCCGACCGCGCTCCAGCCGTTCTGGAATGTCGCGGGTTTTGCGCTCGGTGCCGTGACCGCGGCCATGGGACCGCGCGCCGCGATGGCGTGCACCGCCGCGGTCGAGACCGAGATCGACCGCCATTACCGCGACCAGCTCGACGAACTCGGCGACAGCGACCCCGAACTGAGCGCGGCGGTCGCCGATTTCCGCGCCGAAGAATTGGAGCATAAGGAAGCCGCGCTCGCCGCGGGCGCCGAAAGCGCGCCGGGGTACCCGGTGCTGAGCCTCGCGATCCGTGCCGGGTGCCGCGCAGCCATCGCGCTTTCGAAGCGTATCTAGAGAAGATCGTCCATCTCTTCTCCGTTCGTGTCGAGCGAAGTCGAGACACCGGGAAGACACGCACGACCGATAGGCGTCTCGACTTCGCTCGATGCGAACGGAAATGGGATTGTTCATTGTTCGTGCAGAGAGCACATGTCATTCCGACACATATGACAAAGGAAGTTCCGATGACCCGCCTGCCCCTGTTCGCGCTGATCCTCGCCGGTAGCGCCCTCTCGGTGCCCGCAGCGGCGCAGCAGACCGTCGATGGCGAAAAGGTCAATCAGGTCGTCGTCTATGGCGACGATCAATGCCCGAAGGGCGCGCCGGACGAAATTCTGGTGTGCGCCAAACTGCCCGAGGGCGAGCGATATCGGGTGCCCGAAATGCTGCGCGGCAACCCGCTGGACGTGCGTAACGAGGCGTGGGCGAACAAGGTCGTCGCGGTCGAACGCATTGGCCGCTTTGGCACCGACAGCTGTTCGCCGACCGGGTTGGGCGGCTTCACCGGCTGTACCCAGGCGCTGGTCGCCGGGGCCAAGGCCGAACGCCAGGCCGCCGACAAGACCGACTGGCAGGCGATGATCGCCGACGAACGCGCCAAGCGCCTCGCCGGGATCGACGCCGCGTCGGACGAGGTCGAAGCCGCCGTGCTGGCCGAAGAACGCGCGCTGGCCGAA
This sequence comes from Pseudomonadota bacterium, assembly GCA_023422695.1. Lineage (GTDB taxonomy): Bacteria > Pseudomonadota > Alphaproteobacteria > Sphingomonadales > Sphingomonadaceae > Sphingopyxis. The sequence continues at coordinate 11,966 of JAFAGN010000095.1, forward strand.
AGACAGGCCGCCGCGGCGGAGCTGGAACGGCAGGCGAGCGGTCAGGCGCCGATGCCCACCGCACCCGACGAAGCCGACGCCGAACCGCTGCCGGTCCCGCCGCAGGGGTGACCTATCGTGGGCCCCCCCCCCGGGGGGGGGGGCGGGGTGGGGGATTTAACAAAAATAT
>JAFAGN010000098.1 GCA_023422695.1 Pseudomonadota bacterium
GCCCCCGCCTTCGCGGGGGCGACGATCCTATCGCATATCCTTTCACCCTTTACAGTTGACGTAAACGTCAACCTGCCGCGATACTCGCCCGAAAGGGAGAGATTCGCGATGACCGACACCACCATCCTCACCGAACGCCGCGGCCATGTCCTGATCGTCACGATCAACCGGCCCGAGGCGCGCAACGCGGTCAATGCTGCGGTCCATATCGGTATCGGCACGGCGCTCGAAGAAGCCGAAGCCGACCCCGAAATCCGCGCGGTCGTGATCACCGGCGCGGGCGACAAAAGTTTTTGCGCCGGCGCCGACCTGGTCGCGCTGTCGCGCGGCGAAAGCCTTTATCCCGACGATCCGGCGCAGCAGGCTTGGGGCTTTGCCGGCATGGTGTCGCACCCGATCTCGAAACCAATCATCGCCGCGGTGAACGGCTTCGCGTTCGGGGGTGGCTGCGAAATTGCGCTGATGAGCGACATCATCGTCGCCGCCGATCACGCGCAGTTCGGGCTGCCCGAGGTCAAGGTCGGGCTGTTCGCCGCAGCGGGCGGCGCGTTCCGCCTCGCGCAGCAGCTGCCGCGCAAGCTGGCGATGGAATATATGCTGACCGGCGACCCGATCCCCGCCGCGCGCGCTGCCGAATTTGGCCTCGTCAACCATGTCGTGCCGCTCGCCGACCTGCTACCCACCACAATCGCGCTGGCCGAAAAGATCGCCGCCAATGCGCCGCTTTCGGTGCAGGCGTCGAAACGCGTGGCGCTGGGTATCCAGGACGGGCGGATTGCTGCGGACGCGCCCTATTGGGAGCACAACACGATCGAACGCAGTGCCTTGATGCGCAGCGAGGACGCCCGCGAAGGCCCGCGCGCCTTTGCCGAAAAGCGCAAGCCCGAATGGAAAGCGCGCTGACATGACGATCAAAACAGGCTTCCAGTTTCCGTTCGCATCGAGCGAAGTCGAGATGCCCATCGGTTCGGCGCTTGCCTGCGGGGTGTCTCGACTTCGCTCGACACGAACGGAGATTGTTGAATGACCGATCCCGAACGCATCCCCGTCATCATCGGGGTCGGACAGGTCAATGATCGCCCCGCCGATCCCGATAACGGGCTGGATTCGCTCGGGCTGATGGTCGCGGCACTCAAGGTCGCCGCCGATGACGCGGGCGTCCCGCTAGCCGACCTCGACAGCCTCGCGATCGTCGACCAGATCAGCTTCCACCACCTCGGCAAGCTCTGCGACCCCCTCGCCGCGGCGATCGGCGCCAGCCCCGCGATCAACTATCAATCCGCCGCGCCGCACGGCGACACCCCGGTGCGGCTGCTCAACGAGGCCGCGAACCGCATCGGTGCGGGCGAGGTCAAGCTCGCCGCCGTCGTCGGCGCCGAAGCGCTGCGCACCGCCGCCGGCCGCGCCGCCAAGGCTGCAAGCGGCGAGGACAAAAGCTACAACGCAATCCGCAAGGTCGCGACCCGGCGCGAACCTAATTATGCCCAACTCCACGGCCTCGCCGCGCCGGTCGACGTCTATCCGCTTTATGAAAATGCCACCCGCGCGGCATGGGGCCAGAGCCTTGCGGAAGCGCAGGCCGAGAGCGCTGAAATCTGGTCGCGCTTTTCCGAGGTCGCCGCCGCGAACGACGGCGCGTGGATCCGCAAGGCTGCGACGCCGGAGGACGTTTTGCGCACCGACGAACGCAATCGCCCGATCGCCTTTCCCTATTCCAAGCTGATGGTCGCCAACTCGTCGGTCAATCAGGGCGCGGGCTTCATCGTCGCAAGCCTCGCCGAGGCGCGGCGGCGTGGAATCGCCGAGGATCGGCTGATCTACGTCGGCATGGGCGCAGCGGCGAAAGAGCCCGCGAGCATCCTCCACCGCGACCGTTATGACGGCAGCGTCAGCATGGAAACGTCGATCACGCGCACGCTCGATCTGAACGGCATGACCGCCGCCGATTTCGACCATGTCGAACTTTACAGCTGCTTTCCCTGCGTTCCGAAGATGGCCCGGCGCATCCTCGGCTGGCCGGTCGATCGCCCCGCGACGGTGTTTGGCGGGCTGACCTTTGGCGGCGGCCCGATCGCCAATTATATGAGCCATGCGATCGTTTCGATGGTGGGCAAGTTGCGCAACGAGGGCCGCTACGGCTTCCTGTTCGCCAACGGCGGCTTCGCGACCGACAATCATTGCATCGTGCTGGGCAAGAACCCGATCGCCGCCCCGCGTTTCCCGCAGGATTTCGACTATCAGGCGGAGGCCGAAACGAAGCGCGGACCGGTTCCCGAACTGGTCGAGGACTATTCCGGACCGGCGGCGATCGAAAGCTACACGATCTTTTACGGTCGCGATGGGGCGCCGAAGGCAGGTGTCGTAGTGGCGCGAACGCCGGAGGACAAGCGCACGCTGGCGCATGTCGATGTGAGCGATGCAACGATGCTGGCTTTTCTGACGGACGGGGCCAATGAGCCGGTGGGAACGGTGGGACGAGTCGTTCCGCTTGACGAAGGGTTCGGCTGGCGGGCGGCCTGACGCCGCCCTTCCTGTTCCGTTCGCATCGAGCGAAGTCGAGATGCCCATCGGGCGTGTACGGCTTCATGGTGTCTCGACTTCGCTCGACACGAACGGGGTTTTGAGCGCCCGCTCGCCATCAAAGTTCGAAACTCACCCCCTGCGCCAGCGGCAACGCATCCGAATAATTGATCGTATTCGTCGCGCGCCGCATATATTGGCGCCAGCTGTCCGAGCCGCTTTCGCGCCCGCCGCCGGTTTCCTTTTCGCCCCCGAACGCGCCACCGATCTCGGCGCCGCTCGTTCCCAGATTGACATTGGCGATGCCGCAGTCGCTCGCCGCCAAGAACTGCTCGGCCTCGCGCATGTCGGTGGTGAAGATCGCCGACGACAGGCCGGCGGCGACATTGTTGTGGAGGTCGATCGCCGCGTCAAAGTCATCATAGCGCATGACATACAGGATCGGGGCGAATGTCTCGTCCAGCACCGGCCCCACCTGCCCCGGCATTTCGACCAGCGCGGGTGTCACATAAAAGCTGTCGCCGTCGCCGACGCGGTCGCCGCCGGACACCATCCCGCCCGCGGCGCGCGCCGCATCGAGCGCGCTTTGCATCGCGTCGAACGCTGCGCGGTCGATCAGCGGCCCGACAAGCACCTCGCCCTCCAACGGGTTGCCGACGCGAACGCTGTGATAGGCCGCTTTCAACCGCGCGACGAAGCCATCGTAAATGCAGTCGTGCACGAACAAACGCCGCGTCGTCGTACAACGCTGACCCGCGGTCCCCATCGCCCCGAACGCGACCCCGCGCAGCGCAAGGTCGAGGTCGGCCGACGGCGCGACGATCGCACCATTGTTGCCGCCCAGTTCCAAAATCGCGCGGGCAAAGCGCGCCGAAAGCCGCGGCGCGACGCTGCGCCCCATGCGCGTCGAGCCGGTCGCGGACACGAGCGCGACGCGCCCATCGTCCACCAGCGCTTCGCCTGCCTCGCGCCCACCCACCAGCAGCTGCGACAGCCCCTCCGGCGCGTCGCCGAAACGTGTGAGCGCCCGCTCGAACACCGCCTGCACCGCCAGCGCGGTCAGCGGCGTCTTTTCCGACGGTTTCCACACCACGCTATTGCCGCAAACCAGCGCAATCGCGGCATTCCACGCCCACACCGCGACCGGAAAATTGAACGCCGAAATCACCCCGACGACGCCCAGCGGATGCCACACCTCCATCATCCGGTGACCCGGCCTTTCGGTGGCAATAGTCAGACCGTAAAGCTGGCGCGAGAGGCCGACCGCAAAATCGCAGATGTCGATCATCTCCTGCACTTCGCCCGCGCCCTCGGACGGAATTTTACCCGCCTCGATCGTCACCAGCCTGGCCAGATCGTCTTTCGCCGCGCGCAGTTCGTCGCCCCACAGCCGCACCAACTCGCCGCGGCGCGGCGCGGGGACATGGCGCCAGCTGCGGAAAGCGGCGGTCGCCTGGTGCAAGCGTTCGTCGATCTCCGCCGCGTCAGCCACCTTGACCAGACCCAGTCGCTCGCCGGTCAGCGGCGTCACCGATGGCATCGACCCCTCGGTCCACAATCGGCGATCAATCCCCAAGCCATCGAGAAGCTGCCCCACCGCTCCGCCGATCCCCGTCATCGTCATTCCTTTCGCCTGCAATGCACCCACGCCCTTGCAACTTGTGGTTCGCGGGCTATCGGTTCACGCGGTCAATGCAAGCCGAAACGGGAGAGTCCAAGTGTCCGAAGTCGCCCCCTCCGAACCGCTGGTTCCTGTTCCCGCCGACGCCGCCGCCAACACCCATTGCAGCGCAGCCGATTACGACCGGCTCTATGCGCAGAGCATCGACGATCCCGACACCTTCTGGGCCGAACAAGCCGGGCGCCTCGATTGGATGCGTGCGCCGACCCGGATTGGCAACTGGTCCTATGACCCGGTGAGCATCAAATGGTATGAGGACGGTGTCCTGAACCTCTGTCACAACGCGGTCGATCGCCACGTTGCCGCCGGAAATGGCGAGCGTACCGCGATCATCTTCGAACCCGACGCCCCCGACGGCGAGACGCGCATAATCAGCTATGCCGCTTTGCTCGCCGACGTCGTCCGCATGGCGAATACGCTCAAGAAGCTCGGCGTCCAAAAGGGCGACCGCGTCACCATCTATATGCCGATGATCCCCGAGGGGGCGGTGGCGATGCTCGCCTGCGCGCGCATTGGCGCGGTGCACAGCGTCGTCTTTGGCGGCTTTTCGCCCGAGGCGATCCACGGCCGCATCGAGGATTGCGCCAGCGACTGGGTGATCTGTGCCGACGAGGGGCTGCGCGGCGGCAAGGTGGTTCCCTTGAAGGCCAATGTCGACAAGGCGCTGGAGCGCGTCGATGTGAAGGCAGTGCTCGTCATCGCGCACACCGGCGGCGACGTCAGCATGACGGAAGGCCGCGACCATTGGTACGATGCGCTGTCGGCCGACGTCGGCGCCGACTGCCCGTGCGAGGCGATGAATGCCGAAGATCCGCTGTTCATCCTCTACACCTCGGGGTCGACGGGCAAGCCCAAGGGCGTCCTGCACACGGTCGGCGGCTATTCGGTGTGGACCGCAAGCACGTTTCACTATGGTTTCGATTATCGCCCGGGAGAGATTTTCTGGTGCACCGCCGACATCGGCTGGGTCACCGGCCACTCCTATGTCGTCTATGGCCCGCTCCAGAATGGCGCGACGACGTTGATGTTCGAGGGGGTGCCGAATTATCCCGGCCACGATCGCTTCTGGCAGGTCGTCGACAAGCACCAGGTCAACATCCTCTACACCGCGCCGACCGCGATCCGCGCGCTGATGCGCGAAGGCGACGATTATGTGACGCGCCACGACCTCTCGTCGCTCCGACTGCTCGGCAGCGTCGGCGAGCCGATCAACCCCGAAGCATGGCGCTGGTATCACCAGACCGTCGGCAAGGGCCGCGTGCCCGTGATCGACACCTGGTGGCAGACCGAAACCGGCGGCATCATGATCACCACCCTGCCCGGCGCGCACGCCATGCAGCCGGGCAGCGCAGGACGTCCTTTCTTCGGCATTCGTCCGCAGCTGGTCGATGCCGAGGGCGGCGTCCTCGTCGACGAGCAGACCGGCGGCGCATCCGAAGGCAATCTGTGCATCACGCACAGCTGGCCGGGGCAGGCGCGGACGATCTACGGCGATCACCAGCGCTTCGCCGACACCTATTTCTCGACCTACAAGGGCAAATATTTCACCGGCGACGGCTGCCGCCGCGACGCCGACGGCTATTGGCGGATCACCGGCCGCGTCGATGATGTCATCAACGTGTCGGGCCACCGCATGGGCACCGCCGAGGTCGAAAGCGCGCTGGTGCTGCACGAAGATGTCGCCGAGGCCGCGGTCGTCGGCTTCCCGCACGACATCAAGGGTCAGGGCATTTACGCCTACGTCACCTTGAACGCAGGGGTCGAGCCGACCGACGAAGTCGCTGCGGCTTTGAAGCAGCAGGTGCGCAAGGAAATCGGCCCGATCGCGACCCCCGACCATATCCACCTGACCCCCGGCCTGCCCAAAACCCGCTCGGGCAAGATCATGCGGCGGATTTTGCGCAAGATCGCCGAGAATGATTTCGGATCGCTGGGCGACACCTCGACCCTCGCGGATCCGAGCCTCGTCGACGGGCTGATCGAGGGGCGGAAGAACCGGTAAGTCGGTCTTGGAAAAATGGAACCGTAGCCCTGAGCCTGTCGAAGGGCGCCTCGCCGAGAAGCGC
>JAFAGN010000112.1 GCA_023422695.1 Pseudomonadota bacterium
GCCCCCGCCTGCGCGGGGGTGACGAACCATCCTAAAACAGCCCCGGCAGCTCGCGCTGCGCCGCGCTCGGGCGCTCGGGGACCAGCATTTCGGGCTCGGCGGTGACGCGCGCGGTGCTGCGCTGTGCCGCGCCGACGCTCGCCTCGGCGATCCGCGTCGTGCAGCTGCCATTGGCCAGAAAGTCGATCGCCGCCCGCACCGACGCTTCGCGCGCATCGCCCAATGGCAGGTTCAGGTCGTCGCCCGCGGCGCAGCTGTTGGCGATCTTGGGCGCCAATCCGTCATAATAATCGCCCGCGCCCGCCGAATTGGCGGTGGCAAAGGCGACGACGCGCATCCGGTCGTCGCATTCGGCCTTGTCCAGCGCGATCTGGCCGACCGGCTTGCCATAGGTGTTGCTGCCGACCAGCGTCATATTGGTGCCAAGATATGGCAGCATCGAATTGATCACCAGCTCGCTCGCCGACGCGGTCGATCCGGTACCGATGAAGGCGATGCGCGTCGGCGCGATCGATTCGGCGGTCGGTGCAAAGCGATGCTGGTCGTTTTCCGCCGCCTTCGAGGCGCGGAACACGGTCTGCGAAAACAGCGCTCCGCTGCGCCCCTCGCCCATCAGGTCGCCCATCAGTTCGGCGGTCGAAACCAGCCCGCCGCCATTGTAACGGAAATCGATGATGACGTCGGTCACCCCCTGGTTGCGGAAATTCAGGAAGGCGGTGCGCAGCTGCGGGTTCGCCGACGAGATGAAGGTGCGCAGGTTCAGATAGCCATAATTGCGGCCGCCCTCGCTGATGATCTTGGCGCCGTAACGATCCGAAATCGGGTCGAGCGAATAATCGGTCTTGGTCACCGTGACGTCGCGGGTGCCCGCCGCATCCTGAATGCGCAGTACGCGGGTCACCCCGGGGTCGCTGGGGCCCAGCGCATTGGTGATCCCCTGGGTGCCTTCGGCGCTGACGATCGCGCCGATCGTGCGCAGATTGGCGGCACTGGTGCCGATCGCCAGAATGCGCGTGCCGCGGTCGATGCCCGCACCAAGGCCCGGCGCGCCTTCGTAGGCTTCGGCAATCACGACCTGGCTTGCGGCGGGATCATAGGTCAGACGGATGCCGAAACCCGCGCTCGACCCATTGGCGAAAAAGGCGTTCTCCTCTGCGATCGAGGTGATGTAGGTAAAGAAACGATCCTTGTTCAGCGCGCGTGCGGGGGCGACCAGTGCATCGATATAGGCCTGGACGCTGCTGAAACTCGCCGAATTGACGCCGTTCGCCACGTCGGCGGGGAACAGATACCATTCGTCGATCACCGCCTTGGCAAATGTCTGGCGCGCAGCAAGGCCGCAGCTTGCGGTCGGGGTCGGCGACGGGGTGGGCGTGACCGTCACCGGACCGCCGTTGCCGCCCGTGCTCGAACCGCCCCCGCCGCCGCAGGACGCCAGCACAAAGGCCGAAAGGGTGAGCAGGGCAATGGATTTGCGCGACCGGTGCGTCATTAAACGTCCTTGGGAATTGATGTGCGACCGCCACCCGATCCCGAAAGATCCGGTGGTCATCACCTTATCTATGCGCGATTAAATGGACCGGCAATGAACTTGCGTCGACCCGCGCTCAGCGGCCTGCTTCGCCGCCATTTTCTGCCGTTTCGCGATCGGCGGCGTCGCTGCGTCCCTTGAACCCCTGCGCGATCACATACAGCTCGGGCGATCCTTTGCGGCTCGCGGGCGGTTTGGCGTGCTTCACTGTCGTGAAGTGCTTTTTCAGCAAGGTCAGCAGCGTGTGGTCGGCGCCCCCGGCGAACACTTTGGCGACGAACGCACCGCCGGGCAGCAGGGTCTGGACTGCAAAGTCGGCGGCGGTTTCGGCCAGCCCGATGGTGCGCAGATGATCGGTCTGCTGATGGCCGACGGTGTTCGCCGCCATGTCCGAAATCACCAGATCGGGGGCGCTGCCCAGCGCCTCGATCAGCGCATCGGGCGCCGCATCGTCCATGAAATCCATTTCCAGGATCGCGACGCCTTCGATCGGCTCGCACGCCAGCAAATCGATCCCCGCGACGCGTGCGCGCGGGTTCGCCTTGCGCACCACCTGCGACCAGCCGCCGGGGGTGATACCCAGATCGACCACGGCGCGCGCTTTTTTGATAAAACCGAATTTGTCGTCGAGCTCGATCAACTTGTACGCGGCGCGCGACCGATAGCCTTCGGCCTGCGCGCGGCGGACATAGGGGTCGTTCAATTGGCGTTGCAGCCAGCGCGTCGATGACACGCTGCGCTTTTTCGCGGTCTTGACGCGGACATGCAGTCCGCCGCGACCGCCCGATCCCTTGCCGCCGCCGCTCTTGCCGCCACCGCTTTTGCCGCTGCCGCCGCTCATTTGCGATACTCGCGCCGGGTCACCGGAACGTCGCGCCCCTGCATCGCCAGCATGCGCAAAATGCCCTCGCGGATGCCGCGATCGGCGACGCCGACGCGCGCCGCGGGCCACAGGTCGATGATGCTTTCCAGGATCGCGCACCCGGCGACGACCAGGTCGGCGCGCTCACGGCCGATGCACGCGATTTCGGCGCGGTCGGCGATGCTGGCGTCGGCCAGGCGGCGGCTGATGTCGCGCATCGCCTCCGATGGCACGACCAGCCCGTCGACCGCGCGCCGGTCGTATCGCGGCAGGTTCAGGAACACGCTGGCCAGCGTCGTCACCGTGCCGCTGGTGCCCAGTAGGCGCAGCTGCTGCCCCGCGAACTGTTCGGCGCGCCCGGCAAAGGCGGCAAAGGCCGTGCGGGTGACGTCGCGCATATGGGCATAGGCGGCCTGGCGGGCGGTCAGGCTGTCGTCGGGCAGCGGCGCATGTTCGGTCAGCGACACGACGCCCCACGGCACGCTGATCCAGTCGTGGATTTTCACGTCATGGTCCGACACATCGACATGCATCAGCTCGGTCGAACCGCCGCCAATGTCGAAAATCAGCGCCGGACCGTCGCCGGGTTCCATCAGGTTGTGGCAGCCAAGCACCGCAAGCCGCGCTTCTTCGGCCGCCGAGATGATGTCGAGCGCGATGCCGGTTTCGCGCCGCACCCGTTCTGCCAGTTCGGCGCCGTTCGATGCGCGGCGACACGCTTCGGTCGCCACCGCGCGCGACAGCGAAACATGGCGGCGGCGCAGCTTGTCGGCACAGATCGCCAGCGCCGCGACGGTGCGGTCCATCGCCGCTTCGCTGATCCGGCCGCTGCGATGCAATCCTTCGCCCAGCCGGACGATTCGCGAAAAGGCGTCGATGACGACCAGTTCGCCGTCCTGCGGGCGGGCGATCAGCAGACGGCAATTGTTGGTGCCAAGGTCGATCGCGCCATAGCTGCGCGGGCGAACGAAATGCGCGGTGCGGGGGGCGGAGTCCGCCTGGTTTCGCCCTTTCGCCGCCGGCCCCGTCCTCGAACCCGGCCGCGGCGGTCGCCCGGATGGCGCTGCCATTTGCCGCATGGCTAGTATTACCTGTCTCTCTCACCCATCCGCAAAATACGGATGTGCACTTGATCAGGAACCTAGGCTTTGGCGGCCTTTTAGGCAACCCCGCGGCATCCATCGTGGCGCCGGGCAAAGAAAACCCCGCCCGGCGGGGCCGGGTGGGGTGAAGGAGGGAAGGAAAGTTATTGGGGGTCGGGACTGCCCTTAACGGCAGCCGTCATTCCCCTTGTCGATGGCGCGGCCGGCGATGGCGCCGACTGCGCCGCCGATGATCGTGCCGACGGTGCGGTCGCCGCGGCCGGCTATTTCATGGCCGGCCAGGCCACCGGCGATCGCGCCGATGATCGTGCCGCCGGTGCCGTTGTCGCACTGGCGATAATTGCGGTTATTGTACCGCTGGTTGTAATAGCGGCGGTCCTGGCGATATTCGCGGCGGTCGGCGCGGCGATCGTAACGACGGTCATAGCGGCGGTCGTCGCGGTCATAACCGCTGTAATAGCTCGAATAGCCGTCACGGTCATAATAGCCGTTCTGCGCCGCGGCGGGAGCCGCCATGCCCAGCGTCGCGGTGGACATCAGGGCGGCGATCGAGAGGGTCACCATCTTTTTCATCGTCGTTCTCCTTCTTTCGTCGTTGGGCCCTTCTGGGCGTTGTCGATGAAGGGGTTATGCGCGATTCGCATTGACCCGACCCTGAACGCGCCTGTTGGCTGGCGTTCAGCTTTGCTGCCCGTAATGCTTCCCTTTCGCGCCCCGCGCCCCTAACCCGCGCCGATGCGCCGCCTGTTCTTCGCCGCCCTGATCTTTCTCGCGCTCGGCCCGGTGCCGGGGACGGTGCACCGCTTTCCCGCCGATGACCTGACCCAGCGTGCTACAGCGCGCCCGCTGGTCTTCGCGCCGCAAACGCGCGGCGCGATGCGCTTCGTGCGCGGCTGGAACCTCATCAGTCCGCACAGCCGGTTCGGGGGTTTTTCGGGGCTGGCGCGAACCGGGCCCGGACAGTTCCAGCTGATCGGCGACAATGGCTATGCGACGCGGCTGGCGATGGACGAAGGTGGCCGCGTCACCGCGGTTCATATCCGGCCGCTCCCGACGCCCGACGGCCGCCCCCCCTCAAAGTCGATGGCCGATACCGAGGCGCTGTTCATCGACCCTGCGCAGCGCAAGGCGTGGATCGCGCTCGAAGGGATCAACCAGATCTGGCGGCTCGATGCCGGTCTGACCACGATCGAAGCCCGCCGCCGCCTGCCCGATCCGCGCTGGCCGGCGAATCGCGGCGCCGAGGCGCTGGCGCGGCTTGCCGACGGGCGGACGGTGATCTTTTCCGAAGATGCCGACGACGATCCGCGCGGGACCGAAGCGCTGCTCTACCCTGGCGATCCGACCGCGCCCGGACCGGCACCGATTCGCTTCTTTTATGATTCGCGCGGCAAGGGGCTGGTCAGCGACGCCGTGGCGCTGCCCGACGGGCGCATCCTGCTGGTCCATCGGCGGCTCGGCTTCAACCCGGTGTTCACGACGATCGTCGCGATCCTCGATCCTGCCGGGATCGCCCCAGGCGCCATCCTGCGCTCGCGCACGATCGGCACCGTGCCGCGCGCGCTCGCCGAAAATTACGAAGGCGCGACGGTAACGGTCGAAAATGGCCGCACCTGGCTGTGGCTCGTCTCCGACAATAATTTCAACCGCTGGCAGCGCAGCCTGCTGCTGCAATTCGAGCTGGCAGGCCTGCCACCCGCCCGGACGCCGGACAGCAAAAAGGCGGCCCGGTAACCCGGCCGCCTTCATGCGTCAGCGATGGAAAAGCGCTTAAGCGGCCTTTTCGGCCAGCTTCTTGGCGATTTCCTTCTTCACCTTGCGCGCGCCGACCGACAGCTGATCGTCGCCAGCCTTCAGAAGCCAGTTGTCGAGGCCGCCATTATGTTCGACGGTGCGCAGGCCGTGCGTCGACACGCGCAGCTTCACGCCCTTGCCGAGCGCGTCCGACAGCAACGTCACATTCTGCAAATTGGGCAGGAACGTGCGCTTGGTCTTGTTGTTGGCGTGGCTGACATTGTTGCCAACCATACGACCCTTGCCGGTCAGTTCGCAGATGCGCGACATGCTGTTTGTCCTCGTACAAAATTTCGGTTCGGCGTCCGGGCGCTTCCCGTGAAATCGGGGAAGGCAGGACCGGAGTGAGCCGGGAAAGGCGCGCGCTTATCGGCTTGCCGCAGATTCGTCAAGCGACTAGCGCCGGATCATGCCTGCTTCGCTCTTTCCTCCCGCCATGCGCCGCGCGCTCGATCTCGCTGCAAAAGCGGGCAATCTGGGCGAAGTGCCGGTCGGCGCGGTCGTCGTCAAGGACGGCGCGATTGTCGGCGAGGGGCATAATTGTCCCCGCGAATCGCACGATCCGACCGCGCATGCCGAAATCGTGGCGATTCGCGCCGCGGCGCGGGCGCTCGGCAACGAACGGCTCGACGGCTGCGATCTGTATGTGACGCTGGAGCCCTGCGCGATGTGCGCCGGCGCGATCGCCCACGCCCGCATCGCGCGGCTCTATTACGGTGCCGACGATCCCAAGGGCGGCGCCGTCGCCCACGGCCCGCGCGTCTTCGCCCAGCCGACGGTTCATCACCGGCCCGAGGTCTATGATGGCATCGGGGCAGGGGAGGCGGGGGCGTTGCTCAGGGAGTTTTTCGCGGCGCGGCGTTAAAAATCTCACACAAAGACACAAAGAGGGACGTTTTCCTTCCGTTCGCCCTGAGCTTGTCGAAGGGCCGTTCTCTCCTTCGACCGTCAAGAAGAACGGTGCTTCGACAAGCTCAGCACAAACGGATTTAGGTGAAAGTCCGTATTTGTGGCTTTGTGTGAGAAAATTTGGGGCAAGCCGCCCTTGCGGTTTTCAACCGCCCAACACCTGCTCCACCCATTCCGGCACCAGCCGCGTCGCAGGGCCGTGCCGCGCCTCGGCGAACCAGTAGCTCCCCTGGCTCGGCTCCATGTTCAGCTCCAGCGTCAGCGCCCCCGACTGGCGCGCCTCGCGGACGAATCCCGCCGCCGGATAGACCGCGCCCGACGTGCCGATCGACACGAACAGGTCGGCGCGGTTCAGCGATCGGTAAATCTCGTCCATCCGGTACGGCATCTCGCCGAACCACACGATGTCGGGGCGCAGCGTCCCCGCCGCGCCGCACGCCGGGCAGGCGGGGCGGTCGAGCAGCGAACCCGTCCACCGCGTCCGCGCGTCGCACGCCGTGCACCACGCGTTCAAATGCTCGCCGTGCATGTGGATCAGCCGCCGCGCGCCCGCGCGCTCGTGCAGGTCGTCGACATTCTGGGTGACAATGGTCAGCTCGCCCGGCCATTCGGCATCGAGCCGCGCCAGCGCGCGGTGCGCCGCATTGGGCTCCTTGGTCTGGATCGCGGCGCGCCGCATGTCATAAAATCGCAGCACCAGTTCGGGGTCGCGCGCGAATGCTTCGGGGGTCGCGACATCCTCGACGCGGTGCTGCTCCCACAATCCGCCGCCGTCGCGAAAGGTGTCGATGCCGCTTTCGGCGGATACCCCGGCGCCGGTCAGGATGACGATGTTCTGGATGTCCTTCATCCCCCCTTTCTATCCGTTCGTGCCGAGCGAAGTCGAGACACCCATCGGTTAGCCGCCCCACGTTCTTCCATTTTCGTCATCCCGGCGCAGGCCGGGATCTCGCCGGTGCGTCTGGAAGCAGGGTTGAGATCCCGGCCTGCGCCGGGATGACGGGAGCAGAGCGCGTCTCGACTTCGCGCGACACGAACGGCTAAGGGGAGGCGAAGGATAGGGGACGGATCATGACCAGCATCGGAATTATCGGCAGCGAAGGCCGGATGGGCGTCGCCCTCGCCGCGGCGATCTCCGAAGCGGGACAGCGGCGCTGCGGCATCGACAAGGGGGGCGACGTTGCCCGCCTCGCCGCCGAAGCCGACGTGCTCGTCGATTTCTCCTCGCCGACCGCGCTCGAAGCCACGCTCGACGCCTGCGTCGCGGCGAAAAAACCGATCGTCATCGGCACCACCGGGCTGGAGGAACGCCATCATTATCTGATCGACGATGCGGCCGCCGACATCGCGGTGCTCCAGACCGGCAACACCTCGCTCGGTGTGACCCTGCTTGCGCATCTGGTGCGCGAGGCGGCGGCGCGGCTCGATCCCGAATATGATATCGAAATCGTCGAAATGCACCACCGGATGAAGGTCGACGCGCCCAGCGGCACCGCGCTGCTGCTGGGTCAGGCCGCCGCCGACGGGCGCGGCATCAATCTCGCGACCTGCTCCGAACGCGGCCGCGACGGCGTCACCGGCGCGCGCGGCCATGGCAAGATCGGCTTTGCAAGCCTGCGCGGCGGCACCGTCGCGGGCGACCATGACGTGATCTTTGCCGGGCCGGAAGAAATGCTCACCCTGTCGCACCGCGCCGAAAACCGCATGATCTTCGCGCGCGGCGCGGTGAAGGCAGCGCTGTGGCTGACCGGGCAGAAACCGGGGCGCTACACGATGCCGCAGGTGCTGGGGCTTTAGCGTTCGGGACGCGTTGTGGCGGACCGACCCGGCCCGCCACAGCGCGACGCGCTTATCCGACTATTTGAACTTCAGTTCGCGCAGCAGAAAGCTGCCGAGCACCGTGCGAAACTTTGCGCGGTCGCCCGATTCGGCGATCATCTGCGTGTCGGTGCGCTTCATAAAGTCGCGATAGGCCTGATCGCGCTTTTCATCTTCCGCCGCGTCGGGAAAGCTCGGGAACGTGACCGACAGATACAGGTCGGGCTCGCCCGGCCGCGAATTGACATTGTTGAACACCGCATAGCTGACGACCCAGCCTTTCGATTTGGCAAATTCCTGCGCCTTGCGCCATTCGTTCGCCAGATAGTTGGCATATTGCATGCCGCCGCCGTCGGCGACGTCGATCATCGCGACTTCGGTATAATTGCCCGGGGCAAACGGATAATTTTGCGCCGAACCGGGTGCGGCAATCGCGCACGACATCGCGACGGCCAAGGCGGCCGTTTTCAACATATTGGACATTGTCTGGTCCTCCAACGCCGGAACGAGGACCCCCCTGGCCCTCTTGTCCGGTCCCCGGTGTCGACGCCCCGCCAACGCCTGTCGCAGCGCGACTCGGCATCGGGTGCGCGAAGGCTGCGCCTCATGATCTCGCGAGTCAAATATGCCAGCTTGGATATGCGGCGTCGCTCGCGCTAGGGCGGGGCAGGGGCCGCGTCACTGCGCGGTGGTTTGGGATCGACCGGATGAAACGCGCCGACATTTTCGAATTTTACCGCCGTCTGGCCGAACTCAACCCGGCGCCCGAGACCGAGCTGGCCTATGGCAACACCTACCAGTTGCTCGTCGCAGTCGTGCTGTCGGCGCAGGCGACCGACGTCGGGGTGAACAAGGCGACGCGGCGTCTGTTCGCCGAGGTGACGACGCCGCAGGCGATGATCGACCTGGGCGAGGCCGGACTGAAAGAGCATATCAAGACGATCGGGCTGTTCAACGGCAAGGCGAAGAATGTCATCGCGCTGTCCGAAATCCTCGTCCGCGATTTTGGCGGCGAGGTTCCTGCCGACCGCGACGTGCTGACCGGGCTGCCTGGGGTCGGGCGCAAGACCGCCAATGTCGTGATGAACTGCGCGTTCGGCGCCGAAACCTTTGCGGTCGACACCCATATCTTCCGCGTCGGCAACCGCACCGGGCTCGCTTCCGGCAAGACCGTGCTCGCGGTCGAAAAGGCGCTGGACAAAGGCACCCCTGCGCCGTTCCGCGTCGGCGCGCACCACTGGCTGATCCTGCATGGCCGCTACATCTGCAAGGCGCGGACGCCCGAATGCTGGCGCTGCCCGGTCGCCGATCTGTGCCGGTTCAAACCGAAGACGCCGCCGCCAAAGGGCTGGCAAGCCAGCTGACCGGTGTCCCGCGATGCGGCGACCACCGGGTTTGCCGCGTCGCAGGCGCGCTTGTCAAAGCTACCGCGCCTGCCTATTCCCGCAGCGACGCCTCGCAAATTTCCTCGATCGGCGTCCGGCCACCAAAGATTGCTTCCGCTGCGCTCTGTTCCAGCCACTCCCTATGTCGCAGAGCTCCGGATCGGGGCTGGGCGGCGTGCGCTTGCCATCGGGCTAGCGCTGTTCATTCCGGCGCTACTGCTGGTCATGCTGATGACCTTTGGCGCCGAAAAGCCGCCGCGGTTCAAGGACGAATATGTCAGCGTGGTCAGCATCGATGCCGCCCCCGCCGCCGACGCGAGCGCCGAACCCGAACGCCGTGAAAGCCGGCAAGCGGAAAGCGAACCCCTACCCGACCCGCCCGAGCCCGCCGAACCGGTGCCGCCGAAAGCCGTCGAACCTGCTGCGGAGGCGGCGCCGCCCACGCCGCCGCCCCCGCCCTTGCCGCAGCCGACGGTGCCGCGGATCGGGGCGCGTCCGCCGGGTGGGCAAGTGTATGGCCCGCCCAACACCGGCGGCGCTTCGTCCTCGGCCCGCGACAGCGAACGCGTCGGGACGGCGCCCAATGGCGAGCCGCTCTATGCCGCCGCCTGGTACCGCGAACCCAGCGATGGCGAACTGCGCGGCTATCTGTCCACCGCCGATGGCCCCGGTTGGGGACTGATCGCTTGCCGCACCGCCCCCGATTACCGGGTCGAGGATTGCGTCGGCCTCGACGAATATCCGAACGGGTCGCAGATCATGCGCGCCGTGCTCGCCGCGGCGTGGCAGTTCCGGGTGCGCCCGCCGCGGCTCGGCGGAAAGTCGATGGTCGGTGCGTGGGTCCGGATCCGCATCGATTACGGCACGCGGCGGCGCTAGGGCCAGAACCCTAACGGTCTTCGCCGGTTGCGGTTTTGGCGATTGATGCTTGCTGTCTGCCGATGACCCGCCATAGTCGGTTTCCATGCGCAACCTTACCGCCCCGCTCGCCCTCGCCGCCGCCATGCTCGCCGCCGCGCCCGTCCACGCCAAACCCGCCGACGCCGACGCCGCGAAGCAGATATTGAAGGACAGCATCGCGATCCCGACCGTCGATGGCCGCGGCAAGGTGCCCGAACTCGCCGCTTATTATGCCGGGGTGCTGAAAGCGGCGGGCTATGCCGATGCCGACATCGAAATCACGCCGATCGGCGACACCGCGACCTTTGCGGCGACGCTGCACGGCACGACCAGGAAAAAGCCGATCGTGCTGCTCGGCCATATGGACGTGGTCGAGGCCGATCCCAAGGACTGGACGCGCGACCCGTTCGTGCCGGTCGAGGAAAATGGTTATATTTTCGGGCGCGGGTCAGAGGACAACAAGTTCGACGTGTCGATGATGGTCGCGACGATGGCGCAGCTGAAAAAGGATGGCTTTAAACCCGCGCGCTCGATCATCCTGCTGCTGTCGGGCGACGAGGAAACGTCGATGACGACGACGCGCGCGCTGGCCGCCAAATATAAGAACGCCGAATTTGCGCTGAACGGCGACGGCGGCGGCGGCACGATCGGCGAGGATGGCAAGCCGCAATATTATGGTCTGCAGGCGGGCGAGAAAACCTATGCCGATTTCACGCTCGAAGTCACCAACCCCGGCGGCCACAGCTCGCGCCCGTCGCCGGTCAATGCGATCGTCCAGCTCGCCGCGGCGCTCGAAAAGGTCGGCGCGTATAAATTCGCCGCGCAGCAGAACGAGCTGACCAAGATCGGTATGCCAATCGTCGCCGATCAGGTTGGCGGCAATATGGGCGCGGCGCTGAAAGCCTTTGCCGCCGATCCCGAAAATGCCGACGCGATCGCCAAGATCCGCGCCGACCCCGAATATGTCGGCCAGATCGGCACCACCTGCGTCCCGACGCTGGTCAAGGGTGGTCATGCCGAAAACGCGCTGCCGCAGCGCGCAACCGCGAACATCAATTGCCGCATCTTTCCCGGCGTGCCGGTCGAAAGCGTGCGCGCCGAGCTGGAACGTGTGATTGCCGACCCCGCGGTCAAGGTGAACCCCGATCCCGACGCCAGCGCGAGCGACGCCTCGCCGCTGCGCCCCGACGTCATGGCGGCGGTGAAAAAGGCGGTCCACGCCCGCGCGCCCGGCCTGCCGATCATTCCGTCGATGAGTGCGGGGGCGACCGACAGCTATCATTTCCGCATCGCCGGGGTGCCGAGCTACGGCGTTGCGGGGCTGTTCAGCAAGGCGAGCGACAGCTTCGCGCACGGCCTCAACGAACGCGTCCCCGTCGCCGCGATTGCGCCCGCGCTGGCGCATTGGGACAGCTTGCTCAAGGATTTGTCGAAATAATCCAGGCGCGACCGTCAAATCCGTTCGTGCTGAGCTTGTCGTTATAGCGTTGCATCTAACAGCCCGTCATTGCGAGCGAAGCGAAGCAATCC
>JAFAGN010000121.1 GCA_023422695.1 Pseudomonadota bacterium
CTTCTCAGTGAAGCGCCCTTCGACAAGCTCAGGGCTACGGCGAAGACCGATTGGTCAGTTTCAATCCATTTGCCGTCAATCGCGGCAATAGCCCTCGCCATCCTTGACCTTCAGGCAATCCTTCTTGCCCGCCAGATATTTCAGGCCCGTCGCATCGCCCGTCGACGCCGCCAGTGTCAGCGTTTCGCCGCCGCGCTGGAACGTGATCCCGCCGTCGCTGTCGCTGCCGTCATAGGTGCCTTTGGTGTCGAGGTCCGACTGCATCTCGAGCTTGTATTTGCCGGGTTCGGCGGTGGTGATCGTCGCATACATGCCTTCGACCCCGGTCCATTTGCCCGCCCATGCTGCGTGGCGATGCGCCGCGGCAGCGGGATCGGCGGCTTCGGCGCCCTCGGTCGGCACGGTTTCAACCGGCACTTCGGTCGTCGCCGTATCGGCGGGCGCAGGCGCCTCGGCCTTTTCGCACCCCGTCAGCAACACCAGCGCGGCTGCGCTCGCCAGAATTACGCTCTTCTGCATCTCGCTTCTCCTTCGCCGTTCCAACGCGCCAGATGGAGCAGATATCCCGCGCGGCGTCACCCGGCGATTATTTGCGCATAAAGCTCTGGATCGACATTGCCGCCCGACAGGGTAACCAGCGTCGCCTCGCCCAGTTCGACCTTGCCCGCCAGCACCGCCGCCAGCGCCGCCGCGCCGCCAGGTTCCACGACCAGATGCAGCCGCTCGAACGCGACGCGCATCGCGTGGCGAACCTCGTCGCGTGTCACAACCACGCCGCGCACGCCACGCGCCTGCAGCACCGCAAAATTGATCGGCCACGTCTGCGGCGTCTGCAACGCGTCGCATTCGGTCGGATAGGCCAGATCCTCGACCGACAGAATTTCGCCAGCTGCCAGCGAGCGCGTCACATCGTCCCAACCCTCGGGCTCAACCGCGATGATCTCGGCATCGGGGCAGGCCAGCGCCAGCCCCGCGGACAATCCGCCGCCGCCGCAACACGCCACCACCTTGTCGGGTCCGGCGATCCCGCGCGCCGCCAGTTGCGCCCGCGCCTCGATCCCCGCGCTCCCCTGTCCCTCGATGATCCACGGATCGCCATAGGCATGGACGAGCGTCCCGCCGCTCGCTTCGAGCAGCTTCGCCGCCACCGCATCGCGCGATTCGGTGACGCGGTCGTACAGCACCACCTCGGCACCCAGCGCGCGCGTCGCCGCCAGCTTCATCTTCGGCGCGTTGCTCGGCATCACGATCGTGGCCGCTATGCCCAGCCGCTTTGCCGCCCACGCGACGCCCTGCGCATGATTGCCGCTCGACACGCCGACCACCCCTGCCGCGGCCTGTTCGGGCGTCAGGTCGGTCAAGCGATGCCAGGCGCCGCGGATCTTGAACGCGCCGACGGGTTGCAGGCACTCGGCCTTGCACCAGATGGTCCGACCGTCGATCTCCATCGGCAACAGCGGCGTTTGCGGAAGCAGCGCGGCGACTTTCGCCGCGGCGCGTTCGACACCCGCGAGCGCGGGTGCGCGGTTCGTGTCGAGCAAGGGATCGGGGCTTTGCTGTGTCATGGCTTCGTCCTATAGGGCCGGGCATACAAGACAAGCCGCATAGGTAGGCGCAGGAGATTTTTCGATGAGCAAGGTTCTGGTGATCGGCGCAGGCGGCGTCGGTTCGGTCGCGGTGCACAAGATGGCGATGAACCCCGACATCTTTCCCGACATCACGCTGGCCAGCCGCCGCAAGTTCAAATGCGACGCGATCGCCGAATCGGTGAAGGCGCGCACCGGTGTCACGATCAAGACCGCCGAGGTCGACGCCGACCATATCGACGCGACCGCGGCACTGATCCGCGAAATCGGCGCGACGCATGTCGTCAACCTCGCGCTGCCTTATCAGGATCTCACCATCATGGAGGCGTGCCTGTCGACCGGCGCGCATTATATGGACACCGCCAATTACGAACCGCGCGACGAGGCGAAGTTCGAATATCATTGGCAGTGGGCGTATCATGACCGCTTCAAGGATGCCGGGCTGATGGCGCTGCTCGGCTCGGGCTTCGACCCCGGCGTCACCAGCGTGTTCACCACCTGGCTGAAAAAGCATCATTTCGACCGCATCGACACGCTCGACATCCTCGACTGCAACGGCGGCGATCACGGCCAGCATTTCGCCACCAACTTCAACCCAGAGATCAACATCCGCGAAGTGACCGCGGTCGCGCGCCATTGGGAAAATGGCGACTGGGTCGAAACCCCGCCGATGTCGGTGAAGCAGAAATTCGACTTCGAAGCGGTGGGCGAAAAGACGATGTACCTCATGTATCATGAGGAGATCGAAAGCCTGAAGACGCACCTGCCCGAAATCAAGCGCATCCGGTTCTGGATGACCTTCGGCGAGGCCTATATCACCCACCTCAACGTGCTCCAGAATGTCGGCATGACGCGGATCGACCCGGTGATCTACGAAGGTCGCGAGATCGTCCCGCTACAGTTCCTCAAAGCCGTGCTCCCCGAACCGTCGAGCCTGGGCGAAACGACCAAGGGCAAGACCAACATCGGCGTCATCGCCACCGGCCTGGGTCAGGACGGGAAGGAAAAGACCCTCTATCTCTATAACATCTGCGACCATGAGGACGCCTATGCCGAAACCGGCAATCAGGCGGTCAGCTACACCACCGGCGTCCCGGCGATGATTGGCGCGGCGATGATGGTGACGAATACGTGGTCGGGTGACGGCGTGTTCAACATGGAACAGATGGATCCCGATCCGTTCATGGACATGCTGAACAAGCACGGCCTGCCGTGGCAGGTGAAGGAACTGGCCGGGCCCTTAAATTTCTAATCGATATTACGTCTTGCGTCATTTCCGCGAACGCGGGAACCCACTAGCGGCGTCCAAATTGGGTTTCTCCTCGCGGGAATGACGAGAGGTTGTTGATATGAAATTGCAAATTGCTGCGTTCACCTTGCTTGCGGCGATCAGCACGCCCGCCGCCGCGCAGACCGACGACGCCTATGCCCCCGCGCGCGCGATCGTTGCCGACATCGGCAAGATCGTCACCCCCAACGGCGTGCAGGAAACCTTCGAAGCCACGCTCGGCGGCGCCCGGCAGGTGGTGAACGTCCGCGGCTCGGACAAGGCCAACCCGATCCTCGTCTTCGTCCACGGCGGCCCCGGCGCGGTCGAGATGCCCTTTGCGTGGGCATTCCAGCGCCCATGGGAAGATGTCTTCACCGTCGTCCAATATGACCAGCGCGGCGCGGGACGCTCTTACCCGCTCAACGATCCCGCGACGCTTGCGCCGACGATGACCGTGGAGCGGTACCGCGACGACGCCATCGAACTTATCGACCTGCTCAAGAAACGCTATGGCAAGCGCAAGGTCGTGCTGATGGGCCACAGCTGGGGTTCGATCGTCGGCCTGTCGGTCGCGGTAAAGCGTCCCGATTTGCTCTACACTTATGTCGGCGTGGGCCAAGGCATTGATTTTCGGGCGGGCGAAAAGGCAGGCATGGCGTGGACGCGCGCCAAGGCTGTCGCCGCGGGTAACAGCGAAGCGGTCGCCGCAATCGACGCGCTTGCCCCCTATCCGGCGGGCGAGTTCACGATCGCCAAGGCCGACGGCTGGCGCAAATATGCGATCCCCTACGGATCGCTGATGCACAATAAGCCCGACCTCAATCTCTATTTCCAGACTCCGCGCCTCTCGCCTGAATATAGCGAGGCTGACCGCAAAGCGTGGAGCCAGGGCAGTGCTTTCTCGGTCACGACGCTCTGGCCACGCCTTGCGGATGTCAGCTTCGCCGATGTGAAGAAGATGGAAGTGCCGGTCGTCTTCATGCTCGGTCGGCACGATTATACGGTGCCATCGCCCGTCGCCGCCGACTGGTTCGAACAGGTCAAAGCCCCATCAAAGAAGCTCGTCTGGCTCGAACATTCGGCGCATATGCCGATGGTTGAGGAGCCGGGGCATTTCTTTGCCGCCCTGCTCCGTGACGTATTACCGCTGACCAAGGAGTAATGCCGGGATGACCACCTATCTCGCCCCGATCGGGCTGCTGATCATCTCGAACATCTTCATGACCTTTGCCTGGTACGGCCACCTCGGCGACATGTCGCGGCCGTTGTGGCTGGCGGTACTGATCGCGTGGGGCATCGCCTTTTTCGAATATTGCCTCGCGGTCCCGGCCAACCGTATCGGTTACAGCGTTTATACCGCCGCCGAACTCAAGACCTTGCAGGAAGTCATCACCCTCGTCATATTCGCCGGGTTCGCGGTCTTCTGGCTCGGTGAGAAGCTGACCGTGAACCATCTCGTCGGCTTTGTCCTGATTGCGGCGGGGGCGTTTTTCATCTTCAAGGGACCGATTGCGGTCTCATAGGAACCAAAAACCCATGGAAACCCGTGCCGGCGATCCCGGAGCTTTCGCGAGCTTCGACCTCAGCCGCGTCCCCTCACCCGCCTTTGTCGTCGACGCCGCCAAGGTGCGCGCCAATCTGGCTGTGCTCCGCCATATCGGCGACGCGTCGGGCGCCCGCGTGCTGGCGGCGCTCAAGGCCTTTTCGATGTGGTCGCTGGGCAGCACCGTCACCGACTATCTCGACGGCGTCTGCGCCTCGGGACTTTATGAGGCCAAGCTCGGCCGCGAGGAATATGGCGGTCCAACCGGCGATAAGGAGGTCGCCACCTATTGCGCCGGCTACAAGGAAGCCGACTTGCCCGAAATCGCCCGACTGTCGGATCATCTGATCTTCAATTCGCCGGGCCAGATCGCACGCTTCCGTCCGCTACTCGACGACCTGCGTGCAGAGGGTGCGACGTTCGACATCGGCCTGCGGATCAACCCGATGCACAGCGAGGGCGAAGTCGCCAAATATGACCCCGCCGCGCCGTGCAGCCGCCTTGGCTTCCCCGTCACCCAATTGCTGCCCGAACATATGGAGGGCATCGACGGGGTGCATATGCACAGCCTGTGCGAACAGGACTTCCCGCCGCTGCAGCGCACCTGGGAAGCCGTGCAGCCGATGCTGCGTCCTTTCTTCGGCCAGCTGAAATGGATCAACTTCGGCGGCGGCCATCATGTCACCCGCGCCGATTATCAGGTCGAGGACCTGATCGCGTTCCTGAAACAGGTCCGCGCGGCGACCGACTGCGACGTGATGATCGAACCCGGCGAAGCGATCGCGCTCGACGCCGGCATCCTTATCGGCGAAGTCCTCGACCTGTTCGACAACGGGATGGCGATCGGCATCACCGACGTCTCGGCGACCTGCCACATGCCCGATGTGATCGAGGCGCCCTATCGTCCCGCACTGCTCGGCGAGGGGAGCGACGGCTTACCAACCCGGCTCGGCGGCCCGTCGTGCCTCGCGGGCGATGTCATCGGCGACTACCGCCTCCCCGGCGGCGCCCGCATCGGCCAGCGCTTCGCCTTCCTCGACCAGGCGCATTATTCGATGGTCAAGACGAACACGTTCAACGGCGTGCCGTTGCCGTCGATCTGGCTGTGGGACAGTGACACCGACGCGCTGAAACTGGTGCGCGAGTTCGGGTATGAGGATTTCAAGACGCGGTTGAGTTGAGTCGCCCCTCCCTGTCGCGCAGCGATGGGGAGGTGGCAGCGCGGAGCGCTGACGGAGGGGCTTTGGCACTACCGCCGCGCCCCTCCACCGCCGCCTGCGGCGACGGTCCCCCTCCCCATGGCTTCGCCACAGGGAGGATCAGCTTGCCACAACCTCTGCCAGCGCCTGATGAATGTCGCTGACCACCACCGATCCCTCGCCCACCGATGACGCGACGCGCTTGACCGATCCCTTGCGCACGTCGCCGATCGCATAAATCCGCGGCCAGCTCGTCTCGTAGCGGCTCGGCATGCGGTCCAGCGACCACCCGGCCTTGACCAGCTCCATCGGCGCGATGTCGGCGCCGGTCTTCACAAAGCCGCGCTCGTCGCACACCATTTCCTTGGGCAGCCAGCCGGTGTTCGGACTGGCGCCAAGGAACAGGAACAGGAAACGGCAATCACAGCCGCTTTCCGCACCCGTTTCGCGGCAGCGATAGGTGATCCCGTCGAGCCAGCCGCCCGCCGCATCCGCGCCGTGCAGCGCGACGACATCGGTCATCGCATGCAGTTCGATGTTCGGATGTTCCTCCAGCCGCTTGACCAGATATTCGGACATCGTCTCGCGCAGCGACGCGCGGCGGAAGATAACATGGACCTTGCGCGCCGCATTGGCGAGGTAGATCGCCCCCTGCCCTGCCGAATTGCCCGCGCCGACGACGGTGACCTCCGCATTGCCGCACAGCTGCGCTTCCATCGGTGTCGCCCCGTAAAATATCCCGCGGCCCTCATAATGTTCGATGTCGTCGATCGGCAGGCGCTGATATTGCGCGCCACTCGCGATCACCACCGCGCGGCTGCGCAGCTTGCGGCCATCGGCGAGCTTCAGGCAATAGGCCTCGTCATCGCGGTCGATCGCGGCGCCGCGCACCGGCGCGACCAGCCGCGCACCGAACTTCTGCGCCTGCACCGTCGCCCGCCGCGCCAGCTCATTGCCCGAAATGCCGGTGGGAAAGCCGAGGTAATTTTCGATCTTCGACGACGTCCCGGCCTGTCCCCCCGGCGCCAGCGCGTCGATCGCGATGACCGTCAGCCCTTCCGACGCGGCATAGACCGCTGCAGCCAGCCCGCCGGGACCGCTGCCGACGACGATCACGTCGGCCGTCGCGCCATCGGGCAGCAGATCGAGCCCCAGCGCCGCGGCCAGCTGCTCCGGGGTCGGCTGCTCCAGCACGTCGGCGGCGCCCAGGATCACTGCGGGCAATCGATCTTCGGCGAGGCCGCGTTCGGCCATCAAATGCTCCGCCACCGGCCCATCGGCGGGGTCGAACCAGCGGTGCGCCACACCATGCTTCGCCAGCAGATCGCGCAGCGCATAGACGCTGCGATCCAGCGCCGCGCCGATCACGATCACCGCCGCAAAACCGCGGCGGTTGCTGAACTCGCGCCTGGCGGCAAAAATGCGGACAAAAATGTCGGAATAATGCGAATTGCCCGCGATCAGTCGCTGGAAATCGCCATGCGCGATCCGCAGGATTTCGCCATCGACGCCCATTTCGACGCGCGACAGGTGCCGCTGTCCGGTCAGCACCGACAGGTCGCCCGCGAACTGCCCCCTCTCCATCCACCCGACACGCTTTGGCCCGTCATCGGTCGACGCAAAGATGTCGGTATGCCCCGACAAGGTAACGATGCAATCGGGCGACATCGTCCCCTCGGCGATCAGCAGCGTCCCGGCGCGATGCGATTCGACGATGCCAAAGGCGCAGAGCTCGTCGAGCTCGGCGTCGCTGAACGTGTGATTCACTTCGGCGGGAGAGACCATGGGCTGCACACTTTCACTTTTTGTCGGGATCGACCGACTCTAAATCGCCCGGCTGAGGGCTGCAACCTGCCGAATTTTGCGCCGCTTGGCGCACCGCTGCCCCGTTTCGCCCCGACTGTTACGCCGCTATTACAAAATTGCGCCGAAGGGTCTTTACAGGGGGGACCCCCCTGCATATATCGCCCTCCGCTGCCCCAGGGGGACTTCCAATAACCGCAAGGCAGCCTTGTCGTTTACCGTTACACTTTTGGGGGTCCCTTGCATTGCACCAGCATCATAGCGCCCACGGGCTGATTCAGGCACTTTCGCCGGTCGAACCTGTTACGCTTGTCCGCCCGCACGCTGCGCGGCGCGCAGCGCGTTTCTTCATCGACCGCTTTCCCGGCACGACCATGTATGCGGTCAAGGCGAATCCGTCGCCCGACCTCTTGCGCGTGCTGTGGGATTCGGGCGTCACCCATTATGACGTCGCTTCGATCGCCGAAGTCCGGCTGACCGCGCGGACCCTGCCCGACGCGACCCTGTGCTTCATGCATCCGGTCAAGGCCGAGGAAGCGATTTCCGAAGCCTATTGGAAGCATGGCGTGCGCACATTCTCGCTCGACACGATGGACGAGCTGGAAAAGATCGTCCGCGCCACCGAAGGCGCCGCCGACCTCAACCTGCTCGTGCGCCTGCGCGTCTCGTCCGACCATTCGAAGCTCAGCCTTGCCGCCAAATTCGGCGCCGAAGCCGACGAAGTGGCCGAACTGCTGATGGCCACCCGCCAGGCCGCCGACGCGCTCGGCATCTGCTTCCATGTCGGCAGCCAGGCGATGACCCCGCATGCCTATGCGCAGGCGATGGAGCGCGTCCGCGCCGCGATCGTCGCGGCGTCGGTCACCGTCGATATCATCGATGTCGGGGGCGGCTTTCCCTCGTCCTATCCGGGTATGGAACCGCCGCCGCTCGGCGCCTATTTCGACACTATCCACCGCAGCTTCGAAAGCCTGCCGATCAGCTATTCGGCCGAGCTGTGGTGCGAACCCGGTCGCGCGCTGTCGGCCGAGTATAGCTCGCTGATCGTCCGCGTCGAAAAGCGCCGCGGCGAAGAACTGTATATCAACGACGGCGCCTATGGCGCGCTGTTCGACGCCGCGCATGTCGGCTGGCGCTTTCCGGTGTCGCTGCAGCGCGATGTCGAAAGCGACGCCGAGCTGGTGCCGTTCAGCTTCTATGGCCCGACCTGCGACGACCTCGACCATATGGCGGGACCGTTCTTCCTGCCGTCGGACATCAAGGCGGGCGACTTCATCGAAATCGGAATGCTGGGTGCCTATGGCTGCGCGATGCGGACGAAGTTCAACGGCTTCGGCGCCGACGAAACCCATGTCGTCAGCGACGAACCAATGACCAGCCTCTACACCGGCGAAGTCGAACCGGAACGCCGCAGCGCAACGGTGACCAAGCTGTTCTGAGCACCGCCGCGCGGCGATCGGTTCACATCGCGGCGATCCGGGGGATGACGTAATCGGCGTCGCGCCCGACGCCGCGCAGCGTTGCCGATGCAAAGCCATTCTGGCCCGAAAGCCCGACAAAGCCGAGCCCGCGGACGCTGGTCGATACGCCGCGGCGGTGCAGCGGTTGCCCCTGCGCGTCGAGCGCGCCCGATGGGCGGAGAAAGTCCATCGCGTGGCGAAAGCCGGTGGCAAATATGACCTGGTCGACCCGCTCCTCCGGGCCGTCGGGCCACACGACGCCGTCCGGACTGAAGGCACGGAACATCTTTCTCGTTGCGGGACGATTGGCCCGCAACGCGGCTTTGTACCGCCCGTCGTCGACGATCGGTACGCCATGATCGGAAAACAGGTTGAGACCGTTCAGGCCCAGCTTGTCGAACCACCAATGGACGTCGCGGTCAAGCACGCGTTGCGGCAGAAAGCGAATGCGGTCGCGGACCG
The DNA here is from genome assembly GCA_023422695.1 of Pseudomonadota bacterium. GTDB lineage: Bacteria > Pseudomonadota > Alphaproteobacteria > Sphingomonadales > Sphingomonadaceae > Sphingopyxis. The sequence goes on from JAFAGN010000121.1 coordinate 9,324, forward strand.
CCAGCGTGACGTCGGCATGACCGGCGAGCTCGACCGCGATCTGTACCGCCGAATTGCCGGCCCCCACCACGATCACGCGCTGGCCGCGAAAGCCGTCGGGGCTGCGATAGTCGGATGAATGCAGGATGCGGCCGCGAAAATCGCCCTGCCCCGGCAGGACCGGCATGTTCGGTGTCCCGAATGCCCCCGATGCGACCACCAGTTTTCGCGCGCCGATGACCTGCCCGCCGCCAATGTCCGCCGAAAAGCCGCTGCCGTCGCGGGTGACCGCCGCGACGCGTGTTGCCAGTCGCAGGGGAAAGCCGAAATGATCGGCATAGCGCTGCAGATAATCGACGACATCGTCGCGCCGTGGATAGGCATAGGGTTCCCCCGGCATCGCCAGGCCGGGCAGCGACGAATATCGCACCGGCGAAAACAGCTCGAGGCTGTCGTAATAATGCCGCCACGATCCCCCGACCGCGGTTGCGGCATCGACCAGCAGGAAATCGGCGCGTGACTGTTGCAGGCGCCGCGCCGCCGCCAGCCCCGCCTGCCCGGCGCCGATCACCAGAAAATCGACGTCGCTCATGCCTTCGCCCGTTCGGCAAAGCCGTGCCGCAACCGGTCATCGCCATCGACAAATTCGGGCACATTCAGCCACAGCCGCAGCAGGTGCCGCTTTTCGTCGGGCGCGTCCCAATCCTCATAATCGGTGCGCGCGTGCAGCACGACCGAGTTTTTGAGGAACTGTATGTCGCCTTCCTGAAAATTCATGTCGAGCGCCATGCCGGGTTCGAACGGCAGCCATTCGAGCAGGTCGAGCAGGCTCTGCTCGTCGTTGCCGAGCGCCGCGATCTCCGGAAAATCCTCGGCAGCGTTGCGGATATACCAGGTCAGCAGCATCATCCGGAAAATCCCGCCCTCGCGGCTGACGATGGGGTAGCGAAAGGTCTTGGGGCCATCGGGCCCCAGCTGTCCGTGCGCGTGATGATGAAATTCGCGCTCCATCAGCGGCGCCAGTTCGGGGCGCCGCGCGACGACCTGATTATACACCTCGACCGACGAACAGATGCGGCTGACCCCGCCCGCCCGCGCACCGCGCAGGCAGAGCAGCCCGATGATGTCGGCGCCGTCGGTGTGAAAGGCCAGCTCGGCGCGCGTTTTGTACAGCCGGACATTGTGATCGCTGGGCGGCGCGCCGGTGTCGCGAATGTCGACCAGCATCTCGCCCGCCGGATTCTGCGCGGTCGGTTGCCCCAAATGCAGGCCGATCAGCCAATAGGCCGCGGCAGCAACGTCGCGGCCGATATGGCGAACCGGCAGACCGCGGATCAATACCATGCCGTGGCCGCTGTCGATCCGATCGCGCCAATCGTCCAGCGCCGTTTCCAACCCGGTCAGTGGAAAATCGTCGCGCGCCAGTTCGCCGAGCGGGATGCCGCTTCCGACGGCCGATTGTGCTGCCATGACGATCGCCGTGATTTCGGAATGGCTCAGTTCGTACAACCACTGCCCGGGCCGCCCCTGCAATGTCTCGCCACGCCAGGGCGCCGGGGTTTCAACCATCGTCTTCATTGGGCCGTTCTCCTGTTGTCGATGCAGCGGCCCGTTGCAGGCAAAGCCAGTCCATCTCGAATTTAATGATTCGACAATCGTCGAATTATCGAATTAGACGATCTGGTCAATTGATATTTCGATTCTTCTCGAAGCGAGGAGATTTGATTTGCTGCTAGCCTCGTCAAATCACGCTGCTAGGTTTGCGCGCTCATGCGTCCCTTCCACCACCTCCTGATCAACAACCTCGTCGCCAACATCACCAACTTCACGGTGTGGTTCGCGATCACCTTCTGGATTTTTCTGGAAACCCAGTCGGTGTTCGCGACGGGCATGATCGCGGGCATCTATCTGGTGCTGACCGGGGCGCTCGGCATCTGGTTCGGCAGTCTGGTCGACCATCACCGCAAGCGCAGCATGATGCTCGTCTCCAGCCTGGTATCGCTCACCATCTATGCCGCGGCGCTGGGCGGCTATGCGCTCGATCCGGCGATCGCGAGCGCGAGGACCGACAGCGTCGCGCTGTGGCTGTTCGTCCTCCTGACGATGCTGGGCGTCATCGTCGGCAACATCCGCATGATCGCGCTGCCGACGCTCGTCACCTTGCTTGTGCCCGAGGACCGCCGGGACAAAGCGAACGGGCTGGTCGGCATGGTCAGCGGCATCGGGTTCCTCACCACCTCGGCGATCAGCGGGTTCCTGGTCGCCTGGGGCGGCATGGTCGCGACGCTGGCGTTTGCGATCCTGTTCTCGCTGCTCGCTGCGCTCCACCTGGCGTTCGTCGCGGTCGACGAGCCGCGCGAGACCTCGGATCATGAAGCGCCGCGGCGAGTCGACCTGATCGGGACCTTTCGTATCGTTCGGGCGATCCCGGGACTGTTCGCCCTGATCCTGTTCGCCGCGTTCAACAATCTGCTCGGCGGTGTCTATATGGCGCTGATGGATGCCTATGGCCTGTCGCTGATGAAGGTCGAGCGATGGGGACTGCTGTGGGCCTTTGTCTCTTGCGCCTTCATTCTGTCGGGTATGGTGATCGCGCGGACCGGCCTCGGCGCCAATCCGGTGCGCACGCTGCTGCTGGTCAATCTTGTTTCCTGGGCGGTCGCGGTCGTTTTCACCATCCAGTCGTCGATCGTGCTGCTCGCCATCGGCTGCGTCGTCTGGATGTTTCTTGGCCCCTATGCCGAAGCCGCCGAACAGACGACCCTGCAAAAGGTCGTGCCGTTCGAACGACAGGGCCGCGTGTTCGGCTTTGCGCAGTCGGTCGAGCAGGCCGCCTCGCCGCTCACCGCTTTCCTCATCGCGCCGCTGACGCAATTCGTCTTTGTCCCGCTGATGACCAGCGGCGCGGGCGCCGACCTGATCGGCGACTGGTACGGGCGCGGTACCGAGCGCGGTATCGCGATCGTCTTTTCGATCACGGGCCTGCTCGGCGTACTGGCCACGCTCGCGGCGTTCCGTTCGCTATCCTATCGGCAGATTTCCAGTGCCTATGCGACGGGAACCCCACTGGACGATAAGGACAATACGGCAACGGGATGACCGATTGCGTTTTCGGTTTCCTTCTGCAACCATTCCTGCCGACAAACCGAATGGAGAGGTAGATGATGGCGCGCGAATCGAACCAGCTAGACCGCGCCGTATGAACATGCTCACCGGCATCCGCATCATCGACCTGACGACGGTGATCTTCGGCCCCTATGCGACGCAGATGCTCGCCGATCTGGGCGCCGAGGTGATCAAGGTCGAAACCCCGGGGATGGGCGACATATCGCGCTATCTGGGCAGCGGGGTTCCCGATCCGACGATGGGGTCGATCCACCTGACGGTGAATCGCGGCAAACGCTCGATCGCGCTCGACCTCAAAAAACCCGAAGACGCTGCGGTCCTGCGCGATCTTGTCGCAGGTGCCGACGTGTTTTTCCACAACGTCCGCGGCAAGGCGATTGCCAAGCTGGGGTTTGATTACCCGGGCTGCAAGGCGATCAAGGACGACATCATCTATGTCCATGGCACCGGCTTTGGACAGGACGGCCCCTATGCCGACCTGCAGGCGTATGACGATGTCATCCAGGCGGCGACGGGCACCACCAGCCTGTTGCCGCGCGTCGACGGCGACCCGCGCCCACGCTATTTCCCGTCACTGATCGCCGACAAGATTGCGGGCCAGTTCGGCGCGCAGGCGATCCTCGCGGCGCTGATCCACAAGCTGCGCACCGGCGAGGGGCAAGCGGTCGAGGTGCCGATGTTCGAATGTTTCGCGTCCTTCATGCTGACCGAACATCTGCGCGACGCCGCGCTCGATCCGCCGCTTGGCCCCGCGGGCTATCCGCGCCAGCTCGACCCGACGCGCCAGCCCTTTCCGACGAGCGACGGCTATCTCGCGATCGTCCCCTACACCCCGGAGTCGACCGCGCGGCTGATGACGCTCCTCGGCAGCGAAGGGCTCACCGAAACGCCCGAGTTCGAGGCCGCCAAGGCGAAGGGCCAGCATATGCCGATCGTTTACCGCGAGATTGCGCGCAAGACCCCGGCCAGGACCACCGCCGAATGGCTGGCGCTGTTCGCGGCGAACGACATCCCCGCGATGGCGGCGCGCGATCTCCAGGATATCAAGGACGATCCGCATTTCGCCGCCACCGGCTTTTTCCGGCCGCGCGTTCACCCCGATGTCGGTGCCTTCCACGAAATGCAGCCCCCGGTGAAGTATGGCGCCGCACCCGCGCGCGACCTGGGTTTTGCGCCAAGGGTCGACGGCGACGGCGGCGCCATCCGTGCCGAACTTGCCGAACGGCGGGGCTGAATAACGGGCATTGCATTGCGACGCGCGCGCCCTAGCATCGCGCCAGTTTTGGGAGGGGGAACGAAATGCCTGAAAATCTGCTGGCGCCCGGCGCGGTGCTCGCGCTGTGGACGCTCGTCATGCTCGGCTGGGTGGCTGCGACCCGCTTTTCGGCGATGTCGAAAGCCGGTGTCGATCTGAAAGCCGCGCCGCCGGGCGGCCGCGGGGTCGATCTGGAAAATGTGCTGCCACCGACGATCAATTGGAAATCGCACAATTATACGCATCTGCTCGAACAGCCGACGTTGTTCTACGCCGTCATCGTCTTTCTGCACCTGTCGGGCGGCAGCACCGACCTGACGCGCGGGCTGGCGTGGGCCTATGTCGTGCTGCGCATCGTTCACAGCCTGTGGCAGGCGACCGTCAACCGGATCCCGGTGCGCTTCGCCATCTTTGCGCTGGCCACATTCTGCCTGATCGCGCTGGCGGTGCTGGCAGTCATTGCCACTTTGGGTTGAGGGGAACAGGACATGGATACGAATGCCATATTGGGACCGGTCGCGACGCTCGCGCTCTGGTCGATGGTCATGTGGGTGTGGATGTATGCGACGCGCCTTCCGGCCATGCGCCGTGCAAAAATCGACGTTGCCAATATTGTGGGCGGCACAGGCCAGAACCTCGAGTCAGTGCTTCCACCCGAGGTCCAGTGGAAGGCGCACAACTATAACCATCTGATGGAACAGCCGACGATCTTCTACGCCGTCGCGCTCGCGCTCGCGGTGGGCGGTATGGGCGGCGGGCTGAACACCCAGCTTGCGTGGGCCTATGTCGCGCTGCGGATCGTTCACAGCCTGATCCAGGTGACCGTCAACCGCGTGATGTGGCGTTTTCTGGTGTTCGCGCTGGCCAGCCTCGCGCTGTTCGCGCTGTGCGTGCACGCGTTCATGGGGTTTGTGTTGCATTGAGTTGATATCGTCGCCCCCGCGGAGGCGGGGGCCGCTAACAGGGTAGCGCAAGGCCGCCAACGGCCCCCGCCTCCGCGGGGGCGACGATTATTTGGAAAACCGCGCCGCCAGTTCGACATGCGTCGACCAGCGGAACTGCCCAACCGGCTGCACCCAATCGAGCGTATAGCCACCCGCGACCAGCAACTTCGCGTCGCGCGCAAAGCTCGCGGGGTTGCAGCTGACATAGGCGATCACCGGCACCGCCGACGCTGCCAGTTGCGCCACCTGTTCCTCCGCCCCCGCGCGCGGCGGATCCAGAATGACCGCGCCAAAGCGGTTCAATTCCGCAGGGATCAGCGGGCGCCGGAACAGGTCGCGATGCTCGGTCGCGACCAGCGCCCCCGCGCGGTTCGCGGCGGCGGTCAGCGCCGCGATCGCATCGCGCGCACCCTCGGCGGCATAGACCTTGCGCCCGCGCTGGATCGACAGCGCGAAGGTACCGACCCCGGCGAACAGATCGGCCACGGCGGGAGCATCTCCGATCGCGTTCGTCACCGCCTCGACCAGCGCTGCCTGCCCCGCCGCGGTGGCTTGCAGAAAGGCAAAGGTCGGCACTTCGACCATGACCTCGCCGAACCCCACCGTCGGCGGCTCGGGCTGCCACAGGGTTTCCAGGCCATAGCCCTGATCGACAGCAAAGCGCGCCAGCCGATGCGCGCCCGCGAAATCCTGCAACGCCATGGCCGCGTCGAGCCCCTCGGCCTTGACCCCCTCCAGCACCACCTCGACCCCCTGGTCGAGCATCTGGAGCTTGACCTTCACCGGTCGCCGTTGCTGCGCGATCGTCGCCAGCAGGTCGCGCAGCGGCGCGATCAGCGCGAACAATTCGGGCAGCAGCAGCGGGCATTCGCGCATGTCGACGATCTGGTTGCTCTGCGCCGCGTTGAACCCGATCGCGACCTGCTTACCGGTGCGCAGCGCGGTCAGCGCCGCGCGGCGGCGGCTCTGCGGCGGCGATAGCAGCGCGGGCAGTACGTCGCCCGCGGCCACATCCTGCGCCGCCAGCGCGCCAAACACCCGGTCGTGGACAAAATCGGCAAGCGTCGCCTCAGCAACATGTTGCAACTCGCACCCGCCGCATTTGCCGAAATGGCGGCACGGCGGCGCGGCACGGTTCGGACCCGGAACGATGATCCCGTCATCGCGGACACGGTCTCCCGGCACCGCCCCCGCCACATGGCGGCCATCGGCGGTGACGCCATCGCCGCGTGCGGCAATGCGGGTAATCAAAGCGGGTTCGGTCACATCATGCTTTCACAAGGTCGTCGGCAACCAGATCGTCGGCGACAAGGCCGGGGCCGATAGCCTTTGCGCGCGCAATATGCCAGCCCACCGCCGCGACCGCTGCGTCGAACGCATCGCCGCCACGCGCCAGCATCGCCCCGCACGCCCCCGCCAGCACATCGCCCGTCCCCGCCGTAGCGAGCCATGGGCTACCCGGCCACCCCGCCGCGACCCGGCCATCGGGCGCGGCAATGATGGTGTCGGCGCCCTTATAGACAACGACCGCCCCCGTGCGCACCGCCGCCGCCTTGGCGCGGTCGATCTTGCTGCCGTAAAGCTCGGGAAAGGTGCGCGCGAACTCGCCTTCATGCGGGGTCAGGATCGCGCGGCACGGCGTTTCGCACAGGCGCGGCAGCGCTGCGGCGATTGCGGCCGCATCGAGCACCAGCGGCTTGCCCGAATCGAGCGCCGCCTCGACGTCGAACAGCAATTCGTCGCTGGCGGGAAAACCCGGCCCGATCACCACCGCGCCGACCCGCGCGTCGCTCAGCCGCTCGCCAAAGCGCGCATCGCTTTCGGTGATGATGGCTGACAGCGGCGCGCGTTCGCTGCCTTCCAGCACGACATAGCCTGCCCCCGCGCGCAGCGCCGCCGCCGCGGCCAGTCCCGCCGCGCCGGGCATTGGCCCGGCAAAGACCAGCACCATCCCGCGGGTGTACTTGTGCGCGGTCGCGCCGGGGGCTTCGCCCCTCGCCGTCGGCAAAGTCCGCATTGAACCCGGCGCGGCGATCCCGATCGGCGCCAACAGGACGCGGCCGCAGGCGGGCGCCGTGGGCAGCAGCACGTGCGCAGGCTTCAGCGCGCCGAGCGCCAGCGTGACGTCGGCGGACAGCGGCGGCACCCAGTCGTGCACCCCGTCGCTATCAACCCCGCTCGGCACATCGACCGCGAGCACGCGGCGTCCGGTCAGGCGGCGCAATATGCTGGCAAGATCATCGGCGATCGACCGCGACAGGCCGACCCCGAACAAGGCATCGACGATCAGCGGCGTCGGTTCCAGCGCATCGTCGACCGCCGCGACTGGCCCGTCCCAGCGCGCCCGCGCAGCCTTGGCCAGATCGGTCGTCGGCGCCGCCAGCGCGGCGACGCGCACGGTCGCCCCGCGCTCCGCCAGCACCCGCGCCGCGACATAGCCATCGCCGCCGTTGTTGCCCGGGCCGCACAGGATCAGCACCGGCCCGCCCGCCGCCATCCGCCACGCGGTGTCCGCCACCGCGGCACCCGCGCGCTCCATCAATTCGGACAGCGACGTCCCCTGCACCGCGCACGCGGCCTCAGCCTCGCGCATCGCGGCGCTAGTCAGGATCGGGGCGTTGGCGGGGATGGGCATGGTAACGTGGTAGCGCGTTTCGTCACGGGAGAGAACCGCGAGGAATGGACGTCGCCCCCGCGCAGGCGGGGGC
>JAFAGN010000127.1 GCA_023422695.1 Pseudomonadota bacterium
GTTTACGCCACTCTGGATTGCCGCGTCGCTTCGCTCCTCGCAATGACGATTGCGACTGCCATCGCACCACATTGGCAGCGCCACACTGTATTGACACAGCAACACGCCGATGGCATAACCATGCCGGGGCAAGGGGATCGGTCTAACAAGGACGACCCCGATGTATAGTGAAAGCGACCTGCAAGCTGCGGTCGATGCGAAAGTTTTGACGCCGGAGGCCGCGATGGCATTCCGGTCGCACATCGCGTCGGTCCGTTCTACCCCCGGTGCGGATGAGGAATCCTTCCGCCTGATCACCGGTTTCAACGATATTTTCGTCAGCATCGCGGCGGTCATCCTGCTCGTTGCGGTGGCGTGGATCGGCGCATCGATCCACACCGCGCTCGGCGGCGTGTTCGTCGCCGTGTCGGCGTGGTTCCTCGCCGAATATTTCACCCGCAAGCGCCGCATGGCGCTGCCCAGTATCATTCTGGTGCTGGCCTTTGCCGGCGGCGTATTCGCGTCGATGGTCGGCCTGGGTGTCGAGCATGGCGAAGCGATTTTCGGCAACAACCTGGGCGAAACGGTCGGCGCGATGATCATCGGCACGATGGCCCTGATCACCGCAGGGGCGACCTGGGCGCACTGGAAGCGTTTCATGGTCCCGATCACCGTCGCCGCAGGCACCGCGGCGCTCGCCGCCACGGCCGTCGCCATGGTCCTGGCAATCACGGGCATGCCCAACCGCGACGGCACGCTACCGATGGTGCTGGTGCTGATCGCCGGGCTGGGCGTGTTCACCCTCGCGATGTGGTGGGACCGCAGCGACCGGGTACGCCAGACGCGGCGCAGCGACGTTGCCTTCTGGCTCCACCTGCTCGCCGCCCCGATGATCGCCCATCCGGTGTTCCACCTACTCGGCGTCACCGATGGCAGCGACATCGGCAGCGGCGCTGCGGTGATGGTCGTCGCCATCTATGTGCTGTTCGGGCTGATCGCGCTGGCGATCGACCGCCGCGCGCTGCTCGTGTCCGCCCTCGCCTATGTGCTGTTCGCGCTGACCCAGCTGTTCCGCGAATTCGGTGCGGTCGAACTCAACGTCGCACTGACCGCGTTCGTGATCGGTTCGGCGCTGCTGCTGCTGTCGGCCTTCTGGCAGAATGCCCGCGCGGTCGTGGTGGCAATGCTGCCCGACAATCTGGCGAACCAGCTGCCCGCAACGACGCGGACGGTCAGTCCGATACCAGCTTCATAAGCTTGCGTTCGACGGGGGCGAGCACATTTGCGAGCTCGTCCCCGCGCTTTAAGATCGCCCCGGCTTCGGAGACCAAGGCCCACATGCCTTGACGGCTCCGCAAGGCGGGGCGTTTTTCGATGCGATATTCGGGACGCTCGGCGGCGCGGCGAAAGGCCGAAAAGATCGCCGCGTCGCGGTGGAAATCCATCGCATAATCGCGCCAATGGCCCGCTGCGACCATGCGGCCGTAAAGATCCAGAATGCGTAAAAGCTCGGTGCGTTCAAAGCCGGTCTGCTGCGGTGCCGTCTTGGTTGGAAACGGCAGAGGCGTCACCGTTCCCATCAGGCGCTTTTCCGGCTCCCCTTGCGCCGTGGCGCTTCTTCGTCAGCGACCGCGTCGCGTTCGGCAATCAAAGCGGCGAGTTGTTTCTGCATCTGTTCCAGCTGGCATTGCAGCAGCTCGACCTTTTGCGTCGCGGGGTCGAATGTTTCGCTGCACGGCGTGCCATAGGGCACGAACTCGCGCGCATATTCGGTGGCATCGACCAGGGTCGAGCGCGCCGGGATGCCGACCATCACGGCGCCCTCCGGCACATCCTTGGTCACCACGGCATTGGCGCCAACGCGCGCGCGCGGGTTGACGGTGATCGGGCCCAGGATCTGCGCCCCCGATCCGACGATGACATCGTCGGCCAGCGTCGGGTGGCGTTTGCCCGCGATGCCATTGGCGGGATCGGTGCCGCCCAGCGTGACGCATTGATAGATGGTCACATTATCACCGATCTCGGCAGTTTCGCCGATCACGGTAAAGCCATGATCGATGAACAGGTGGCGGCCGATCTTGGCGCCCGGATGGATATCGATCGCGGTCATCCAGCGCGACAGGTGATTGACGAAGCGCGCGAGGAAGAACAGGCGCGCCTCGAAAAGCCAATGCGCGATGCGGTGCATGCCCACCGCGACCAGCCCGGGGTAGAGTAGAATTTCCCAGCGCGACCGCGGCGCCGGATCGCGCGCCTTGATCGAATCGAGATAGGCGATCAGCCCGTTGAACATCGAATGTCCCCTGCGACCCTATTTTGTACCGGACAAGATAGATGTTCGCCGGGCGCTTTTCCACCCCCGCGACATTTTTTGTCGTCAGCGACCGATCAGCCCGATCCGCAAGAGCAGCAATCCCTCGCGCCGCCAGCGCCGTTCGCCGCCACTTTCGACGATCATCGCAGCCCAGCGGTCGAGCATCAGCAGCGCCTTGTTTCCACTAAACGATCGGCGCGCTGGCGGCGGCAAGTCATGCGCGACGGCGAAATATTCGCGGGCTTCCTTGGCGCTCTGCTGAAGCCCGGCGCCCCACACCAGCCCCCACCGCGCGCCGCTCTTGGCCTGCCCGCCCGCCAGCGCGAACAGGGCATCGCCGAACGCGGCCGCGGCGATTTGCTGCGCCGCCGCGTCATCGGCGAGCAGCACGGCTTCGGCCGCATCGACGATGGTATCGAGACCACCCTGCCCGGCCCAAGTTGTGCCAAGCTCCGCCAACAAAGGCTCGCCCTTGGGCAGCGCCGCGGGGTCGCTCGCGATCATCGCCGCCATATCGCGCCACCACGCCAGCTTGATCTGACCGATCAGCAGCTCGCGCGCGTCGACAAGCAGATTGGTCAGGCGCTCCGCGAAGGCCCAAAGCGTCGCCATCGCCGCGCGCCGTTCGCGCGGCACCGCGACCATGACGCGCGGATCGCGGATGTCGGGGTAAGGATTTTCGCTTTCAACCATCATCCATGGAAAGCGTTAGAGCACGACGGCAAAATATCAAACCGTTCGCCCTGAGCCTGTCGAAGGGCCGTTCTTTCTTCAACCAACGTCAAAGAAAAGAACGGTGCTTCGACAAGCTCAGCACGAACGGAATTTGGAGTAGCCCAAACCTTAGCCGCGATTACAAACCGCCTTCACCGCCTTCACCACCCGCGGCACATCGACCAGCGCCGCTTTCTCGAGGTTTGCGGCATAGGGCAGCGGCACATCTTCGTTGCACACGCGCATCACCGGCGCGTCGAGATCGTCGAAGCCCTGCTCCATCGCGACCATCGCGAGCTCGCTGGCGATCGAGCAGACCGGCCAGCCTTCCTCGACGACGACCAGATGGTTGGTCTTTTTCAGGCTGGCAAGCACCGTCGCGGTGTCGAGCGGGCGCAGGGTGCGCAGGTCGATGACCTCAGCGTCGATCCCCTCGCCCGCCAGCTGGTCGGCGGCTTCGAGCGCGAGCCCGACGCCGATCGAATAGCTGACGACGGTGACGTCGCTCCCTTCGCGCATGATCCGCGCCTTGCCGATGGGGAGGACATGGTCGTCGAGGTCGGGGACGTCGAAGCTGCGCCCGTAAAGCAGCTCGTTTTCCAGGAACACGACGGGATCCTCGCTGCGGATCGCGGCCTTCATCAACCCTTTGGCGTCGGCGGCGTCATAGGGCGAGATCACGATCAGGCCGGGAACGCTGGCGTACCAAGGCGCGAAATTCTGGCTGTGCTGCGCGCCGACGCGCGAGGCGGCACCATTGGGACCGCGGAACACGATCGGGCAGCGCATCTGGCCGCCCGACATGTAGTTGGTCTTGGCCGCCGAGTTGATAATGTGGTCGATCGCCTGCATCGCGAAGTTGAAGGTCATGAATTCGATGACCGGCTTCAGTCCGCCCATCGCAGCGCCTGCGCCCAGCCCGGCAAAGCCATATTCGGTGATCGGCGTGTCGATAACGCGGCGCGCGCCGAATTCGTCGAGCAGCCCCTGCGTCACCTTGTACGCGCCCTGATATTCGGCGACTTCTTCGCCCATCACAAACACGCGGTCGTCGGCGCGCATTTCCTCGGCCATCGCATCGCGTAGCGCTTCGCGGACGGTCAGTTTGACCATCGCGGTGCCTGCGGGGATCGCGGGGTCGGACGCGCGTTCGCTCGGAGCAGCCTTCTCCGTCGCCCCCGCGGCGGCGGGGGCCGCTACCATGGGTTCACTGCCGCCAACGGCCCCCGCCTGCGCGGGGGCGACGTCTTTTTCTTCTACCGGCGCGGGTGCGGGCGCAGCAGCCTCCTCTCCCTCACCCGTAATCGTCGCGATCACGGTGCCGACCTTCACATTGTCGGTTCCCTCGGCGACCAGGATCTGGCCGATCGTGCCTTCGTCGATCGCTTCAAATTCCATCGTCGCCTTGTCGGTTTCGATCTCGGCGAGGATGTCGCCCGATTTGACGCTATCGCCTTCCTTGACGAGCCATTTGGCGAGCGTGCCTTCTTCCATCGTCGGCGACAGCGCCGGCATCTTCAATTCGATGGCCATCTCAATATTGCTCCACCAGCACGTCGGTATAAAGGTCGTGAAGTTCGGGTTCGGGCGCGCTTTCGGCAAAGTCGGCCGATTCCGCAACGATCGCGCGGATTTCCTTGTCGATATCCTTGATCTTGTCCTCGCCGATGCCCGCATCGGTCATCAGCTTCTTGAGGTGCTCGATCGCGTCCGACTTGTCGCGCACCGCCTGCACCTCCTCGCGGCTGCGATATTTCGCGGGGTCGGACATCGAATGGCCGCGGTAGCGATAGGTTTTGAGTTCCATCAGCACCGGCCCCTTGCCCGCGCGCACCCATTCGAGCGCGGCTTCGGCGGCGCCGCGCACCGCGAGCACGTCCATGCCGTCGACCTGCATCCCGGGGATGCGGAAGCTTTCGCCGCGGCGATAGAGCTGATCTTCAGCCGACGAGCGGTTCACGCTGGTGCCCATCGCATATTGGTTGTTCTCGATCACGAAGATGATCGGCAGCTTCCACAGCTCGGCCATGTTGAAGCTCTCGTAAACCTGCCCCTGGTTCGACGCGCCGTCGCCGAAATAGGACATCGCGACGCCGCCGTCGCCGCGATATTTATGCGCAAAGGCGAGCCCGGTGCCGAGCGACACCTGCGCGCCGACGATGCCGTGCCCGCCATAGAATTTATGCTCGACGCTGAACATGTGCATCGAACCGCCCTTGCCGCGCGAAATGCCGGCGGCGCGGCCCGTCAGTTCGGCCATGATCACCTTGGGATCGATGCCATAGGCGAGCATGTGGCCATGATCGCGGTAACCGGTGATGACGCTGTCCTTGTCGCCGTCGAGCGCCGACTGCAGGCCCACCGCGACCGCTTCCTGACCGATATAGAGATGGCAGAACCCGCCGATCAGCCCCAACCCGTAAAGCTGCCCGGCCTTTTCCTCGAACCGCCGGATCAAAAGCATTTCGCGGTAGAATTGCTCCAGTTCCGCCGGGGTCGCGTCATAGGGAACGGGATCGCGCGGCCCTTCGCGATTGGTCGCGGGCGACGGGGTCGAGGCAGTCTTTTTCGACGCGCTGGATGCGCGCGCGGGTGCTTTGGCCAAGGCGGGTTCCTTTGCATTTAGCCGTTACGGCAAGGCTCCCTATAGGAGCGGCAAAGCGGGTTTGGCAACGCCCGGTTGGGGGCAAGGACGGTGCGATTACGAATGCAGCATATCTTAGCCCCTCCCCTTCAGGAGTGCCAGGTAAACTGTCCCCCGGACCGTTTAGATCATGCCGGGGGCATCATCGACCTGCCACTGGGTTGGGGTGGGGTCTGTCGGCTTGGTGCAAGGCCGATGGACCCCACCCGCTGCGACTAAGCCAGCAAGCTGGCAAGTCTCGCTGCCCTCCCCTGAAGGAGAGGGATTTACCTGGGTCAATCCTTCGCCGCAGGCTCCATCGGAATGATCACCTCGTCGGGGTGATAAGCGCCTAGCTTTTCGCGCACATATTCCTCAGCCAGATCGGGATCGACCCGCTGGCGGTCAAGCAGGTTGACCCGGTTCTGCAGCTCGCTTTCCTTCTTCGCCAGTTCGGAAAGCACGACGCGCTTCTTTTCGACCGACTGACCATAGTCGCCCCAGGCATAGAGTCCCGTCGGTCCGAAAATGATATAGCCGATCATCGCCAACACCGCGATCACCGCGACCGCAGGGCCGACGGCCCGGTTCATCGATTTGCGGAATTTATGGCGCTGCGTCATTGCGCCCCTTGAATCAGAGTTGATTCATGGCGTCAAGGCGTCCTGCGACGCTTTGCAGCAGTTATCTTCGCTTGATCGCAAGCACGTCGCCCCCGCGAAGGCGGGGGCCATTGGAGGCTTGCTGCAGAATAGCTGCGAGAGGCCGCTAGCGGCCCCCGCCTTCGCGGGGGCGACGAGTAACCCTACGCGAAAATGGCCGCGCCCGGATAGCGCGCCATGTCGCCCAGCTCTTCTTCGATACGGATCAGCTGGTTGTATTTCGCCAGCCGGTCCGAACGCGCGAGGCTGCCGGTTTTGATCTGGCCACAGTTGGTCGCGACCGCGAGGTCGGCGATCGTCGAATCCTCGGTCTCGCCCGAGCGGTGCGACATCACCGCGGTGTAGCGCGCGCGGTGCGCCATATCCACCGCGTCGAGCGTTTCGGACAGCGTGCCGATCTGGTTGACCTTGACGAGCAGCGAGTTGGCGAGGCCATCCTTGATGCCTTGCTCCAATCGCGCCGGGTTGGTCACGAACAGGTCGTCACCGACCAGCTGGCATTTGTCGCCGACGAGATCGGTCAGCGCCTTCCAGCCCACGAAGTCATCTTCGCTCATCCCGTCTTCGATCGACTTGATCGGATAATCGGCGACGAGCGCGGCGAGATATTCGGCCATCTGCTCGGGGCTCAGCGACAGCCCTTCGCCGCTGATCTCATATTTGCCGTTCTTGAAAAATTCGGTCGCGGCGCAATCGAGCGCCAGGACAACGTCGGTGCCAAGCTTGAACCCCGCCTGATCGACCGACGCGGCGATGAAATCGAGCGCGGCGCGGGTCGAGGCGAGGTTCGGGGCGAAGCCGCCCTCGTCGCCGACCGCGGTCGCCAGCCCCTTGGCCGACAGGCCTTTCTTCAGCGTGTGGAAAATTTCGCTGCCCCAGCGCACGGCTTCGGCGATGCTGCCCGCGCCAACGGGCATGATCATGAATTCCTGCACGTCGATCGGATTGTCGGCATGTTCGCCGCCGTTGATGATGTTCATCATCGGCACCGGCAACGTGCGCGCCGACACGCCGCCGACATAGCGGTAGAGCGGCAGGCCGCGCGCATCGGCGGCGGCCTTGGCGGCGGCGAGGCTGACGCCGAGGATCGCGTTGGCGCCAAGGCGGCTCTTGTTCGCTGTGCCGTCAAGGTCGATCATCGTCATGTCGAGTTCGCGCTGATCCTCGGCATCGAGGCCGATCAGCGCGTCGGCGATGTCGCCGTTCACCGCCGCGACCGCCTTGGTCACGCCCTTGCCCAGATAACGCGCCTTGTCGCCGTCGCGCAGTTCGACCGCCTCATGCGCGCCGGTCGATGCGCCCGAGGGGACCGCGGCACGGCCGAAGCTGCCGTCCTCCAGCAGCACATCGACTTCGACGGTGGGGTTGCCGCGGCTGTCGAGGATTTCGCGGCCATGGATGTCGATGATGGCGGTCATGGGATATGTCCTGCTGGCGACCCGCGATGGGCCGATGGAGAATGGCGCCCGCCTGTTATCGGCGCCGCGCCGGAATCGCAACAATGCATAGGAATTTTGCTGGCCTATGGAACCAATGGGCGGCTCTTGCTATATATTCAGGCAGGACCAAAGGGATGTTCGCCGTTGCGGCGCCCGACATAAGAAGAAGAGGACAACGCCATGGCCAAAGCCGCTACTCCCGCGACGAAAAAAGTTGCCGCTCCGCGTCCCAAGGCACCCGCAAAGGCCGCCGCCACCAAGGCCGCGCCCGCGCGCAAGCCCGCGACGGTGAAAGCTGCCAAAGAACATCCGATCCGCGACCAGATCGCCGCGACGCGCGACACCATCAAGACCGAAGCGTCCAAAAAGGCGGCTTCGCTGAAGGACGAAGCGACCGCGCTCAAGAAGCAGGCGTCGGTCAAGGCGCGCGATGCCGCGACCAAGGGCAAGGACAAGGCCGCCGAAGCCGTCGGCAGCCTTGCCAAGCTGCTGGAAGACAGCGCTGGCACCGTCGACAGCAAATTCGGCAAGCAATATGGCGATTACGCGCGTTCGGCGGCGTCGACCGTTGCTGGCCTAGCCACGACGCTCGACAAGAAGGATCTCGACGAGCTCGCCGCTTCGACCAAGGATATGGTCAAGAAGAACCCGGCCATCGCCGTCGGTGCCGCGACCGTCATCGGCTTCGTGCTGGCCCGCATGCTCAAGGGCGGCTCGAACGATTGATCGGCCGTTGCCATCCACCGATCCGCACACGCCCCCGGCGTCCGATGCGCGCAGCTTTGACGGCATAAGTCACGGCTACGCGCCGGACGGACCGCCGGTGGCGCCGCCGCCCGTCCCGCTCGAACAGATTGTCGGCGACGTCGTCGACAATCTGTCGGCGACGGCAAAGGCCGAATTTGCCCTGATCGAAGCGCGTAGCGAGCTGGCACTGCACGGCGCCAGTCGTGCGGCGATCTGGGGCGGCGTCGCTGCGACCGCGGCGGGCGTAGCGCTGCTCGCGCTGGCGTTTGGCGCGATTCTGGCGCTGTCGCCGCGCGTCGGGCCGCTGCTGGCGACGTTGATCGTCGTAACGGTGCTGCTGATCATCGCAGGCGCCGCTGCGTGGCGAGCGCACATCGGCTATGGCGACATCCGTACCGCGCTGCGGCGCGATCTGACCGGTGAAGGATTTGACGATGCCGCGGACACGTAACCGCCTGATCGCCGCAGCGCGCCGGTCGATGTTGCAGCGCGCCGAACTGCATCGCCGACTCGACGTCGCAAAGGCGGCGTTCAAGCCCGGCGCGCTGGTCGATCGCGGGAAATATCGCGCGAACGCGGCGATCGACGACGCCGCCCATGCGGTGCGGCAGGAGTTTCGCAACAACCGCCTGCCGATCGCGCTCGCGGCCGGGGCAGGGCTGGTGTGGCTGCTGCGCGAACCGATCAAGGACCATGCGCCGCGGCTAACGCGAAAGATTCAGGAGCTGGCAGGCACGATCTCCGATCGATTGCACCCGAACCAAAGCGCCGACGCCGATGATGGCGACGGGGAAGAATTTAGCGAACCAGTGGAGAATGACGATGAAGCCGTTCAGTGAGGCCGCCAGCGACGCCCGCGCCAAAGCGAGTGAACTTGCGGAGAAAACCGCGGAAAATGCCCGCCTAACCGCCGAAGCGGCGAAGGCGCGCATCCAGGACGGCTATGGCCGCGCCCGCGCTGCCACCGGCGATCTGGCGGCCAAGGCGAGCGAACAGGCCAGCGTGGCGCGCGAAGCCGCCGGCGAGGCGTATGAACGCGGCAAGGTGCAGGCCAAGCGCGCGAACAGCAAGCTGAAGGACGCCGCCGAAAAGCAGCCGCTGGCGCTTGTGGCCGGGGCGGTGGCGATCGGCGCGCTGATCGGGTCGCTGCTGCCGAAGTCCGGTTCGGGCCGCAAGGACGACTGACCGGCTTGCCGTAGCGGCGCCGCGCTGTTAGGGGCCGCGCCTTCTCCCCTCCCCAGCGCCAGCCCGCAAGGAAAGCAGCCATGAGCAAATTGCATCTCGTGTTCGGCGGTCGCGTCAGCGATCCGCAGGGCACCGACTTTGTCGACCTCCACAACCTCGACGTCGTGGGCCTGTTCCCCGATTACAAGACCGCCGAAAAGGCATGGCGCGCCGCGGCGCAGCGGACGGTCGACGATGCCGAAATGAAATATGTGGTGGTGCATTTGCACAAGCTGTTGCAGCCGGACAGCGAGTGATACGTCGCCCCCGCGCAGGCGGGGGC
>JAFAGN010000134.1 GCA_023422695.1 Pseudomonadota bacterium
GCCCCCGCCTGCGCGGGGGCGACGACCGTTTACTCCGCCGCGACCACCTCGGCCTCTGCATCGCTCAGCGGATGGACCAAACGCGACAGCATTTCTTTCGGGCACACCTGCCAGAACTGTCCCTTCCAGCGATCCCAGTCGGCGAGGATTTCGCTGGACCATTTGCTGCCGGTCGCCTTGGCATGATCTTCGACCAGATCCCTCACCACCGCTTCCCAATGCGCGCTGTCGATGCGCTGCCAGACGATCGATTCGGGATTGGCGCGGCGTTCGAACAGGCCGTCGGTGTCGAGGATAAAGGCCATGCCGCCGGTCATCCCGGCACCAAAGTTCGAACCGACCGGGCCCAGGATCACCGCGGTGCCGCCGGTCATATATTCGCAGCCATTGGCGCCGCAGCCTTCGACGACGACCTTCGCGCCCGAATTGCGGACCGCGAAACGCTCGCCCGCCTGACCCGCGGCGAGCAAGGTGCCCGACGTCGCGCCATAAAGGACGGTGTTGCCGACGATGCTGTTATGCTGGCTGACCAGCGGGCTCGACACCGTGGGGCGCACGACGATGCGACCGCCCGACAGGCCTTTGCCGACATAGTCGTTCGCGTCGCCGAACACTTCCAGCGTGATGCCGCTGCACAAAAAGGCGCCGAGTGACTGCCCCGCCGTGCCGCGCAGGCGGATCTGGACGTGATTGTCGGCAAGCCCGCTCATCCCGAACTTTGCGGTCACCTCGGCCGACAGGCGCGTGCCGACGGCGCGGTGGGTGTTGCGGACGTTGTAGGTCAGCTGCATCCGTTCGCCGCGCTCGAACAGCGGCTTGGCGTCGCTCAGGATCTGCGCGTCGAGGCTGTCGGGCACCGGGTTGCGGCCGCCGCCCTGCGAGCGGCGCTGGTTGTCGGGCGCATCGACTTTGGCGAGGATCGGGTTGAGATCGAGGTCGTCGAGATGTTCGGCGCCGCGGCTGACCTGGCGCAGCAGCTCGGTGCGGCCGATCACCTCGTCGAGGCTGCGGCAGCCGAGCTTGGCCAAGATTTCGCGCACTTCCTCGGCGATGAAAGTCATCAGATTGATGACCTTCTCGGGGCTGCCGGTGAACTTGGCGCGCAGTTTCTCGTCCTGCGTGCAGACCCCGACGGGACAGGTGTTGCTGTGACACTGGCGCACCATGATGCACCCCATCGCGACGAGGCTGAGCGTGCCGATGCCATATTCCTCGGCCCCCAAAATGGCGGCGATGACAATGTCGCGCCCGGTCTTGAGCCCGCCGTCGGTGCGCAGGCGGATGCGATGGCGCAGCCCGTTGAGGGTCAGCACCTGATTGACTTCGCTGAGGCCCATTTCCCACGGAGTGCCGGCATATTTGACGCTGGTCTGCGGGCTGGCGCCAGTGCCCCCGGTGTTACCTGCGACAAGGATCACGTCGGCGTGCGCCTTGGCAACCCCAGCGGCAACCGTGCCGATGCCCGCCGAGCTGACGAGCTTCACACACACCCGCGCCTTCGGGTTGATCTGCTTGAGATCATAGATGAGCTGCGCCAGATCCTCGATCGAATAGATATCGTGGTGCGGCGGCGGCGAGATGAGCGTCACCCCCGGCGTCGCATGGCGCAGCCGCGCGATGAACTCGGTGACCTTGAAACCCGGAAGCTGGCCGCCCTCGCCGGGCTTGGCGCCCTGTGCGACCTTGATCTCGATCTCGTCGCAGGCGCCCAGATATTCGGCGGTGACCCCGAAGCGCCCCGATGCGATCTGCTTGATATTGCTGTTGGCGTTGTCGCCATTGGCATAGGGTTGGTAGCGCTCGCTGGCTTCGCCGCCTTCGCCCGACACCGCCTTGGCGCCGATGCGGTTCATCGCGATCGCCAGCGTCTCGTGCGCTTCGGGCGACAGCGCGCCGAGAGACATGCCCGGGGTGACGAAGCGTTTGCGGATTTCGGTGATCGCCTCGACCCCGTCGAGCGCGACGCCCTGCGCCGGATAGTTGAATTCCATCAGGTCGCGCAGATAGACCGGCGGCAGATCGGCGACCCCGCGCGAGAATTGCAGATAGGTTGAGTAGCTGTCGGTCGCGACCGCGGTCTGGAGCAGGTGCATCAACTGCGCCGAATAGGCGTGCGTCTCGCCGCCCGCGCGCTGGCGATAGAAGCCGCCGATCGGCAGCGTGGTGGCGCGTTTGTCGAACGCCGCTTCATGCTTCTCGGTCGCGTTGATGAACAGCGATTGGTAACCCTCGCCCGAAATCTTGGCCGGCATGCCGGGGAACAGGTCGTTGACGAGCGCGCGCGAAAGGCCGACCGCTTCGAAATTATAACCGCCGCGATAGCTGGAGATCACTGCGATCCCCATCTTGGCGAGGATCTTGAGCAGTCCGTCGTCGATCGCCTTGCGGAAGCGCAGGTGGCAGTCGTTCAGCGACAGGTCGCCGCCGAACAGCCCGCGCGCATGGCGGTCGGCGATCGCGGCTTCGGCCAGATAGGCGTGGACGGTCGTCGCGCCGACTCCGACGAGCACCGCAAAGGCATGGGTGTCGAGCACCTCGGCCGAGCGGACGTTGATCGAGGCATAGCTGCGCAGGCCTTTGCGCACGAGGTGGGTGTGGACGGCGGCTGCGGCCAGCACCATCGCCATGCCGACGCGGCCTTCGCCGATCGCCTGGTCGGTCAGGAACAGTTCGCTGCGCCCGGCGCGCACCGCGTCTTCGGCCTCGCGGCGGACGCGCGCGATCGCGTCGCGCAGGGTCGCTGCGTCACCGCCGACGGGGAAGGTGCAGTCGATGTCCGCGACAGCATCGCCGAAATAGGCGCGCAGCCGGTCCCAATCGTCGCCGACGAGGACCGGGCTGTCGATGACCAGCACATGATCGCTCTGGCCGCGCTCGTCGAGGATGTTGGCGAGGTTGGCGAAGCGCGTCTTCAGGCTCATCACATGCCGTTCGCGCAGACTGTCGATCGGCGGGTTGGTGACCTGGCTGAAATTCTGGCGGAAAAATTGCGCGACGTGGCGCGGCTTGTCGGAAATGACCGCGAGCGGGGTGTCGTCGCCCATCGAACCGACGGCTTCCTTCGCATCCTCGACCATCGGCGACAGGATCAGCTCCATATCCTCCATGGTCAGCCCCGCGGCGACCTGGCGGCGCAGCAGTTCGGGGCGATCGAAGACGGGCAAGCTCGACTTACCGCCTTTGGGCAGGTCGGCCATCGTGCGGAAACCCTTGACGCGCGAGGCATAGTCGGCGGCGCCTGCGATCTTGTCCTTGATCGCCCGGTCTTCGTAGAGGACGCCTTCTTCCAGATCGACGGCGATCATCTGGCCGGGGCCAAGGCGGCCCTTCTTGCGGATGCTCGCCTCGGGCAGCAGCACCATGCCGCTTTCGGAGCCGACGACGAGCAGATTGTCGGCGGTCAGCGTGTAGCGCAGCGGGCGCAGCGCATTGCGGTCCATGCCCGCGACGGCCCAACGGCCGTCGGTCATGGCGAGCGCGGCGGGGCCGTCCCACGGCTCCATCACGCTGGCGAGATAATTGTACATCGCCTTGTGCGCGTCGGGCATTTCGGGTTCGTTGACCCACGCTTCGGGGACGAGGATCAGCTTCGCGGTCGGCGCATCGCGCCCGGCGCGGCACAGCGTCTCGAACACCGCGTCGAGCGCGGCGGTGTCCGATGCCCCCGCCGGGATCACCGGTTTGATATCTTCCGAATGCTCGCCGAATGCGAGGCTCGCCATCTTGATCTCGTGGCTTTTCATCCAGTTCTTGTTGCCGCGGATCGTGTTGATTTCGCCATTATGCGCGAGGCAGCGGAACGGCTGCGCCAGCCACCATTGCGGAAAGGTGTTGGTCGAATAGCGCTGATGGAACACCGCCACCCGGCTTTCGAACAGCTTGCTGGTCAGATCGGGATAGAAATCGGCAAGGCTTTCGGCGAGGAACAGCCCCTTGTAGATGATCGAGCGGCACGACAGGCTGCAAACGTAAAAGTCGGCGATCTGCGCCGCGATGACCTTTTTCTCGATCCGGCGGCGGACGAGGTACAGCTGCTTTTCGAACTCGGCGAGCGACGCCTCGTCGGGCAGCGGCCCGGCGATCATGATCTGCTCGATCTCGGGACGCGTGCGCTGTGCCTTGTCGCCGATCACCGACACATCGACCGGCACCTGGCGCCAGCCATAGATGGTGAAGCCCGCGTCGATGATTTCGGCCTCGACGATCGTCCGGCATTCCTCCTGCGCGCCCAGATCGGTGCGCGGCAGGAACACCATGCCGACGGCGAGGCGGTTCGGGCGCACCTTGTGCCCCGACGCCGCGATCGCATCGTCGAAGAAGCGCACCGGCAGGTCGACATGGATGCCCGCGCCATCCCCCGTCTTGCCATCGGCATCGACCGCGCCGCGGTGCCAGACCGCGCGCAGCGCCTCGATCGCCGCCTCAACGACACGGCGCGACGCCTTGCCATCGGTCGCCGCGACCATGCCGACGCCGCAGGCATCGGATTCCATGTCGGGGCGATACATGCCCTGCTCGGCAAGCCGCGCGCGATCGGGGGTAGGGTAGTGGGTCATCATTGTTGTCCTGACGGCTCGTATCTTATTTGCTGGGCGGTGCGGTGCCGAGGCGCTTGCGCGCATTGGCAATCGCCTCTTGTTCGGCCTCCACAGCCGCGAATGACGCATTGTCGGCAGCAGCTTGCAGCTCTTCATATTTTGCTCGGTCGGCGGCAGACCAGTTGGTCGGGTCGAACGCTGGGTCGTTGCCACCTTCTGCTGCGGCATCGGCGGCTGCGGCAGCCGCATCAGCAGCAGCATCCGCGGAGTCGGTGTAATCCGATGCCTCAGCGGCCGCCTCGACCGCATCCTCGGCCGGGCTGTTCCACATGTCGCGCTGTTCCTTCAGCACCTTCACGTCGACCTTCATCAGCTTGGCGAGCTTCGACAGCTCGGCTTCGCTCAGGTCGCTGAGCTGCTTTTCCTTCGGCAGCTCCTTCATGTCCTTTTCGATCGTCGGGGCGCGGTCCATGAATTTCGACACCAGCGGCGGCACTGCCTTGATCATGGCCAGCATCACCTGCGGATCGGCCTGAAGCGCCATCCATTCGGACGTGTAGGCCTGACCGGCGGGGGTCGCGAAGAAGCCGTTCATGTCGTTGAGCTGCGCCGCGCTGAACTTGCGGGCATAGGCCTGCGCCATGCCGCTGCGCATCGGGGTTTCAAGGTCACGCAGCGCTTCGCTGATCAGCGGCTTGATCACCTTCATCACCTGGTCTTCGCGCTGCTGGCGATAGGGGTCGAGCAAGTCTGCCGCTGCGATCTTGCTCGCCTCGTCGAGCAGCGCGATCTTTTCGCTTTCGACCCCGGTCTTGATCGACAGCATCAGGTCGGACATGCCCCCCATCTCGCCCAAGATGCCTTTGAACAGCTTGCCGTAAAGATTATCGAGCATCTTTTCGAGGCTGCCCGGCGGCACCAGCGCGCCTGTCGTTTGCTGCGCCAGCGCCAGCTGCGCCGGGGCGACCGGCGGCAGCTTGTCGGTGCCATAGATCTTTTCGATCAGCGCGATCGCCTTGTCGATTTCCGCCTGCATCTTGGCCTTGGCATCCGCCATCGCCGCTTCGCTGCTGAACTCGCCTTGCGCATCGTCGGCAGGCGCTACAATCTCGGCCACGGGCGCTTCGGTTTGCGCGGCGAAAGCGGTCGCGGGTGCCAGCGCGGCAGCGCCAGCGAGAAGAAGCATTCTCAGGCCCATTGTCTTGCGGCTCTGTCCGAAGAATTTCATTTTCATGCCCTTTTCTCCTCGGCAGTACGATCCAGCGTCTTTTCCAGTTCCTCTTGCAGCTTCTTCAATTCTTCAGGCAACTTTTCCATGCTCTTTGCCATCGAAGCGCGTTGCCATTCGGCAATGTCTGGATCGGACATGATCCCCATGACTTCGGTCACATAAAGCTGACCCGTAGGTGTGCGAAAAAAGGCGTGCATCTCACCTAGTTGCACGGTCGTAAAGCGGCGCGCATAG
This sequence comes from Pseudomonadota bacterium, assembly GCA_023422695.1. GTDB lineage: Bacteria > Pseudomonadota > Alphaproteobacteria > Sphingomonadales > Sphingomonadaceae > Sphingopyxis. The sequence continues at coordinate 6,004 of JAFAGN010000134.1, forward strand.
GCTCGCGACATCGCTTCGATCAATTCCGGCATCTCCACCTTGAGCTGTTCGATTGCCGATTGGGTTTGACGGGCAATAAAACGATCGAATATCTTGGCGATATCGGGATTATCGAGCGTGCCCCGCTGACGAAAAGATTGCTTAATGCCGGGCACTATATTGTCCATCATCGCAGTGATCATCTGCTCTATCATCGCGTCGCGCTGCTCGGGCGGCATCATGGCCGACATCAACTGTTGTGCCGCTACCAACCGTTCGGCGCTTAGCGGTGCGCCTGCGGTCGGCACTTCGGCTTGAGCTGAAATTGGCATTGCTACCATCGCAATACCCAGCAGTACGGATTTCCACCTATTTTTCATCAGCATGATCCTTCCCCTGTTGGTCATGCTGCCTTCTTTTCGCTTTTCGCTTTGGCTTTCAACCACTTTGCCATCTGGTCGCTGACATCGCGGCCATCGCGGATGCCCCAGACCACCAGGCTGGCGCCGCGGACGATGTCGCCCGCGGCGAAAACGCCGGGCAGGCTGGTCATCATCGTCTGATGATCGACGCGCAGCGTGCCCCAGCGCGTCACGCTTAGGTCGGGGGCGCCGAACAGGTTCGGCAGTTCCTCGGGATCGAAGCCGAGCGCCTTGATCACCATGTCGGCGGGCAGGTCGAAGGTGCGGCCGGGGTCGACCTCGGGGCTGCGGCGGCCGCTGGCGTCGGGAGCGCCCAGGCGCATCCCGGCGACCGCGACGTCCTTCACATGCTTGTCGGCGGTGAAGCTGGCGGGGGCCGACAGCCAGACGAACTCGACGCCTTCTTCCTCGGCATTCGACACTTCGCGCAGCGACCCCGGCATATTCTCACGGTCGCGGCGATAGAGGCATTTGACCGACTTCGCGCCCTGCCGCACCGCGGTGCGGACGCAGTCCATCGCGGTGTCGCCGCCGCCGATGACGACGACATGCTTGCCCGCGGCGTTCAGGCGGCCGTCGTCGAAGGCAGGAACCGCATCGCCGAAACCTTTGCGGTTCGACGCGACGAGATAGTCGAGCGCGGGGATGACGCCCTCGGCCTCGTTGCCCGGCACATGGATCTCGCGCGCCTTGTAAACGCCGGTGGCGATCAGCAGCGCGTCATGCTTCTGGCGCAGCGCGTCGAGCGTCGCATCGGCGCCGACCTCGAAACCCAGATGGAAGTGGATGCCGCCCGCGGCGAGCCGGTCGATCCGCCGCATCACGACGTCCTTCTCCAGCTTGAAGCCGGGGATGCCGTAGGTCAGCAGTCCGCCGGCGCGGTCGTGGCGGTCGTACACATGCACCTCATGCCCCGCGGCGCGCAGATATTCGGCGGCGGTCAGCCCGGCGGGACCGGCGCCGACGATGCCGACCGACTGGCCGGTCGCCGCGCCGGGATGCAGTGGCTCGACCCAGCCCTCGGCCCAGGCGGTGTCGGTGATATATTTCTCGACGCTGCCGATCGTCACCGCGCCATGGCCCGAAAATTCGATCACGCAATTGCCTTCGCACAGCCGATCCTGCGGGCAGATGCGGCCGCAGATCTCGGGCATCGTCGAGGTCGCGTTGCTCAGCTCATAGGCTTCGCGGAGGCGCCCCTCGGCAGTTAGCCGCAGCCAGTCGGGGATGTGGTTGTGCAGCGGGCAATGCACCGAGCAATAGGGGACGCCGCATTGCGAGCAGCGCGCCGCCTGTTCATCGGCGTCGGGCGCCGCATAGCGCTCGGCGATTTCGCGAAAATCCTGCGCGCGATCCGCGGCGGACCGTTTGTCGGGATAGGATTGTTCACGCTCCACAAACCGGAGCATGCGATCGGCAGCCATGCAAATTCCCCTTCTGAGCGGGGCAGATGCATGGCGCGGCGGGCGCTGTCACGAGCGAAATGGCATTTAGGTAAGAATTGCTGCCTTAAAATTCGACAATTTTGATCAGCGCATATGTGGCGGCGCAACTATCTTTCACAATTGGTACCGTTTCGGGCCTATCTGGCGGCCAGCCACGCCAGTGCGACCGCGCCCAGGATGATTCGATACCAGGCAAAGGGGGCAAAGCCATAACGGCCGACGATCGCGACGAGCGCCTTGACCACCGCCAGCGCCACGACGAACGCGACCCCCAGCCCGATGGCGATCGCCGTCAGATCGTCGACCACCAGCACGTCGCGGTCCTTCCATAACGAATAGACCGTTGCGCCCATCATCGTCGGAACCGCGAGGAAGAAACTGAACTCGGCAGCGGTCTTGCGTTCGACCCCCATCAACAGCGCCCCCATGATCGTCGCGCCCGACCGGCTGACCCCGGGGATCATCGCGATGCACTGGATCGCGCCGATGGCGATCGCGGTCCGCAGCGGCATCGCCTCGACGCTTTCGACCTTCACCACCTTGACCATCCGCTCGATCGCCAGAATGACGACCCCGCCGACGATCAGCGCGATGGCGACCGTCGTCGGCGACTGGAGCAAGGCCCGGATCGCTTCATAAGCGACGGCGCCGATCAGCATCGCGGGCAGAAAGCCGATCAGGATGTTGCGCGTGAACAGGATCGAATCGCGATCCCGCCGGAGCAGCCCCATGCCGACGTTCCAGAACCGCTGACGATAGGCGACGAGCACCGCCAGGATGGCGCCGAGCTGGATCGAAATCTTGAACGCCGCCGATCCTTCGCCGGTAAAGCCGAGCAGTTCGGCGGCAAGGATCAGGTGGCCGGTCGACGACACCGGCAGAAATTCGGTCAGCCCTTCGATGATGCCGAGCAGGATGATGGTCGCAAGGTCGTGCATGAAATGTCCTGGGGTCAATCGCCCCAGCGACCATAGCGATCGGGCGGGGCAGGCCGCGGCCTGGTGACGTGGAGTTTAAGCGGGCTTCTGCACCGCAAAGCGGCCGTGGCGGCGATATTGCACCAGCCAGTCGTCGGCAACCGCGGCGAGCGAAGTCGGCGTGACCCCGAGCGCGGCCAGCCCGTCGGCGCCCGCACCAACGACATTGTCGTTCTGCAACATCAGCCACTGGTCCTTGGTGATCGGCGCGCCGGGCGCCCAGCCGAGCCCTGACGCCAACGCCCCGGCAACAACATCGGGGACGTCGACGAACAGCGGCGAGCGCCCGATCGCAGCTGCGATCCAGCGCTGCAATTCGCCCATCGTCAGCACCTGCGGCCCGCCCAGCTCGAACGTCTGGCCTGCCGCGGCGCTATCGAGCGCAGCGACGACCGCGTCGGCGACGTCGCCGACATAGACCGGCTGGAACTTGGTACTCGGCGCGACGACCGGGATGACCGGCGCCATCCGGATCATCGCCGCAAAGCGATTGATGAACTGGTCCTCGCGGCCAAAGACGATCGAAGGACGCAGAATCGCGGCGGTCGGGAAGGCGACGCGCACTGCCGCTTCGCCGTCGCCCTTGCTGCGACCATAGGCCGACAGGCTGCCCCGATCGGCGCCGATCGCCGACATATGGACAAGCGCGCCGACCCCCGCGGCTTTGGCGGCGGCGGCGACATGGGCAGCGCCGTCGGCCTGCACCGCCTGCATATTGTCGAACGCCCCGACCAGGTTGATCACCGCATCGCTGCCCTGCACCGCGCGCGCGATACTGGCGGGGTCGCGGACGTCGGCGGCGACGAACTGTGTCTGGCCGAGGCCGCCGAGCGGTTTCAGGAAGGTCGCGGCGCGCGGGGTGCGCTGCGCGATGCGGACGCGGGCGCCGCGTGCGAGCAGGCGCTGCACGACATAGCGGCCGACGAAACCGCCGCCGCCCAGCACCGTGATCAATTGCCCGTCCAATTTCTGCATAGCGTCCGCCTGTGATCGATTCTGGAACCGGCGCCCGGCGCGCCGCACGGCCTCCCCATGCCGCGAAGCGGGGAAGGGGGCAAGGGGCGACGTCAGGCGCGACGCGCAAAACCGGGCGCTTTGCGATAAAATGATCGTCGGGTGTCGCACTGTTGTTGACAACCCGCACACCCCGCCGCTAAGCGCCCGCTCCTACCCCGTGCCCAGATGGCGGAATTGGTAGACGCACCAGCTTCAGGTGCTGGCGATCGCAAGGTCGTGGAGGTTCGAGTCCTCTTCTGGGCACCATTTTCCTGAACGATACGATGCCCGAAACCCGGCGCCGTCGGCAGCGGCCGGGCGGCGCTGTTTGCCGTGGGGCAATCGCTTGGATCAAGCAGGGGACGATGCTGCGCCAGTCGGCAAAAGCGACCTGATTCAATGCCGTTAAATCCCTTAACTTATATGAACTAGCACATTTCCCTTCCTAGTGATGCGACGTCACCGCTCCTAGGGTTCGCCGCGGGCGGTCTTGGTCATTTGATGGACCCCGCGGGGAACGGAATATTATGAAACTGGCGGTTTTGCGCGTCGCGATGGCGCGGTGGATGGCGATTGCAGTGCTGGTCGTGTTCGGCGCACTGCTGCCGCAAACAGCCAGTGCACAGCACACCTCGGCCGAATGTCCGCCGCAGAGCGCCACCGTGACTAGTGGCGGCACCGTGACGATCAATATCTCCGATTGCGAGTTTCCAGGAAACGGGGGCATCGGCGACATTGATGGGGGGTCTTTCGGCGCCGCGAACTTTGAGGATCATGGCACCGCAACGACAAGGCGTACGGGCGGCCAGTGGTTTCTGGACTATAGTCACAATGGCTCGACCGGGATTGGTTCGACTGACGTATTCGAACTTGCCGACGGCTCTTTGGCCGGTTCCGGTGATGTTCAGGTTACAATCACGATCAATGCGTCGGCATCGCCGATCACGGTTAACCCGGGCTCCTTGCCTGCTTTGACGGCCGGCGCTGCCTTTTCGCAGACTTTGACCGCAAGCGGGGGGCTTGCTCCCTATAGCTACACGCTGCAATCGGGTGTCCTGCCGCCCGGTTTATCGCTCACGACTGGCGGGATATTGTCGGGGACGCCAACCCAGCGCGGGGCTTATTCGTTCAGCGTGCGCGCCACGGACAGCACATCGCCGACGGCCCAGTTCGTTGACAAGGGCTATACCGGATCGGTAGCAAATCCGACGCTCTCGATGACCCCGGCAACCGCGACCGCTGGGCAGGGCATCGCCTTTTCGCAGACGCTGACCACAAATGGCGGCGTCGCTCCTTACACTTACGCGCTGGAAACCGGCAGCTTTCCGGCCGGGATTACCCTCTCGTCGACGGGCGTGATCAGCGGCACAACCTCGGCCGCGACAGGCAACTATGCCGTTACGCTGCGTGTCACCGACGCCAGCACCGGCCCCGGAATCTATGCTGAGCTCGAACCCTTCACGCTCACCGTGGTGGCGCCGCCGACGGTGACGATCGCGGTGGCACCGGCCTCGGTCGCCGAAGATGGCGCGACCAATCTGGTCTATACCGTGACGCGCAGCGCCGCGAGCGCCAGTCCGCTCACCATCAATCTGACGACGTCGGGGACGGCGACGGCGGGCAGCGATTACAGCGGCAATGTCGCCTCGGTCATCATTCCCGCCAACGCCACCACAGCGACGGTGACGATCGACCCCACTGTCGATGGCACGGTCGAGGCCAATGAAACGGTCATCCTGACCGTTGCGGCCGGCGGCGACTATCTGGTCGGCGCTCCGGCGTCGGCAACCGGCACCATTCTGAACGACGACGTTCCCACCGCGTCGATCTCGGTGTCCCCGGCGAGCGTGCTGGAGAACGGCGCTGACAATCTGATCTACACGATTGCGCTGAGCGCGGCTTCGGCATCGCCGATCACGATGAATCTGACCGTCGGTGGTACGGCGACCAACGGCGCCGACTACGTTGTGCTGAATCCGCCGGTGATCATACCGGCCGGGGCCACGAGCCACACGGTCGTCGTCGATCCCAATTCGGATGGTTCCATCGAAGCGCACGAAACGGTGATCATCACATTGGCGGCGGGCGCTGGCTATACCGTCGGCGCGCCGAACAGCGCCACGGGGACGATTCTCAACGACGATTTCCCCAGCGTCACGGTGAGCAGCGTGACCGCGAACGAAGGCAATAGTGGGACGACCAATATGGTCTTTACCGTGTTGCTGTCTTCGCCTGCCGCCACCGGCGGCGTGACCTTCGATATCGCGACCGCCAACGGCACCGCCACGGCGGGACAAGACTATGTCGCGAACAGCCAGACCGGCGTCGTGATCCCGGAAGGCGTGACATCAGCGACGTTCACCGTCGTCGTCAACGGCGACACATTGAACGAGACGAATGAAACTTTCACTGTTCGCATTTCCAATGTGGTCGGCGCGTTCGTCAACGGGTCGCAAGGCACCGGCACGATCACGAACGACGATGCACAGCCTACGCTTTCGATCAGTAGCTCATCGATCGTCGAGGGTAATGTCGGAACGCGCACGCTGAACTTCGTAATGACGCTTGACGCGCCGAGCGGCCTTGGCGTGACGGTCAATGTGGCGACCGCGAACGGTACCGCCACCGCCGGGAGTGACTATGTTGCTGCGAGCGGAGGGTTCTCCTTCGCGCCCGGCGAAACGAGCAAGATGTTTCCGGTCACCGTCAACAGTGACACAACCCCTGAAGGAGACGAAAGCTTCACCGTCACCATGTCGGGCGTGACGAATGCGACCGTCGGCGCCAACCCCGGAACCGGGACGATCACCAACGACGACGTGCCGCTTGACATACAGCCCGTCAATCTGCCTGCCGGGACGGTGGGCATCGTGTATAGCGCGATCCTGACCACCAGCGGCGGGGTCTCGCCCTACAGCTATGCGGTGACCGCGGGCGCCATCCCCACTGGCTTGACCTTCGCGCCCGACGGACGCCTTTCGGGAACGCCCGTTGCCGCAGGAAATTTCAACTTCACGATCACCGCGACCGACAGCAGCGGCGCGCCCGGACCCTATACGGCCAGCCGCGCCTTTAGCGTGGCGATTGCAGCGCCGACGATCGTCGTCGACCCGCTGACGCTGCCGAACGCCACCTTTGGGGTGCCGTACAGCCAGACGATTACCGCCGACGGATCGATCGCGCCCTACAGCTTTGCGGTCACATCGGGGGCGCTGCCCCCCGGGCTCACGCTCGCGCCCGGTGGCGCACTGACGGGGACGCCGACCCTGAGCGGCAGCTGGGGCTTCACGATCACCGCGACCGATGTGACCGGCGCGCCCGGACCCTATGCCGGGGCGCGCGCCTATTCGATCACCGTTGAGCGGGTGCCGCTTGTCCTGCCGCCGACCACGCTGGCGGACGGTGCAACCGATGTCGCCTATTCGGCGCAAATCGCCTCGGCCACCGGCGGCGTCGCGCCCTATAGCTATGTCGTGACTTCGGGCGAGCTGCCCTACGGTCTGACGATGTCGGCTTCGGGAGCGATCACCGGAACCCCGACAACCGCCAATCTGTTCGGCTTCGTCGTGACGGCGACCGACAGCGACGGCGGCGTGGGGCCGCAGGTCGTGCAGCAAAGCTATTCGATCAATATCGTCAACACCCCGCCGGTGGTTGGCGCGGTTACCGCCAGCGTCGCTTATGGCGCGGGGCTGACCCCGATCCCGCTCAGCATCACCGGCACCGCAAACTCGGTCGCGGTGGTCACGCCGCCGACCAACGGCCGCGCGATCGTCGACCGGATGACGATCAGCTATATTCCCGACACGGGCTTTGCCGGGACCGACAGCTTCACCTATCTCGCCAGCAACAACGGTGCCAATTCGGCTCCGGCGACGGTGACGATCAGCGTCGCCAATCCCGCGATCACGATCGCCGCGGGCGGCCCGCTGACCGCAACCGTCGGAACCGCCTATAGCGAAACCTTCACTTTCACCGGTGGGGCGCAGCCGTTCACGGGCTATCAGGTGACGGGTCTGCCGGCTGGCGTGCAGGTGGGGAGCAGCGGTGCGAACACCATCGCGATCATCGGCACACCGACCAGCGCGGGCAGCTTCCCCTTGACCGTGTCGGCGACCGACGCCTCGACCGGCACCGGGCCATTCGGCGCCAGCCAGACCTTCACGCTTGTCGTCGCCGCACCGACGCTCAACATGACGCCGGGCGCAGGCACGTTGACCGCAGCCTATAATGCGCCCTTTGCGCAGGCCTTTAGCGCCAGCGGCGGCGTCGGACCCTTCACCTATGCGCTGACGGGAGCGTTGCCCACCGGGCTGACCTTTACCGGCGACAGCGTCAGCGGCACCGCGACCGCGCCGGGCAGCTATCCGATCACGATCACCGCCACCGACACCGGTGCGACCGGGGCCGGGGCGCCGTTCACCATCGCGCAAAACTATACGATCAACGTCCCGGCACCGATCATCATGATTTCGCCGGAGAGCCTACCGAACGGCACCGTCGGGGTCGGCTACAGCCAGAGGGCCGCCGCATCGGGCGGGGTCGCGGCCTATGGCTATGCCGTAAGCGCGGGCGCGCTGCCGCCCGGACTGACGCTGTCGGCGGGCGGCGTGATCGCTGGCACCCCCACCGCGGGGGGCAGCTATACTTTCACCCTGACCGCGACCGACGCCAACGCCCAGAGCGGCAGCCGTGCCTATACGCTGACCATTGGGGCGGCGGTGGTGACGTTGCCGCCGACGACGCTAGCGGGCGGACAGGTCGGCTTTGCCTATAGCGCGCCATTGAACCCGGCGAGCGGCGGCACCGCACCCTACAGCTATGCGGTGAGCGCAGGTGCGCTGCCTGCCGGGTTGAGCCTGTCGGCGGGCGGGACGCTGTCGGGTACACCCACGGCCTTTGGCACCTTTACCTTCGCCGTGACCGCCACCGACAGCAGCACGGGCAGCGGGCCTTATGCGGCGACGCAAAACTATACGGTCCAGATCGAACAACCGGCGCCGATCGCCAATCCGGTATCGGCAACGGTCGCCTATGGCAGCACCGCCAACCCGATCGCGCTCAACATCACTGGCGGCGCCGCGGCGAGCGTTGCGATTGCCACGCCGCCGGTGAACGGCACCGCGGTCGTCAGCGGCCTCGGCGTCACCTATACGCCGAACGCCGGTTATGCGGGTCGCGACAGCTTCACCTACACCGCAACCAACGCGGGCGGGACGTCGGCTCCGGCGGCGGTGACGCTGACGGTCGGCAACCCGGCGATCACGATTGCCGCTGGGGGACCGCTGACCGCGTCGGCGGGGACGGCCTATAGCCAGACCTTTACCTTCAGCGGCGGCACGCAGCCGTTCGCGGGCTATCAGGTGACCAACCTGCCCGCCGGGCTGGCGATCAGCGGCAGCAACGCCAACAGCGTCACCGTGTCGGGTACGCCGACCAGCGCGGGTAGCTTTGCCCTGGTCGTGTCGGGAACCGACGCTTCGACCGGGGCGGGGCCGTTCAATACCAGCCAAGGCTTCACGCTGGTCGTGAACGCGCCCACGCTGGCGCTGACCCCCGCAACGGGCAGCTTCACCGCCAATTATGCGGTGGCGTACAGCCAGGCGATCACCGCGACTGGCGGGGTCGGTCCCTACACGTACAGCCTGACCGGAAATCTGCCGGCGGGCGTCACCCTCAACGCGTCGACCGGGCTGCTTTCCGGGTCGCCGACCGCGTCGGGGAGCTTCAACTTCGCGGTAACCGCGACCGATACCGGGTCGACCGGAGCGGGGGCGCCGTTTACGGTGCAGGGCAGTTACAGCCTGACCGTCGCGGCGCCGCTGGTCACGGTGACCCCGACCAGCCTGCCTGTCGCCACGGCAGGTGCGCCCTATTCGGCAACGCTGGTCGCGGCCGGCGGGGTCGGGCCGTATCGCTTCGCGTTGAGCGGTGGCACATTGCCTGCGGGGCTCGCGCTGTCGACCGGCGGCGTCGTTTCGGGAACGCCGACGGCGGCGGGCGCCTTTGCGTTCACCGTCAATGTCACCGACGCCAATGGCCAGACCGGCGGTGCCAGCCTGACGCTGACCGTCGGCAATTCGGCGATCACCGTCACGCCGGCGACGCTACCGGGCGGCACGCAGGGTGTCGCCTATAGCCAGCGGCTCACTGCCGCGGGGGGCATCGCGCCATACAGCTTCGCGGTCAGCTCGGGCGCGCTGCCCGCAGGCCTCACGATCAACGCGACGACGGGGGTGATCGCCGGAACGCCGACGGGTTCGGGCGACGCGACCTTTGCGGTCACGGTCAGCGACAGCACCGGCGGCACGCCGTCGACCGCGACGATCACCTACACGCTGCGCATCGTCGCGCGGCCCAATCCGGCGAATGATCCCGAGGTCCGCGGACTGGTCCAGGCGCAGGTCAATTCGGCCCGCCGCTTCGTCGACATCCAGGTCGGCAACTTCAACCGGCGGCTCGAAGGGATGCGCCGCGGTGGCGGCAGCGGTGGGTTCGCCAATTCGCTGCGGATCAACGCGTCGGATCATTGTATCGACACGATCACCGCATGGACCAACCCGGTCTGCGCCAACGCCGGGGGGCCGAACCGGCAGCCGGGCGGTCTGGGGGCCAATCCGCACGGCGGTCCGCTGACCGGCGGATCGATGGCGGGCGGCCTGCTCGGCGGCGGTGCGATCGGCGGCGAGACGGCGGGTGAGGGCGGAAAGACAGCCGCCAACGCCAACGGGCCGGATGGCGGCGCCGCAAACCCGCTCACGATCTGGGCGGGCGGCACGATCCGCTGGGGCGATCGCGATCAGGCGACCGGGCGTCCATCGGAGCGCTTTGAATCGGAGGGTGTGACCTTTGGCGCTGACTATCGCTTCAACCCGTCCTTTGCTGCCGGTATCGGCATCGGGCTGGGCCGCGAGACGACCGATGTCGGTCGCAACGGGTCGCAGAGCGAAGGCGAAGCCAAGACGCTGGCGATCTATGGCAGCCACCTGCTTGGCGGTGGGCTCTATGTCGACTGGCTGGCGGGGTATCAGTGGCTCGATTTCGATCTGCGCCGCTATGTTACGCTGTCGGGCGCGATGGTCAATTCATCGCGCAGCGGCCGCCAGTGGTTCGGTTCGGTATCGGCGGGTGCCGACATCGAAAGCGGCGATTGGCGCTTTACGCCCTATGCGCGGATCGACGCGCAGCGCGGGACGCTGAACGGCTATACCGAAAACAGCGGTTCGGTGTTCGACCTTGCCTATCTCGATCAGGATGTGGCGTTCACGTCGATCGGCGCCGGGGCGAAGGTGGATTACCGCATCGCGGTCGAAAACGGCTTCTTCCTGCCGCGTCTGCGACTGGAGTATCAGCGTGATGTCGAACGCGAGGGCCGGGCGCTGGTCGCCTATTTCGATCAGATTTCGCGGCCGTTCAACGTCATCCCGCTGACCGGCTACGCGCGCAGTCGCCTGTTGATGGGCTTCGGGGTCGAGATGATGATCGGCGATCGGACAGCGGTCGATGTGGAATATTCGTACCGCGACAACAGCGGGGCGGGGGCCGATCAGGGCGTGTTGATCAACGTCAAACAGGCGTTCTGATCGGCAAGCCTGGCTGGCAGGTGTGACGTGTCCGGGTGAAGCGGTGTCGCGGCAGATCGCGCGGCGCCGCTTCGCGCCGCGCGATTATGTCATGGTGCACCCGAACGCTTGAAGCCACGCCGCGGCCGCCGCTAAATTTGCGCATCGCGGCTGGATCGGGTCGGGCGGATAAATCCAGGGGCGGATGCTACTATGCGGTACGGGCAATTTGCCTCCAACGTGGGTGACGGCGCCGCGCGGCTGTTTCAGCGCGCCGCGAGCACGGCAACCGAAGACGCATTGGAATATAAGCAAGCGTGGATCCGCCTCGCGCTGCTGGTACTGATTTCAAGCTACGCCGCCGCGGCGAGCATTGCCATCGCGCCCGATAGACGGATCGCGCCTTGGGCGTTGGCCGTGCTCGGCTATTTCGCCGCCTACACCCCGATTGCGTTGGGACTGCTTTATCTGGTTCGCCGCTATCCGGGCCATTACCCGGCGCGCAGGCTGTTCTCGATGACCAACGACTATGCGGGGCTGGCGTTCGCGATCATCGTCGGCTGCCAGGTGATGTTGCCTGCCTATGGCCTGATCATGTGGGTGACCGTCGGCAACGGGCTGCGTTTCGGATCGCGCTACATGATCGTTGCGGCGATCATGGCGCAGATCACCCTGGCCACGATCACGGCGCTGACACCCTATTGGCAGGCCAATCCTCCCCTGGTCGTGACGCTGTCGTTTACGACCCTCATCGTTCCGCTCTACATCCGGACCCTGCTGCACAGCATCGAACAGGCGCGCCTCGACGCCGAAGAGGCGAACACGGCCAAATCACGCTTTCTCGCGCAGGCCAGCCATGACCTGCGGCAACCGGTGCACGCGATCGGGCTTTTTCTCAACAGCCTGACCCAGACCGGGCTTGCCCCCGAACAGCGCGCGATCGTCGACCGGATCGACCGATCGCTACAGGGTGTCGCCGAGCTGTTTCGCTCGCTGCTCGACATTTCCACCCTCGACAGCGGCGCGGTAACGCCCACGCCGGAACCCGTCCGGATGGCGCAGATATTTCGCCTGCTCGAACAGCAGAACCAGGTCAGTGCCGGGTGGGCCGGCATTGATCTGCGCTTTGTTGCGTCGGACCGCGTCGTGTTCGCCGACCGCGCGCTGTTGCTCACCATGCTGCAAAATCTGGTGTCGAACGCGATCAAATATGCGCCGCGCAGCAAAGTCGTGGTCGGCTGCCGGTCGCGCGGCGACACCATCTCGATCTGGGTCATCGATCGCGGTCCGGGGATTGCGGCCGAACATCTGCCGCGGCTGTTCGACGAATTTTACCAGATCCGTAAATTGGGCGCCGCCGATATGCAGGGCGTCGGCCTGGGCCTTTCGATCGTCAAGCGGTTGGGCGCGCTAATGGGCCTCGACGCCGAAATTTGTTCGCAGCCGGGTCGCGGAACCGGGGTTGCGATCCATGGGTTGGTCGCGGCGACGGCTGCTGCGGAGCCGATGATCGACCGCGATCCAGGCTATTGCGCCCCGCTGCACGGCTTGCGCATCCTGCTGGTCGAAGACGATATCGACGTGCTTGATGCGACCGCCGACCTGCTGCGGACATGGGGCGCCGATGTCGCCGCCTGGTCGACGGTGCCGCCACATGCGCACCCATGCGATGTGATCGTCACCGATTTCGACATCGGCGGCGGGGTGACCGGCGCCGATTGTATCGCGCTGCATCAACACCAGAGCCCGCCGCCGATGACGATCGTGATGACCGGGCATGACACGCTGGCGATCGAGGAAATTATCGCCGACGCACGCATCCTCGTGCTCAAAAAGCCGGTCCGACCCGCCGAACTTCGCTCGGCGATTGCGGCGCTGCGGAGCCGTCAAACCGCGGAGCGAAGCGGCTAGCCAGTCCTATTGCAGACCCAATGCTTCGGCTTTTGTCGCGGCTTCCGATCGCGTTTGGGCACCCAATATGCGCAGCAGCGCCGACACATGAATGCGGACCGTAAAGGGGGATATCGCGAGCTGGCGCCCGATTTCCTTGTTGGTTTTGCCCATCGCCAATTGCGACAGGACATCGCGCTGGCGGGGCGTGAGTTCCTGGCTGCGTTGTTGCGGCGGCACCGCGATCGATGCAGTTTCGGGAACCAGCACCAATGTATCGCCGCCGCGCACCGCCCTGATCGCCGCCAGCATCGCGTCGGACGGCATCGCCTTGCCAATGAAACCGTCGGCGCCCTGCCGCATGACGCGCTGGATCGTTTCGCCGTCATCCGACATCGAAATGATGATGATCGACGATGTCGGATACTGGCGGCGAAGTGCGGCGATAGTGGTCAGCGGGTCCATGCCCGGGAACATCAGGTCAAGAATGAAGAGCGTGGGCGGCGCGCCGTCGCCAGCGCGCTGCATGACCTCGTCGAGATTGCCTGCTTCGACAATGTCCGCGCGCGGAAACGCGCCGCCGATCAGCCTGCACATGCCGTCCCTGAAAATGGGGTGATCGTCGGCTACCAATATTCGTTCGGCGGGTGGCATCTGCATGGCGCGCTGAAACTCCGCTGCCGCCGGCGATGGTGGCGGCAGTGGTCGCTTGGTCGCGCAATGCGACCGCGGATGCCAGCACGATGACGTACCGGTTCGCCTTTTACCGGCGAGATAGGAAGGGGCTCGCATCGCTGCGAGCC
>JAFAGN010000143.1 GCA_023422695.1 Pseudomonadota bacterium
CGCCACCGCCGGGCCGCACCGCGATGACCTGCTTGCTGTCCACGCCGCGACGGCGCGCGCCGCGGCCCGCTGTTCGACCGGCGAGCAAAAGGCAATGCTGTTGTCGCTGGTGCTGGCACACAGCGACTGCGTGGCGCGCGCGCGCGGCCAGCGTCCGCTGCTGCTGCTCGACGAGGTCGCGGCGCACCTCGATCCGCTGCGCCGCGCGGCGCTCTATGCCCGGCTGGCGGGGCAGGGCGGGCAGGCGTGGTTGACCGGGACCGAGGCCGAATTGTTCGTCGACATGCCCGGGCCGGTCACGCGATTCGCAATTTCAGGCGGTCGGATCGCCGCGGGCTAGTACATCACGAGGCGCAATTTGCGCCGATCTGGCGGTAATTTGGGGTCGAAATATTTGATAGTCGATTGCAATATGACAGAAGGCGTTTATGAAAGCAGTGGTGGAACAATAGAATAGCATTATGCCGGGTCGATCCACAAAGCCTATCCAGCCAGGGAGTTTAATATGAATTTGTTTAAGAAGGCCGCGGTTAGCCTCGCCGCGACGTCGCTGCTCGCAGCGCCGGTTGCCGCGTCGGCAGCTCAGAGTGTTCGCGCTGCTTCGACCGTCGAAGGTCAGAGCGAGCTGGAAGGCGAAACCAGCTGGATCGTCATCGCGCTGGCCGCCGTTGGCATCATCGCCGCTATCGTGCTGCTGACCGACGGCGACGACAGCCCGACCAGCCCGTAATCGGGTCTGCGATTCGAGTTACAAGAGGGGCTGCGGACATTGTTCGTAGCCCCTTTTGCTTTTTCGGGTGACAAGCTCAGGGGCCGATCAGAGTATCGGCACGTGTCGCGTCACAGAATCTCGCGCACGACATCCTGCGGACGGCACAGGCGCACGCCCTTGTCGGTCTGGACGATCGGGCGCTCGACATAGGCGGGGTTGGCCGCCATCGCGGCGATGATCGCGGCTTCGTCGGCGTCTTTCAGCCCGCGCTCCTCGGCGTCGGTGCCGCGCAGCCGCAGCGCATCGCGGGCGGCGAGGCCGGCGGCGGCGAACAGCTGGCGCAGCTGATCGGCGGCATAGGGATGCTTCAGATATTCGACGATGGTCAGGTCGATGCCGGGGGTTTCCTGCAGGATCGCCAGCGTCTTGCGCGACGTGCCGCAGGCGGGGTTATGCCAGATGGTTGCTTTCATGCGCAGCGTCCTAATCGCCGCCCACCGCAGCGTAAACCCGCTATTCATAGCATATATGGCACATTTGCCCGCATGATCGGGAACCAACTGCTTGCCTTTCGCGGCGAAGGCGCGACTTATGCAGAGTCGACGGACCGCCAAAGGCGGCCAATGCGGGGTTGGGTAGCACGTGAGTAATTTGTTCGATCGCAGGGCGATGCTGGCCGGGCTGGCCGGAGCAGGCGCCATGGCCGCGGCATCGGCGCGGGCGCAGATGCCCGAGTGGATTCGCCAGCCGGTGGCCCCGGTAGCGGCGCCGGTTGATTATCTGGCGGTCGCGCGCAAGCAATTGGCGACACAGGGTCGTCATATTCCACAAAGCGACCGCGTCGGCATCGTCGATTTCGGCCTGCCGTCGGCGCGCCCGCGCTTTGCACTGGTCGATATGGTGGCAGGCAAGATCGAGATGTTTCCGGTCACCCATGGCCGCGGATCGGACCCGCAGCATGATGGTTGGCTGAAAAGCTTTTCGAACCGGGTTGGAAGTCTGGCGACCTCGCGCGGCGCGTATCGCACCAGCGACTATTATTGGGGCGCCAACGGGTCGTCGATGCGGCTGGCAGGGCTGGAGCCCGACAATAACAATGCCGACGTCCGCGCGATCGTGGTGCATGGTGCGTGGTACGCCGACCCGGCGCTGATCGCGACGCAGGGCAAGCTGGGTCGCAGCGAGGGTTGCTTCGTGTTCGGCGAGGATCTGCTGCCGATGATCCTCTACAAGCTGGGGCCGGGGCGGCTGCTGTTCGCCGACCGGCTGAGCGAAATGCCGCCGGTGCCCGCGCCATTCCAGCTGCCTCCGGTCGCCGACAACATCCGCCGCGCTAGCGCGGTCAACGGGCCGTTTCCGACGACGGCGGATTGAGGCATGATGTCGGCTTTGGGGCAGGAAACGCGGACGTTGGCAAGCCTCCGCAAACTAGCGGCGCTGGTGGAGAGTGACGATCGATTCGCCTCGTCCTTGAGATGGCGTACCGCGAATTAGCTGTTCAAAAGCAATTCCGTATTCTGTCGCGCACCGGATAAACCACCTCTGCCACTCACCACCCGTCGGGGATAACATGCCTTGAACCCGCACGTCGGCCATTCATGGTCCCAGCCTCGCATCGTACAAGTTTAGCAGCCGCAACGCTGTCCGACATAATTCACCCCAAAAATATGCTGCGTCGCACAATTATTTTCGTCGGCGCTCTTTAAATCTTCATATTTGAACGCCAGATAGCCGCTGTCATCGGGTGCTGCGCGCTTCATCGAAGGTTCAGGCGCTGCCCACCAAATGGCAATCATTCCCAATCAATGGGAATGGATTCACGGTCCAGGGCGGGCGGCAGATCAGGGCTGACCCCATAAAGCCCGGATTTTTGGGGGATTGCTGAAACTGGCACGGCCTTTGCGATGCACTGTGCATCGGCGCGGGGCAGTGCTCGCAGCCCAAGGGAAAGACAAGAAGATGGCAAACGAAACCTCCAACCTTTTCAACCGCCGCGATACGTTTTTCGGCATCTGCGAAGCTGTCGGCCAGGATTTTGGTTTCAACCCGCTGTGGCTGCGCCTCGCCTTTGTCGCGCCGCTGTTCTTCTTCCCGGTGCAGACCTTCATCGGCTATTTCGCGCTTGGCGGCGTCGTGCTGGCTTCGCGCCTGCTGTTCCCCGCCAAATCGGCTGCGCCCGCTGCACCTGCGCTGACCGCGGTCGAAGCCGCCGAACAGCCCAGCCAGAAGGCCGAGGAGTTCGCCCTCGCCGCTTAAGCCGGATCGGCCGGACAATCCCTCTCCCCGGGTCCGGCCTTTTCGCGCAGATGGCGTCCAACTGGCGCCATCGATGGGACCGGCAAGCTTCCCCCGGGGCTTGCCGGTCCCTTTGCGTCTGTCGCCTGTCCCTTGTCCCTCGCTGAAACAGCACCGGTACAAATCAAGCGCTGGCCATAAACGCGACGTTTACGACGTTGCCCTATGACCGGGCGTTGAATTTCACCGGCCCGGCCCCTGCGGCCCGCGCCACAGGCGAGGAACAAGCGTTGAGCCAGTCGACCCAGCCCCTGCTGCAGCCGCGCGGCGTCGCCGAAATGCTCGATTCGCTGGTCGCCAGCAATGGCACCGGCGCGCATTCGCACGTGCGCGCGGGCGCGCTGTCCAGCGGACCCGACGCCATGCGCAACCTGGCCGACGCGGTTCATTTCCTGTGCCTGCTTCACGGTCGTCATCCCGGGGTCATCGACAATGCGGCGCGCAAGGCGGTCGACCCCGCATCGCGCCAGTGGATGGATCAGGCCGCCGATGCTTTTGTGCAGGAGCGCGCCTTTCTGACCAAGATCGCTTCCGCGGTCGGCCCGGTGCCGAGCACCCAGGGGCAGGCGCAATGCGAGGCCGCGGTCGCCGCGCAGCGCAAGGCGATCGACATGCTGTCCGAATCGGATCGCCACGGCTGCGCCGTTGGTGCAGCGATTGCCCTAACGCTCGACTGGCGGACGATCCGCGTCCTGCTCGACATCAGCGCCCAGCGGCTCGACATGACCCCGCCGACCTGCGCCCTGCCCGACCTGCGCGATACCGCGCGGCTCGCCGGGACGGTCGCCGACAGTCCGGCGATCGAACGCGCGATGGTGTTCGGCGCCCAGCAGTTGATCGCGCAGCACAACGGACTGTGGGATCTGATGGCCGCGCGCGCGGCAAGCCGGGCGACTTCGTAAATTCCCCTCCCGCAGGCGGGAGGGGTTAGGGGTGGGTGCGAGCGAAGCGAGCTTCCGAACTATCCCAGCCCACCCCGCTGCGACTAGCAAACAAGTTTGCAAGTCTCGCTGCCCCTCCCGCAAGCGGGAGGGGAGAAAAAGCGGCGGCTTGCACCCTTCCCCCGCCCCCGCTATGCCCGCTTGACGTTCACGTTAAGGGAAAGACGAGCCCATGCGCTTTGATGGCACCAGCGCCTATATCGCCACCGACGACCTGAAGGTCGCGGTCAACGCCGCGACGCTGCTGCGCCGCCCGCTGCTCGTGAAGGGCGAACCCGGTACCGGCAAAACCGTGCTGGCCGAGGAAATCGCGAAAGCCTTCGACGCGCCGCTGATCACCTGGAACATCAAATCGACGACCAAGGCGCAGCAAGGCCTGTACGAATATGACGCGGTCGCGCGCCTGCGCGACGGTCAGCTCGGCGAGGAACGCGTCCACGACATCCGCAACTACATCCGCAAGGGCAAGTTGTGGGAGGCGTTCACCTCGCCCAAGCTGCCCGTGCTTCTCATCGACGAGATCGACAAGGCCGACATCGAATTCCCGAACGACCTGCTGCAGGAACTCGATCGCATGGCGTTCCACGTCTATGAGACCGACGAAACGATCAGCGCGCGCGAACGCCCGATCGTCGTGATCACGTCGAACAATGAAAAGGAATTGCCCGACGCCTTCCTGCGCCGCTGTTTCTTCCACTATATCAAATTCCCCGATCGCGACACGATGGCGGCGATCGTCGACGTCCATTTCCCCGGCATCCAGAAGACGCTGGTCAGCCGCGCGATGGACATCTTCTACGAAGTCCGCGACGTTCCGGGCCTCAAGAAAAAGCCGTCGACCAGCGAGCTGATCGACTGGCTCAAGCTGCTGCTCAACGAGGATATGCCGCTCGAAGTGCTCCAGAACCGCGATGTCGGCAAGGCGATCCCACCGCTCCACGGCGCGCTGCTCAAGAACGAGCAGGATGTGATGCTGTTCGAGAAGCTGGCATTCATGGCGCGGCGCCAGGGGAGCTGAACCGCGCAATGGCATATGGCGGAAGCTGCGCCTGCGGGGCGGTCTCGGTCCGGATCGACGGGGAACCACTCGCTGTGCGCCAGTGCTGGTGCCGCCAGTGCCAGAAGCTTGCATCGGGTGGCCCCACCCACAACGCGATTTTCCAGGCCGCCGGTATCACATGGTCGGGCGAGGCCGCGTCGAACAGCCGCATCGCGGCGAGTGGTAATGCGCTGACCTGGGCCTTTTGTCCGACTTGCGGGACACAGCTTTATGGCGCTTCGTCGGCGCGGCCCGACATGCGGGCGGTGCGTCTGGGCGCACTCGACGACCATGGGCTGACGCCGAGCGTCGCCATCTGGACCAGCGAGGCGCCGACCGGGACGATCATCGATCCTGCGATGGAACAATATCCGGGGCAGCCGCCCGCCCCGGGAGCGCAGCGCTAAAGCTGATACGCGACCTCGACATCGCCCCAACGGCGACCGTTGATCACCACCGGCGTGTAGCAATTGCGCACCGTGACATAGTTGGTGCCATCCCCTTCCTGCCGATACACCGCCATGAAGAAGGGTGCGTTGCTGCGCTTCGCCGCCTTGTCGGTTTCGTCGAACAGGATGCGGCCGTTGCGGCAATAGGCGGTGTCATGCGCGACGTCGCCGGTCGGCACGCGCGAGCATTCGGTGATGTGGGTCGGCAGAAAGCCGTTCATGTCGGCCCCCGACGACATCTTCACATTGGGATTGTTCGCGACGACATCGTCGAACAGCGGTCGCCAATTGGCATCGGCCCAGTCACAGAGCGTCGTGCGGAAGCGTTCGGGGTTCGACCCCGGAACGCGGACATAATTGGTGTCGAACAGTTGCTCCATCGTCAGTTCGCCGTTCGCGATCGCCTGTTCGGCGATTCTGACGAATTTGTCGCGCACCTTGGCCGCCAGTTCGACCACCGCCGAATCCTGCGGGCTGACCCCGGCCGAAATCACCGCATTGAACATGCGGTTCGACACATGCTCCATCGACAGGATCGACGTGCGGGTGTCTTCCAGCGTGGCGCGATTGTCGCGCACCGATCCGACAACGCGGTCGACGGCTTCGCGGACCTTGGCGCCGTTCGCATGGACCATCGCGCTCGACTGCGCGATGCGGTCGCTCTGATCGTCGAGCAGCGCGACGAGGTGCGTCGCGTCGTGCAGCGCGTCGGTAATCGTTTCGAACTGCGCTTCGGCGCGGCTCGACTGTTCGACCCCGGCTTGGATTTCGGTGACCAGCCCGCCCGCTTCGGCAGCGAGGCTGCCGATGCTGCGACGGATTTCGTCGGTGGCGCCGCGGGTGTTCTGCGCCAGCTTTTTGACCTCGGCGGCGACGACGGCAAAGGTGCGGCCGGCATCGCCCGCGCGCTCGGCCTCGATCGCGGCGTTGAGTGCGAGCATATTGGTGGTCTTGGCGATCGCCTCGATCGACTGGCTGACCTGCTGCACCTGTTCCATCACCGCGGCAAAATTGGTGACATGCGTCCCCAGCCGCGCGACGAGGTCGATCACCGCGCGAAATTCGGTGACCGCACCGTTGACGCGCTCGGCCCCGGCATCAAGTTGTTCGCAAGCGCGCGCCGACAGCAATTTGGCTTCGTCGGTGGAATCGGCGATCTGGCGCTGGTCGGATTCCAGGCTGACGACAAAATCTTCGAGACGCCCGAGCTCGTCGATCTGGCGGTCCATCTGGCCCGTCGCGCGCTTGATGCGCCCCGCGGCCTCGCTGCACCCGACGGCGAGTTCGCCGCAGTCGCTGGCGACCGACTGGTCAAGCACCGGCCCCGCCGGATTGATCGGATCATATTTCATGCGCGCACCCACCTCAAATTGACCGCAAAGCTATGACCGACAATGGTTAACGCGCGGTCAATGGGTGTGGAAGCGGCAGAAGCCTAGGGTTGGTTTTCGACCTCCGCGCGCCGCGTTGCGTCTTGGGGCTCGGCTATTCCGACGCGTCGCGCGCCGCGTCGGCGACCAGCAGGGCGCCGCCGATCAGGACGATGCCCGCCCCGATCGCGATCCAGCCGACCGTCGATACATTGTTGCGCTGACGGGTGTCGATCGGTCGACCGTTGAGCAGCAGGCGGTTGTCGCGTTCCAGCGAAAAGCCGATGCGCGTTTCGTGGGGGCGGATGCCGCTGTTCGATTGGCGGGTGCCGTCAAAGCTTACCACATCGCGCGTCAGGCGAAGCTCGACCCGCGGCGGATCTTTCGCTTTTTGACCACCGATCGGAATGGTCAGGCCGACCCCGACGACGCCGTCGACGCGGCTCAAGCCATTTTGATAGCCGAGCGGCTGGGCCGCCGCCGATGTCGTCAATGCCGCCCCGATCAACAGCCCGCCAAGAATTCGCATACCCGCCCCCTTCGCCCGATCACCCTGGACCATCGCGTCGTGCGGCGATTGGTCAAGGTCGCAAATGTCACCAGTACAGCCAAGCCGACCGCGGCGCCATTATGCCGGCTTCCAGCTTTTCCTGTCCTCCGCCTGCTTCAGCACCTCGAACGCCGCCTGCCCTGCTGCAAAGCGTTTGGCGGCGTCGGCGTCGCCCGGTCTGACGTCGGGATGGGTTTCCTTGGCCAGCGCGCGCCACGCCTTTTTCACCGCTTCGAAATCGGCATCGGGTTCGAGGCCCAGGATGTCGAGCGCGCGCATTTCGTCGCTGCTGCGGGTGCCGTCGCCCGGGCCGCCCCACGCATAATGCTGGGCCTTGGCATAGCTGCGTGCGCCCTGCGCTTCTTCGGCGGCGCGCGCCGCGGCGTCTTCGGCGCTCAAACCTTCGAAATAGTCCCAGCCGCGGTTATATTCGGCGGCGTGCGTTTCGCAGAAATACCAGCGCTCGGGGCTGTTCGGCGACTTGGGCGCCGGGCAATTGCCGGGGTTGGTGCAGCCGTGTCGGTCGCACAGGCGGACCTTTTGCGTCTCGCGCGACGAGCCATAGGGACGCCAGCGGGGAAACCCCCAATCATCGGATCTTTTGGCGCGGCTCATCACCCCCATGTAGCGAGCGGGGCGCCAGATGGCTACCCGCGGGCCGCAAAAAGCCCGGTATCTTCCTTACTCCGCGGGCTTGAAACCGAACGCCTTGCCCGCCAGCTTGACCACGGCTGGGTCAAGATCGGGCGGGGTCATCGGTACCATTGCCTCCAAAGCGTCGGCGATATGGGTCAGCGCCGCGATGCGCGCCGCTTTCTTGTTGTTACCGTCGATCACCTTCCACGGCGCCCAGCGCGTATTAGTCTGCGCGAACATTTCGTCGATCGCGGCCAGATAGGCCTTGCGCTTGGCGCGGTTGCGATAATCCTCGCTGCCCGTCTTCCATCGTTTCCACGGATCGTTCAGGCGGTCGGCAAAGCGCTTGTCCTGCTCGTCCTGCGTGATGTGGACGAACAATTTGACCAGGTTGGTGCGGCTGCCGGTCAACTGCGCCTCGAACTCGTTGATTTCGTCATAGCCCTTGCGCCATTCGGCCTCGCTCGCGAAACCCTCGACGCGCTCCACCAGGACGCGGCCGTACCAGCTGCGATCGAAGATCGCGATTTCCCGGTTGCCGGGCAGGCGTTTCCAGAACCTCCATAGGAAGTGCCGCGCCTTTTCCTCGTCGGTCGGGGCGCCGATCGGCCAGACGTCGAAATAGCGCGGGTCGAGCAGCGCGGTCATCCGCTTGATAATCCCGCCCTTGCCCGCCGCGTCCCAGCCTTCGAACATAATGATGCTGCGCTGGCGGTGGGTGATATGGGCCGCCTGCACGCGCTCCAGCCGCTCCTGCAGGGTCTGGAGCGCATCGCCATGGTCGCCATCATATTTGGCGCCGGTTTCATAGTCGGAGAGCGAGATGGTCATGCCGCTGTCTAGCCAATCGGCGCCATCCTACCAAGCGCTCAGGCTGTCACTTTCTGGCACAGCGGACGATATGATCAGTCGGCCCCCATCACTGCCTTGCGCGCGGTCCACGCGCTGAGCGCGCGGCGATAGCGATCGAGACGCGCCAGAGCCTCGGGGACAGCGCTGCCACGCGCGCCCTGCCGCTGCGCATCGCCGTACCAATCGGCCGCGGCGTCGAGATCGCCCTCCATCTCGTTGCAAAGCCCAAGGTTGAACGACAGCGCCGCGGTCGGCTCGGCATCGCGGGTCATCGCCTGCCAGGCGGCACAAGCACCGACCTGATCGGTCTTGGTCAGCCGGACCGCCGCCTTGAACGCCGCCTGCGCCGGTTTGGTCAGCCCCTTGGTGCTTTCGTCGACCCGGATCTCCGCCGAATAGCTTCGCGGAGCGAGGTCGTCGCGGATCGTGCGTACCTGACTGCGGAAGGTTGCTTCAAAATAATCCTCGACACTAGGCGGCGCGCTGCGATCGGGGCAGACGGTCACCTGATCGCGCGCGTTCAGCGGCCTAGTGTGGCGGATCGATCCGTCGGCGATCGCAACCAGCCGCACAGTGGTGGCGACCGCCGCGGTGCGGCGGCGGCACCGGATGTCGACGTCGATTTCCTTGATGCACTGCTTTTTGTCGGCAGGATCATATTCGGTACAGCGGCGACGCTTTTTGATCACCGGCACCTCATCGACGCTGGCGCGCACCGTGCCGGTGACCAACCCGTCGGTCGGCGCCCCCGATTCGGGCGCCACGACACGATAGAAGGGATTTCCCTGAAACGTCGCCGCAGCGAGTTCGGCCTCGAGCGCCTGCGCAAAGGCCGCGCCATCCTCGCCCTCGAACCGATCGACCGAAATACGGAGCAGGTCGGTGACATCGACCGCCGCGGGATCGCCGCTGTTGATCGTCAGCGTTTCGGCGTTCGCGGGCATGGCAAGCCCCAGCAAAGCGGCACCCAACACCCATCGCGCGTCGATCATCATCGCCCCCAATCGCCTACTCCCTCTGGGGCTATCGCAGCGACCGACGGGTGTCAAAGCTGCCGAACGACCGGGGTCAAAGTTGCAGGGCGACCAGATCGGCGAGCCGCTGCGGCGCTTCCATCGGGATGAAATGGCTCTGATCGGCCCATTGTTCGTCGCGCACCGCGCCGAATGCAGCACCGAGGCCAGGCCAGGTGGGGCTGACCGAAAAGTCGAGATTGCCCGCACGCTCGCCGGTTCTGGCGCGGATGACGCTGACCGGCGTGTCAATGCGGGGCAGCCAATCGTGCGGATTGGTGCGCAGCGCGTTTTGATAAACCGACGCTTCCAGTGCAGGCGGGCAGGCAAGGTCCCAGCCCTCCCCGTCCGCAGCGGCGAGCAGGCCGTGGCGGCAATAATCGGCAAGCACCGCGGGCTGCCAATGGGCGTAGGGCGGACGCGAGGCGAAATGCGCGTTCATCGCGTCCCAGCCGTCCCAGCGCCCACGTCGCCGCGCGACCGGGTGGTCAGCGGGCGGGGGGACAGGCTCATCAGCAGCGCCGCGATAGAATTCGGACGGCATGATCACCGGATCAATCAGAAACAGGTGTTTGAAGGCTTCGGGCCGCTGCGCCGCGAGCCGCGTCAGCACATATCCGCCCATGCTGTGGCCGCAGGCGACCAGCGGCGCGTTCGCGCACTGGTCGACCAGCGGTAGCAGCGTGTCGGCGGTCACCGCCCAGTCGGACAGCGAGGCAGGCTTGGCGCTGCGCCCGTGGCCCAGCTGATCGGGCGCGATGACATGGGTGCCGACCGGCAGGCTAGCCACGACCTGATCCCACAATCGCGCGTGGAAGCCGGTGGCGTGGAGCAGCAGCAACGAAGGGCGGTCCGAAGGCTGCCCCCATTCGAACCAGCAGATTTCGCCGTGCGGCGTCGGCAGCCGGTGTTCGCGCGGCGCTTGGCTCACCCTTAGCCCTTCGGCCCGTCGACGATCCGGATGCCGAGTTCTTTGAGCTGCTTGTCGCTGACCGGCGCGGGCGCGCCCATCATCAGGTCTTCGGCCTTCTGGTTCATCGGGAAGACGACGACTTCGCGGATATTCGGCTCGTCGGCGAGCAGCATCACGATGCGATCGACGCCGGGAGCCGAACCGCCGTGCGGCGGCGCGCCGAATTTGAAGGCGTTGATCATGCCCGAGAAATTGGCATCGACGTCGGCCTGCGAATAGCCCGCGATCTCGAACGCCTTGTACATGATGTCGGGGCGATGGTTGCGGATCGCGCCCGACGACAGTTCGACGCCGTTGCAGACGATGTCATACTGCCACGCAAGGATATCGAGGGGGTCCTTGGTTTCCAGTGCCTCGAGTTCACCTTGCGGCATCGAGAAGGGGTTGTGACTGAAATCGATCTTGCCGGTGTCCTCGTCGGCTTCGAACATCGGGAAGTCGACGATCCAGCACATTTCGAATTTGCTCGGGTCGATCAGATCGAGTTGCTCGGCGACGCGGGTGCGCGCAAACCCGGCGAGTTTCGCGGCGGTCGCTTCCTTGCCCGCGGCAAAGAACAACCCGTCGTCCGGACCGATGCCGAGCTCCGCGGCGAGCGCATCCATCTTTTCGGTGCCATGGTTCTTGGCGATCGGGCCGCCCCATTCGCCGCCCTTGCGCGTTGCATAGCCAAGACCCGCAAAGCCTTCGCCCTGCGCCCAGCTGTTCATGTCGTCGAAGAACTTGCGGCTCTTCTCGGCGGTTGCCGGCGCCGGGATCGCACGCACCACGTCGCCCGCGGCAACGATGTCGGCGAAGCGGCCAAAGCCCGAGCCGGTGAAGTGTGACGACACATCGGTGATGATCAGCGGATTGCGCAGGTCGGGTTTGTCATTGCCGTACTTGAGCATCGACTCGCGATAGGGGATGCGCGGGAACGAGCCCGCCGGAGTCACCGACTTTCCGTTGGCAAATTCCTCGAACACGCCCGCCAGCACAGGCTCGATCGCGTTGAACACGTCGTCCTGCGTCACGAAGCTCATTTCGAAATCGAGCTGGTAAAATTCGCCGGGCGAACGGTCGGCGCGCGCGTCCTCGTCGCGGAAGCAGGGTGCGATCTGGAAATAGCGGTCGAAGCCCGCGACCATCAGCAGCTGTTTGAACATCTGCGGCGCCTGCGGCAGCGCATAGAATTTGCCGGGGTGAACGCGGCTTGGCACCAGATAGTCACGCGCGCCTTCGGGCGACGAGGCGGTCAGGATCGGCGTCTGATATTCGGTGAAACCCTGATCGACCATGCGACGGCGCAGCGAGGCGATGACGTTCGAGCGCAGCAGAATATTCTGATGCAAACGGTCACGGCGCAGGTCGAGGAAGCGATATTTCAGGCGGATATCCTCGGGATATTCCTGTTCGCCGGCGACCGGCATCGGCAGCTCGATTGCCGCCGACTGGACGGTGACGTCGCGCGCGCGCACTTCAATGGCGCCGGTCGGCAGGTTGGCGTTGACCGTTTCGGCGGAGCGCGCGACGACATCGCCGGTGATCGTCACAACGCTTTCGGCGCGCAGGCCGTCGAGGATCGCGAACGCCGGGTCGCTGCTGTCGGCAACGATTTGCGTCAGGCCATAATGGTCGCGCAGGTCGACGAACAACAGCCCGCCGTGATCGCGCTTGCGATGCACCCAGCCCGAGACGCGGACCGACTGGCCGACCTGTTCGGCGCGAAGCTGGCCGCAATTATGGGTGCGATAGGCGTGCATTTGATCGTCTTTCAATGTCTGGGAGCGCAGGAAAACATGCGCCGATATGGCCGCGCCTAAGGCAGCGCGGCGGGCCATTTGTCAAGGGTTCACCCGTCGCCCCCGCGTAGGCGGGGGC
>JAFAGN010000169.1 GCA_023422695.1 Pseudomonadota bacterium
AATCCCCCCCCGCCCGCCCCCGTGCACGGGCGGGGCCGCGTCATCCGGCGTTGCGTTTCAAAGCGATGGGCGCCGGGTGCCGACAGCGTCGGTGATGGGCCCCTGCCTTCGCAGGAGCGCGAGTACGAAAAGGGCCGGAGGATTGCTCCCCCGGCCCTCTTTTTTGACTTGGCCGTTTGGCAAGTCGGCATGCGACCCCCGCCTTCGCGGGGGTGACGACCTGTTGGGGTCGTCAGAAGTCCATGCCGCCCATGCCGCCCATGCCGCCGCCGCCCATGGGCATGGCGGGCTTGTCTTCGGGCGTTTCGGCGATACCGGCTTCGGTGGTGATCAACAGACCGGCAACCGATGCGGCGTCCTGCAGCGCGGTGCGGACGACCTTGGTCGGGTCGATCACGCCGGCAGCAACCAGGTTTTCATACACGTCGGTCGACGCGTTGAAGCCGAAGTTGGTGTCGTTCTGGTCGAACAGCTTGCCCGCAACGACGCCGCCGTCGAAACCGGCGTTTTCGGCGATCTGGCGGACCGGAGCCTGCAGCGCGCGACGGATGATGTCGATGCCGCGGGTCTGGTCTTCGTTGACCCCCGACATGCCGTCGAGCGCCTTGGTTGCGTACAGCAGCGCGGTACCGCCGCCGGGGACGATGCCTTCTTCGACCGCAGCGCGGGTCGCATGCAGCGCGTCGTCGACGCGGTCCTTGCGTTCCTTCACTTCGACTTCCGAAGCGCCACCGACCTTGATCACCGCAACGCCGCCAGCGAGCTTCGCCAGACGTTCCTGCAGCTTTTCACGGTCGTAATCCGACGTCGTGGTTTCGATCTGCGCGCGGATCTGTTCGACGCGGCCCTTGATCGCATCGGCAGCACCGGCACCGTCGACGATGGTGGTGTTGTCCTTGTCGATCGTGACGCGCTTCGCCTGACCCAGCATGTTCAGCGTGACCGATTCCAGCTTGATGCCCAGGTCTTCGCTGATCATTTCACCGTTGGTGAGGATCGCGATGTCCTGCAGCATCGCCTTGCGGCGATCGCCGAAGCCCGGTGCCTTGACCGCAGCAACCTTCAGGCCGCCGCGCAGGCGGTTGACCACCAGCGTCGCCAGCGCTTCGCCTTCGATGTCTTCGGCGATGATCAGCAGCGGGCGACCCGACTGGACCACGGCTTCGAGGATCGGCAGCATCGACTGGAGGTTCGACAGCTTCTTTTCGAAGATCAGGATGTACGGATCCGACAGCTCGACGAGCATCTTTTCCGGGTTGGTGATGAAATAGGGCGACAGGTAGCCGCGGTCGAACTGCATGCCTTCGACGACGTCGAGCTCGAAATCGAGACCCTTGGCTTCCTCGACGGTGATCACGCCTTCCTTGCCGACCTTTTCCATGGCTTCGGCGATCTTGTCGCCGACTTCCTTGTCGCCATTGGCCGAAATGATGCCGACCTGGGCGATTTCCGAGGTCCCGGCGACCGGCTTCGACTGGGCCTTGATCGTTTCGACGACCTTGCCGACGGCCAGATCGATGCCGCGCTTCAGGTCCATCGGGTTCATGCCGGCGGCAACCGACTTCATGCCTTCGCGCACGATCGCCTGGGCGAGAACGGTCGCGGTGGTGGTGCCGTCGCCGGCCTTGTCGTTCGCCTTCGATGCGACTTCGCGCAGCATCTGGGCGCCCATGTTTTCGAACTTGTCCTTCAGTTCGATTTCCTTGGCGACGGTGACGCCGTCCTTGGTGATGCGGGGCGCGCCGAAGCTCTTGTCGATCACGACGTTGCGGCCCTTGGGACCCAGGGTGACCTTCACCGCGTCGGCGAGGGTGTCGACACCCTTCAGGATGCGTTCGCGCGCGTCGCGCGAGAATTTGACGTCTTTAGCAGCCATGTGCTTGTTCCTTTCAAAGGCGCAGAAAACTGCGCAACTTCACTCTCGATTCGATGAAATCGCTCAGGCGATGACGCCGAGGATGTCCGATTCCTTCATGATCAGCAGCTCTTCGCCGTCGACCTTGACTTCGGTGCCCGACCATTTGCCGAACAGGATGCGGTCGCCCGCCTTGACGTCGAGCGGGGTCACTTTGCCGTCGTCGGCGCGGGCGCCGGTGCCGACCGAGACGACTTCGCCTACCTGCGGCTTTTCCTTGGCGGTGTCGGGAATGATGATGCCGCCAGCCGTCTTTTCTTCGGCTTCGATACGGCGGACGAGCACGCGGTCGTGCAGCGGACGAAATTGCATGGATATCCCTCCAAAGATGCAATGGATGTCATTTAGCACTCACAAGGTGCGAGTGCTAACAGACGGCCATATGGGTGGGACTCCGATAGGCGTCAACCACCAGCGCCCAAGTTTTTTGCGTCAGGCCGGGAGCAGGCCGAGACGAGCGCGCATCCGCCACCTGAGCAGCAGCACCGCCGATACGACGATCAGCCCGACCGCCAGCCCGATCCACACGCCGACGCCCTGAAGCGGGGTCCAGAAGCCGAGGTAGATCGCGGTGCCATAGCCCGCGATCCAGTAACCGCAGATGGCGATGATCATCGGGGTGCGGGTGTCTTGCAGGCCGCGGAGCACCCCGGCGGCAACCGCCTGCGCGCCGTCGAACAGCTGGAAGGCAGCGGCAACGACGAGGAACTGCATCGCGAAACCGACCAGCGCCGCATTGCGCGCGGCGTCGACATCGACATAGATCGACAGCACCAAGGTCGGGAACAGCCACATGAGCAGCGCGGTGAACGCCATGAAGCCGATGCCGAGCACCAGCGACGCCTGCCCCGCCTGGGCGATGCCGCGATGGTCGCGCGCGCCATAGGCCAGCCCGACGCGGATCGTCGCCGCCTGCGCCACCCCGAACGGGATCTGGAAGGCGAGCGCCGCGACTTGCAGCGCGATGGTGTGGCCCGCCAGCTCTGCCTCGCCGATCCGCCCCATCAGGAAGGCGGCGCCGGTGAACAGCCCGGCCTCGGCCAAAATGGTCAGGCTGATCGGGGTGCCGATGCGCAGCATGTCGAAAAAGCGCGTCCATTCGCTGCGCCACCAGTTGCCGAACAGATGATAGCGCCGCAGCCGCCGGTCCGACTGGATGACGACCACATAGGCGAGCAGCATCATCACGCTGGTGACGACGCTGGAGATCGCCGAGCCGTGCAGTCCGAGCGCGGGCATCCCGAGGTTGCCGAACACCAGCGTCCAGTTGCCGAGCGCGTTGACCCCGAGCGCGCCGAAGGTGATCGCGGTCGCGATCGTCGGGCGTCCGAGCGCCGAGACGAAGATGCGCAGCACCGTCGCGGCGATCATCGGGAACATGCCCCACATCAAGATCAGCAGGAACCCGGCGGCGCGCGCCGAGGTTTCGGGGGGCTGGCCGGTCAGGGTCATGATCGGTCCGCCCGCCGCGCAGATGCCCATGAAGACGAGCGATACGAGCGCGCTGAGCCACAGCGCCATACGCACCGTGCGCCGTACCTCGCGCACCGCATGTTTGCGGCGGCCCAGCTCGGCGGCGATCAGCGGCGCGGCGGCGCCGACCAGGCCGCTGCCGGTCCACAGGAGCAGGCCGAAAATCGACACGCCGAGCGACGAGGCAGCGAGCGCCGCATCGCCGAGCCGCGCCACAAAGATGACGTCAATCGCGTGGACGAGCATCTGAAGCAGGTTCGCCGCCGCCAGCGGCAGCGCGAGCGCCAGCGTCGCCCGGAACTCCTGGCGAAGACCCTGCGGCGTTTCCGCGGTCAAAGGCGTGGCCTGCTGCAGCATAGCCGGTCCGGATAGGCGCGGGGGTGCGGGGGTTCAATCCCGGGTGTGGGGCGGCGGGATTTTCGAGGGCGGGGGTGGTAAAATGGCAACATATAGACTCGTGGGGCCCGGCGCCGGCGGGGGG
>JAFAGN010000189.1 GCA_023422695.1 Pseudomonadota bacterium
ACCGCAACCCCTCACCCAGCTTCGACTAGGCAGCAAGCTGCCAAGTCTGTGCATCCGGCGCGGGGTCGTCCAGTTCCCCGGACTGGACTTGGATTGCCGGGGGCAATCCAACCCTGCGCCCCCGCAAGGGGAGAGGGACTTCAAGATCAAATCCCCGGATCGACCCCCGTGAGTTCCACCGACCGCTCCCACAATTCACGCGCCAGCTTGGGATCGCGCGCATCGCGCGTCGCGCGCGCCGGACCCGACCGCCCGGAAACCTCGCCCAATCCCTGCGGCCCCAGATAGTCGCCGCCCTGCACATGCGCGCCCGTGGCGGCCTGCAACGTCGGCCACGCGCCTTGCGCCGAGCTATTGAAAAAGGGCGCTGCGAGCGGGGTCATCGTGCGCAGCGGCAGCGGCAGATGCCGCGTCAATTCGGTCAGCGCCACACCGGGATGACAGCCGATCGCCTGCGTCGCGCGCCCCGCGGCGCTCAATCGCCGGTCGAGTTCGAACATGTGCAGCACATTCGCCAGCTTGCTCATCTGATAGCGCTGCCAATTATGGTAGCTCCGCGCCGCCGACAGGTCGCTGTAATCCATCGCCCCGCTTTTATGCGCGATGCTGCCCGTGATTACGATGCGGTCATCGACATGGCGATGAACAAGCCCAGTCAAGGCAAAGGTGCCGAGGTGGTTGACCCCGAATTGCAGCTCGAAACCCTGCTTCGTCAGCGTTTTGGGCGGGATCATCACCCCGGCATTGTTGATCAGCACATCGATCCGCGGCCCCGCCAGCACGGCGGCGGCAGCGTCGCGCACCTGGTCGAGATCGGCCAGATCGAGCGGCTGGAACGACAGCGTGGCGCCGGGCACATCGGCACCGATGCGATCCATCGCCGCGGCCGCCTTGTCCGCGTCGCGGCACGCCAGGATGACATGCGCGCCGCGCGCGGCCAGCACCTTTGCCGTTTCAAAGCCGATTCCGGCATTGGCACCGGTGACCAGAAAGGTCCGACCCGTTTGGCCCGACACATCGTCGGCGGTGAATCCCCTGCTCATCGCGCTCTCCCGCCTTTCAGACCAGCTGCATTTGTGCGACCGGGGCAAAACTGGTCCGGTGAAGCGGCGTCGGGCCATATTGGCGCAGCGCCGCGAGATGCTGGGCGGTACCATAGCCCATGTTGCGCTCCCAGCCAAAGGCGGGGAAATCGCGCGCCGCCGCGACCATGAACCGGTCGCGATGTTCCTTGGCGATGATGCTCGCCGCCGAGATGCACGGATGCAGCGCATCGCCGCCGACGATCGCGCGCGCGGTGTAGCGCCAGCGAGGGAGGCGATTGCCATCGACCAGCACCTCGGTCGGTTCGACCCCGAGCGCCTCGACCGCGCGCGTCATCGCCAGCATCGTCGCCTGCAGGATGTTGATCCGATCGATCTCCTCGACGCTCGCCTCGCCGATCGCCCAGCGGCAATGCGCCTTGATCTGCGTTTCGAGTTCGGCGCGGCGCTTGGCCGAGAGTTTCTTGCTGTCATCGAGCCCGGCGATGCCGTCGGGACAAAGGATCACCGCCGCGGCCACCACCGGCCCGGCGAGCGGCCCCCGCCCCGCTTCATCGACGCCGACGATCACCTGTCCCCCTCCCTGAAAGGGAGGGGAGCAGGAATAGCTACACCCGCCACGGCGGGTACCTGCGATATTCCCCCGCCTGATACAGGCACAGCCGGTTCCCTGCCGGATCGCTCAGCCGCGCCTCGCGCCAGCCCCATGACTCATCCTTCGGCATCTGCTCGAACCGCACCCCGCGCCGCGCCAGATAGGCGACCCACGCATCAAGCGCGCCGCTTTCCAGATAGGTCGTCGCTCCGCCCGCCGCACCGTCGCCGACGTGGATCGACAGCGTCACGCCATTCGCCGCCTCGAACCGCGCATAATCGTTGTCGGGGCTGTCGACGATCAACGTCAGCCCCATCTGTCTGTAGAAGGCGACCGACGCCGCATAATCGCTCGCGGGCAAGGTGATCTGGTTGAGCGCGGGGCCGGTGAACAGCCCGTCGTTGCGCACGAGCTGCTGCCCCATCGGACCATGCCCTGTCCCCAGCCCCGGGGCATCCAGCAACGACAGCCGGACAAAATCGCGCGCCCGCGCAATCGCGGGCTCCAGCGGCATCCCCTGCGCCAGTCCGGTCGCGATCGCGCTCGCCAGCGTGCAGCCGGTGCCGTGGCTGTGCGGGGTGTCGATCCGCGGCGCTTCCCAGCGCGCAACCTCGCCCTCGCCGGTTTCGAGCAAGCGGTCGATGATCGTCTCGCCCGCAGCATGGCCGCCCTTGACCAGCAACGAGCAGCCGTGCGCCAGCACCGCCTCCTCGCCGCCCAGCGCGTCGAGTTCGGGCAGGTTCGGCGTCGCGACCATCGCGCGGTTCAGCAAGGCGCGGAACGCCGCGATCGTCGCGGCGTCGGCCAGCACCGATCCGCTGGTCGCGATCATCACGGGGTCGAACACCACCGCCGCCTGCGCCAGATCGGGCCGGGCCAGCCGCTCGGCCACCGCCGCGGCGGTCTCGGCGCTGCCGATCATCCCGATCTTGACCGCGTCGACGCCGATGTCGGCCGCGACGCTGTCGATCTGCGCCAGCACCATGTCGGTCGGCACCGGGTGAACCCTTTGTACCCCCGCCGTATTCTGCGCCGTGATCGCGGTGATCGCGGTCATCGCATGACCGCCCAGCATCGTCACCGCCTTGATATCGGCCTGAATGCCTGCACCGCCGCCGCTATCCGACCCGGCGATGATCAGGACGCGTGCGGTCAAACCCGGTATTTCCGCACCGTCGAGCCCGGATATTTCGCCAGGATCGCGCCTTCGCGGAGCGGACGGTCGAGCAGGTCGCCGCCGCAATTGGGGCATTGTTCGTCCAGCCGGTCGGCGCAATTGGCGCAAAAGGTGCACTCCATCGAACAGATGAAGGCACCGTGCATGTTCGCGGGCAAATCCTTGCCGCATTTTTCGCAATCGGGTCGCATTTCAAGCATGGTGATATTCCTTAAAAGCCGTTCGCCCTGAGCTTGTCGAAGGGCCGTTCTTCCTTCCGCGGTCATAGAGAAAAGAACGGTGCTTCGACAAGCTCAGCACGAACGGGAAACGATGAAAATCAGGCGGTCGCCGCGCGCACCGCGTCGCAAATCATGTCGACGACGCGCTCGACCTGCCCGGCGTCGTCGCCTTCGGCCATCACGCGGATCAGCGGCTCTGTCCCCGAAGGGCGGATCACCAGCCGTCCGCGCCCGACCAGCATCGCCTCGCCCTCGGCGATCGCCGCCTTCACCTGCGCGTCGTCCAGCGGCTTACCGCCCGAAAAACGGACGTTCTTGAGCAGCTGCGGCACGGGGTCGAACTGGTGCAGCAATTCGCTCGCCGGTTTGCCCGACGCGACGAGTTCGGCCAGCACCTGCAACCCGGCCAAGGTGCCGTCGCCGGTCGTCGCATAGTCCGACAGGATCATATGCCCCGACTGTTCGCCGCCGACGTTGAAGCCGCCTTCCTTCATCCGTTCGAGCACATAGCGGTCGCCGACCTTGGTCCGCTCGAGCCGCAGCCCCTCGCCTTCCAGAAAGCGTTCGAGCCCCAGGTTCGACATCACCGTCGCGACGACCCCGCCGCCTTTCAGCCGCCCCTGCCGCGCCCAGCTCGCGCCGATCAGTCCCATGATCTGGTCACCGTCGACGATCTTGCCCTTTTCATCGACGACGATCAGCCGGTCGGCGTCGCCGTCCAATGCGATCCCGATGTCGGCGCCGCTGGCAACCACGGTTTCCTGCAGCAACGCAGGCGCGGTCGAGCCGCATTTATCGTTGATGTTAATGCCGTTAGGCGTCGTCCCGATCGCGACGACGTCGGCGCCGAGCTCCCAGAACACCGTCGGCGCGCTGTTGTACGCGGCGCCATTGGCGCAATCGAGCACGATGCGCAGTCCGTCGAGCCGCGCCGATTCGGGCAAGCTCTGCTTCACCGCATGGATATAGCGCCCGCGCGCATCCTCGATCCGCTTGGCGCGGCCGATATGCGCGGGGTCGGCTAGCGTCGGCTGCTGCGCCAGCAGCAATTCGATCTGCGCCTCATCCTCGTCGGACAGCTTGTATCCATCGGGGCCGAACAGCTTGATGCCGTTATCGTAAAAGGGATTGTGGCTCGCCGACAGCATCACGCCCAGGTCGGCGCGCATCGACCGGGTCAGCATCGCGATTGCCGGGGTCGGCATCGGGCCGACCTGCACCACATCCATGCCGACGCTGGTGAATCCGGCGACCAGCGCATTTTCGAGCATATAGCCCGACAGTCGCGTGTCCTTGCCGATCACCACGCGGTGCTTGTGATCGCCGCGCAGGAAATGCGCCCCCGCCGCCATGCCAACGCGCATCGCGACCTCGACCGTCATCGGAATCTGGTTCGTCAGCCCGCGAATCCCGTCGGTTCCGAAAAACTTGCGCATGCACCCTCTATATCTGGCCCCTGGCCTGCCCAAAGCCGACCCAGGCATTCCGCGGGATGGCCCCCGCGGAGCAACTTCCGGCCTAAAAACCGGTTCCCACTTGTTTCGTGAGGTGCTCTAAGTCACCCTCATTTGCTTGGCAAGTTGGCCAAAAATATCGTTGGGGGAATATCGCTTGAAATCGGCATGGATTATCCTTTCGGCGCTCGTCGCCGGAATGCTGCTCGGGATCGCGGTCGAGCTGGTCGCGCCCGACGCGGGAACCGCATCGCTCCCCTATATCGAACCGATCGGAATTCTCTGGCTCAACGCGCTGAAGATGACGATCGTCCCGCTCGTCGTCGCGCTGCTGATCACCGGCATCACCGCGACCGCCGACGCGGCGCGCGCAGGCAAGCTCGCGGCGCGCGCGGTCGCCACCTTCCTGGGCGCGATCTTCCTGTCCGGCACGATGTCATTGCTGATGACGCCCTTCTTGCTGCGCCTGTTTCCGCTGTCGCCGGGGGCCGCCGACGCGCTGCGCAGCGGCCTTGGCGGATCGACCGAAGCGGCGCCGTCGCCGACCTTCGGCGATTTCCTGCTTTCGCTGATCCCGACGAACCCGATCGCCGCCGCCGCCGAAACCGCGATCCTGCCGCTGATCGTCTTCACGACCATCTTTGCCTTTGCGATCACCAAGCTCGAACCGGTGCAGCGTGCCACGCTGTCGGGGCTGTTCAAGGCGCTCGGCGACGCGATGTTGATCGTCATCGGCTGGGTGCTCGCGCTCGCGCCGATCGGGGTGTTCGCGCTGGGCTATGCGCTGGCGGTGAAGGCCGGGCTCGCGGCGTTCGGCGGCCTTGTCCATTATGTGCTGATCCTGATGGGCATCGGGGTCAGCTGTCTTGTTCTGGGTCTGCTCCTCGCTTGGCTTGTCGTCGGTATCCCGCTGCCGCGCTTTATCCGTGCGATGGTGCCGACGATGGCAGTCGCGATCAGCACCCAAAGCTCGCTGGCCAGCCTGCCCGCGATGCTCAAATCGTCGGAAGCGCTTGGCGTCGATCCCAAAAAGGCCGACGTCGTCCTGCCACTCGCGGTCGCGCTGTTCCGCTTCACCAGCCCGGCGATGAACCTGGCGGTGGTCGTTTACGTCGCCTGGCTGTTCGGCGTCGAACTGACCCCGTGGGAGATGGCGGTCGGACTGCTGGTGGCCATGGCCGCCGCGCTCAGTTCGGTCAGCCTGCCCGGCTCGATCAGCTTCGTCACCTCGATCGCGCCGATCGCGGTGTCGATGGGCGTCCCCGTCGCGCCGCTCGGGTTGCTCGTTGCGGTTGAAACCTTCCCCGATATCTTCCGCACCCTTGGCAATGTCGTCGGCGATGTCGCCGCGACCAAATTTGCCGCCGATGGCGTGGAGGACGACAATACCCCGGCAGGAGCCCAGCCATGAAGTATCGCAAACTCGGTCAAGGCCTCGAAGTATCCGCCATCGGCATCGGTTGCATGCCGATGATCAAGGGCGGCAACATTCTGTATGGCGAGGCCGCCGACCTCGACGAGTCGACCGCGACGATCCACCGCGCGATCGACCTTGGCGTGACCTTTTTCGACACCGCGCAAATCTATGGCCCATTCAGCAACGAAGAACTGCTAGGTGCCGCGATCAAGGGCAAGCGCGACGGGCTGGTCATCGCGACGAAATTCGGATTCAAATTCGACGGCAAGGCGATCATCGGCGTCGACGGCTCGCCCGAAAATGCCCGGCGCAGCTGCGAAGGCTCTCTCCAGCGGCTCGGCATCGACACCATCGACCTGTTCTATCAGCACCGCGTCGATCCCTCGATCCCGATCGAGGAGGTTGTCGGCGGAATGATGGAGCTGGTTCACGAGGGCAAGGTGCGCCACATCGCGCTGTCCGAAGCGGGTCCCGACACGCTGCGCCGCGCCGCCAAGGCCGCGCCGATCGCCGCGCTGCAAAGCGAGTATTCGATCTGGGAACGCGACATCGAGGACGAGATCCTCGGCATCTGCCGCGAAAACGACATCGGCTTCGTCCCCTATTCGCCGCTCGGCCGCGGTTTCCTCGCCGGCGCCGTGCGCAGCCGCGACGAGCTTCCCGAAAGCGACTGGCGCCGTAACGACCCGCGCTATTCGGACGAAAACCTGCCCGCCAACCTGGCGATCGTCGACGCGATCGGCGCGGTCGCCGATCGGCATGGCGCGTCAAAAGCGCAGGTCGCGCTGGCATGGTTGCTTGCGCAGGGCGACGACATCGTGCCAATCCCCGGCACCAAACGCCGCGCGACGATGGAAGACAGCGTCGGCGCCGCCGACGTGGCGCTGACCGCGGATGATCTGGCGGCGATCGAAGCGGCGGCGCCCAAAGGCGGCACCAGCGGGCCGCGCTACGGCGAGATGGGGATGCGAATGGTGCGGCTTTAGTCGCACCTTCGGATGGCAGACGCATGTGAGCGCACTATGCTGAGGCGATGCAGCCTCGAATCGTCATCGCACTCCTGTCGCTTTTCAGCTTCAGCCCGGCGCTCGCCTGTTCGCCACCCGATAGCGCACCCCAGCTTTCGAATGAAGAAATCACGAAAATAACAGCAGAAC
>JAFAGN010000210.1 GCA_023422695.1 Pseudomonadota bacterium
ATTTGTCGCATTGAAACATCTCCCGGTCGCAACGCATGCGCACGTTCAGCCCAGTGAAAGCGTTACATCGCTAAGTTCACCGCTTCCCCGACCCTTGCGTCCTCGAAAAGGATGACAGCCATGACCCGCCCGACGTCCCGTTTCGCCCTGATCTCCCTGCCCCTTCTGGCGCTCGCTGCGCCGCTTCCAGTCGCTGCCGCCGACAGCAAAATGCGCGGTGCCGTGGCAACGCTGAACGACCCGGTGACGCAGGACCGCATGGCCGACACGATCACCGCGATTGTCGGTGCGCTGATGCAGATGCCGGTCGGTCCGCTCGCCGAGGCCATTGGCCGCGTCGACCCCGATTCCGATGCCGCCTATATCCCGCGCGACGCGACGCTGGGTGAAGTGACCGGCCGCGACCGCGATTATGCCGACCGGATGGGCGCCGATGTGCGCGCAACGACGCGGATGGCCGGCCAAGCCGCGTCCGCGCTCGCGGTTTACGCCCCCGTGCTCAAGGACATGGCGCGCGATATGGCCGCACAGTGGGAACGCGAACGCGAAGCTGCGCGGCGATAAGCGCCTTTATTCGCATAGCCGTTGCGCGCGGCGCCCCGCTGCCGCTATGCCGGGATCATGTGGCAACTCTATCAATTCCCGCTCTGTCCCTTTTCGCGCAAGGTCCGCCTGCTGCTGGGCGAAAAGGGCGTCGGCTATGAATTGGTGCGCGAATCGCCGTGGGAACGCCGCGACGAATTCATCGACCTGAACCCCGCCGGGCGCACGCCGGTGATGGTCGATGCGGCGCGCGGCCAGGTGCTGATCGACAGCATGGCGATCGCCGAATATTTCGAGGAAACCGTCGAAGGCAAGGCGATGATCAACGGCACCGCGGCAAACCGCGCCGAAATCCGCCGCCTGACGTCGTGGTTCGACCACGACTTCTATTATGAAGTCACCGGCCCCTTGCTGTTCGAACGGATGCAAAAACGCATCGTCCACCGCCAGCCCCCCGACGGCGGCGCGCTGCGCGAGGCGATGAAGGCGGCGAACAACCATCTCGACTATGTCGATTACCTGATCGACCATCGCACCTGGCTGGCGGGCGCGACGATGAGCCTCGCCGACCTGACCGCCGCCGCGCACATTTCGGTCGCCGATTATCTCGGCGGCATCGACTGGACGGGGCACGAACAAACCAAGGGCTGGTACTCAGGCCTGAAATCGCGCCCGAGTTTCCGCCCGCTGCTGGCCGAGCGGATGGAAATCGTGACGCCGCCGAAATACTACGAAGATGTAGATTTTTAATCCGCTTCGGAGGGATAGGCACGTCCTGAATAGATCGGCGCCGCATTGCATGATATGCCTTTAAAGACTCGGGGGAGTGCATGCAGAGGGGCCATCTTTTTTATTTTATATTCTTATTGACGCTCCCAGCTTGCACCGTCGTCAGTATCGACGGCGGACGAGCAGTTGTGCATGGGGGCAATCTTCGGATCGTGGCGCCGGAAAACAGCAGCGTCGTCGCCGTTCGATCGCGCGGCATCGGCCTCGTGGCCGGCGCGCGCAATGTTACTCTGGGTTATCAGGACGAAAACCTAGTATATCAGATCGCTGGTGGCAGCTGCGCGATCATCCTATTCGATACCAAATTGGATGAAGAAGGCCGCCGCTTCTGGCGCGAGCTGGCGGAGAAGCGCGAGGACATCTGTATAAAATGATCGGCTAGCTCAGCATCATTGGGGGATGATAGAATGAACAAAGCGATTGTAACGACTGCGTTGGCCGCACCTGCCCTCGCGGCGTGTTATCCGATGGAACAGGCGCCGCTTGTTTATGCATCGAAATCGACGATCGGCGTCAGTATTGCCGCTGGCACCCCCGATAATCCCGGCCTCGATTTGATTATCGGTTACAAGGACACCAACGCCGCGCTCGTTCCCGTCGCCGTCGCGAAGCGATGCCTGGCCAGCTCTTCGAACTGCGAGGACGGCAACTACAAAATGCAGCTCGTGAGCGGCGGCAAACTGGATATTGTCGATTCATCCTCGATACAGGAAACGCTCCAGAGGGTTGAAGACAGTTTGCGGGTCAAACTGCAGCAACTTGAGGTCGCCAGCGAAAACACGCGCAGCGCTGAAGCGCTCGAAACCAGCCTTCAAGATAAGCAACGGGAGGTCGATGAACTGCTAGCGCTAAGGGCGGCAGAGGGTGCAAGCCTCAGCTTCGATGCCGCGAGAAAGCAGGATCTTGAGAGCAAGCGAGGGGCGGACATTGCGACCATTGCTGCGGAAGTGACCAAGGCGAAAAACGCCGCGGCGGCTGCACGTCAACATCAGCAGAGCATCCAGGCCGACGTCGCCGATCTTAACCGCCGGTCCGCGAGCCTTCAGGCTTTGCTGCGCGACCGTCAGAGCGGCGAACGGAAGGACGCTTACTCCGTCTATGGAACTTTTGAGGGGACAGCGAGCGGCAGCGCAAAAGATGGCGGGCTCAACGCCGGGCGTGTCTTTGCCACCGGGATCGCAGCGCAAAACATTTCAGAATTTGCGGGCATAGAACAATGCCTGCGTCGTATTGGCGATCTGGTAGAACAATTGCCGTCGGGCAGCGACGACGAAAAGAAAAAGCGCGCCGATTTTATCACCCAGTCGTTGGAGCTGTGCAAGAAACCGATGGCGCAAAAATAACGGGTAGCTCAAGCAAGCCAGATAACCGAGGCGCAGGCCTAGCAAGCGCGGTACCTCCAGTTCCGGTCCTTGCCCTCGGCAACTTGCGCGACGATCGTGGCGATCCGTTTGACCCGCGTTTCCTCGCGCTTCGCCTCGATCACCCATTCGATATAGTCGCGGCGCTTGCCGGGGGAGAAGGCGTCCCAATGGCCCTGCGCTGCCGCATTCGCCCGTAGCGCCGCGCCCAGATCGTCCGGGAGTTCAAGCGCCGCCTTGGGCTTCGGTGCCGGGCGCTTGGGCTTGCCTTCGGCGCAGAGCGCCGCAGCCTTGGCGATGTAGGCTGCCATCTGCTCGTCCGACGGCAAATCGGCAAGCGACACCAGCCGCCCCATGCTGCCCATCGCGCCTGTGTCGCGCGGCGAGCCGGTGACGTCCTCGTCGCGCCAGAAACCGAAGGTCGCATGTTGCTTGAACGCTGCCATGCCAGCCAGATTTTGTCCGTTCAGCACAAAATGCGGCACACCCCATTTCAGCGTCTCTTCGCAACCGAGCGCGTGCCTGTGCACCAGTTCGCGCAAATGGGTCAGGATCGGCTGCGCGAACGGTCGGCGCTTCGCGATATAGTCGTCGACGCGCGGGTCGCGCGTCATCCGGCATGCCTTGCTGCGACCAGATAATTGAGCGCCTCGCTGCCGCCCAGCTTGAAGCCCTTCGCCGCCGATGGCGACAGGCCGGTGCGGTCGATGACCTCCAGCCCCGCGCCTTCGAGCAGCTCGCTCAGCTCCTCGGGCTTGAGGAACTGGTCCCAGTCGTGCGTACCGCGCGGCACCGCGCCGACGCGCTCGGCCGCCTCGACGAGCAGCAGCTTCGACAGCATCGTGCGGTTCGGGGTCGACAGGATCATCAATCCCCCGGGCGCGAGACGCGCCGCAAGTTCGCCGATGAACGCCGCGGGATCGGTGACATGTTCGACGACTTCCATCGAGGTCACGAGATCGAAAACGCCTCCCCCGTTCGGGTCGAGCGAAGTCGAGACACGCTTGGGCAGCCCCGACCTTCCGGGTGTCTCGAC
>JAFAGN010000239.1 GCA_023422695.1 Pseudomonadota bacterium
ATCCAGAGTAGCGCGAACCGCTCTGGATTGCTTCGCTTCGCTCGCAACGACGAATTCAGGAGAGTTGCGCCAACCTCGCCAACAACGCCGCACTTTCGGCATCCGCCGGGAAAAACGCCTCGATCGCCAGCTCCGACAGCGTGATGTCGACCGGCGTCCCAAAAATCGTCACGGTCGACACGAACGAGATTCGCCCGGCATCGGTATCGAGGATCAGCGGCACGGCAATGCTGCTCGCGTGGCTGTCGCGATCGTCGGCGCTGTGGTCGCTGGCGTTGACCGCATAGGCCGCCAACTCGTTGCGCAACGCGATCAACCCGGCATCGGCGCTCGCCGCGATCTGGACGTCCATCCGCTCCAGGATATGCGCACGCCATTCGCCATAGTTGACGATCTGCGGCGCCAGCCCTTCGGGGTGCAGCGCGATGCGCAGCACGTTGACCGGCGGGACGAGCAGGGCGGGGGCCACCCGTGCGATCAGGATCGCAATAGCCTCGTTCGCGGCGACCATATTCCAATGACGATCGACCGCCAGCGCCGGATAGGGCTCATGCCCCTTCAGGACATGCTCGACGATCGCGCGGACCCCGGCCATTTCGGGGCTGTCGAGCGGGCGTTCCTGATAATCGGGGGCATAACCCGCGGCGAGCAGCAGCGCGTTGCGCGCGCGGTGCGGGACTTCCAGCCGGTCGGCGATCCGTTGCAGCATCTGCGCGCTGGGTTTCGATCGCCCCGTTTCGATAAAGCTCAGGTGGCGGGTCGACATATCGGTATCGAGCGCCAGATCCATCTGGCTCATCCGGCGGCGGCTGCGCCATTCGCGGAGTTGGGCGCCGAGCGGTGCGGGTTGCATGTCTGTCTCCTTCGTGCCGCCAGCTATACCCCGGCTTTCTGCTTTTCCATTACCTCGGGCGTAATCGACCTGCGGCATTTTGCGGCGCAGATAGGACGGGTCATCCAAAAAAGGAGAACCCCCATGTCGATTTTCACCCTCAAGAACACCTTGCTCATCGACGCGGTCACCTGCGCCGGATTGTTCGTCTTTTGCGTCTTTGCGACTGCGACGGTCGCCACCCTGCTCGGCCTCCCCTCCGCAGTGGTGACCGTCGCGGGCTGGATCGGGCTGCCATCGGCGCTGCTGATGCTGTTCGTCGCAAACCAGAAGGTGCCGAGCAAGGGGCTGGCGAACCTGATCGCGATCGGCAACCTTGGCTGGGTGATTGCCAGCTTCGCGGTACTCGCGATGTTTGCGGCTCAAATGACCGCGCTCGGCATCGCAGTCGTCATCGTCCAGGCGATCGGTGTGCTGGTCTTCGCGATCTACGAAGCCAAGGGCGCCGCCGCGCTGCCGCGCGCGGTTGCGGTCTGATCGTGGCGCGTTGCGTCTGAAGATGTGAAAATGAACCATAGCCCTGAGCTTGTCGAAGGGCGCCTGTCGGACAAGCGCCCTTCGACAAGCTCAGGGCTACGGTGACTGAAGCCGAACCTAACTCAGCGCATCCAGCCGGGCGAGATCGATCGCCCCCGGGACCAGCATCACCGGACAGGGCAGTGTCCCGGCATCGGGGCCGGTGAAATGGGCGACCAGCGGTCCGGGCGCGCCCGATGCCGCGGTCGCCAGCACCAGCGCTGCAATCTCGTCATCGGCGCCGATCACCTCGCGCACCACTTCGGCGGGCTTGCCCGACTTGATCAGGATCTGCGGCGTTATCCCCGCTTCCTGCGTCACCGCCTCGGCGGCGGCGGCGACCAGTTCTTCGGCATGTTCGCGCGCTTCGGCCTCGATCGTCGCCTGCACGCCGCCGAATGCGACAAAATCCTGCGGCGGGATGATCGCCAGCACGATGACGCCGCCACCGGTCCGTCCGGCGCGCCGCGCGGCAAACCGCAGCGCCAGGCTGGCTTCGGGGCTGTCATCGATCACCACCAGATACGTCCGCATTGCCCCGACCCCCTATGCTTTTTGTGCGTAGAGAGTGCGTCACATTCGTATGAAAGGCAAGTTTGCGCCAATGGACGTTGACGAACGATGCTCTTATGACGAGGGACGAATCCGTAGCGGCAGGCCCGGCCTGCAAGACTGACAGGGACACGCCTAGACATGCCAATCGAACTCAAGATGCCCGCCCTCTCGCCGACGATGGAGGAGGGCACGCTCGCCAAATGGCTGGTGAAGGAGGGCGATGAGGTCAAGTCGGGCGACCTGCTCGCCGAGATCGAGACCGACAAGGCGACGATGGAATTCGAAGCGGTCGACGAGGGTGTGGTCAGCCAGATTCTGGTCGCCGAGGGGACCGACGGGGTGAAGGTCGGCACCGTGATCGCGGTGATTGCGGGCGAGGGCGAGGATGCCAGTGAGAAGGCGGCTCCGGTGGCGGCTGCGAAAGAGGAAGCTAAAGCCGCCGAACCGCAAGACGTCGCCCCCGCGAAGACGGGGGCCGTTAGCCAGAGTGCGCCCAACACAGCGGCCCCCGCCTCCGCGGGGGCGACAGATAAGCCCGCTCCCGTCGCCTCGGGCCAGCGCATCAAAGCCAGCCCGCTCGCCAAGCGCCTTGCCGCCGAACGCGGGATCGACCTGTCCACCCTCAAGGGCAGCGGCCCCGGTGGCCGCATCGTCAAGGACGA
Source organism: Pseudomonadota bacterium (assembly GCA_023422695.1). Taxonomy (GTDB): domain Bacteria; phylum Pseudomonadota; class Alphaproteobacteria; order Sphingomonadales; family Sphingomonadaceae; genus Sphingopyxis. Next base: position 2,626 of record JAFAGN010000239.1, read on the forward strand.
CCTCGACGGCGCCCCGGCAGGTGCCGCGGCACCCGCTGCGGCCCCGAGCGCAGCCGCTCCCGCAGCAGCCGCCGCGGCGCCCGCGCCTGCGCCGGTTGCCGCGGGTCCGATCCCCGATTTCGGCATCCCGCACGAGGATGAAAAGCTGTCGGGGATGCGCAAGACGATCGCGCGCCGCCTGACCCAGTCGATGCAGGAAGCGCCGCACATCTACCTCACCGTCGACATCCGCCTCGACGCGCTGCTCAAACTGCGCGGCGAACTCAACGCCAGCCTGGACAGCCGCGGGGTCAAGCTCAGCGTCAACGACATGCTGATCAAGGCGCTCGCGGTCGCGCTCGAACGCGTCCCCGCGTGCAACGTCAGCTTTGGCGGCGACGTAATGCGCAAATACAGCCGCGCCGACATCTCGGTCGCGGTCAGCATTCCGGGCGGGTTGATCACCCCGATCATCACCGACGCGGGCGGGAAGTCGATGTCGAAAATCTCGACCGAAATGGCCGAACTCGCCGCGAAGGCGAAGGAAGGCAAGCTCCAGCCCAGCGAATATCAGGGCGGCACCGCCAGCATCTCGAACATGGGGATGATGGGGATCAAGCAATTCACCGCGGTGATCAATCCGCCGCAGGCGATGATCATGGCGATCGGCGCAGGCGAGAAGCGACCGTACATCGTCGACGATGCGCTGGCGATCGCGACCGTCATGTCGGCGACCGGCAGCTTCGACCACCGCGCGATCGACGGCGCGGATGGTGCGCTGCTGATGAAGACGTTTAAGGAACTGGTGGAGAACCCGCTGGGGCTGGTGGCGTGATGGTGAAAGCCAAGATTACCGACCAGTGTCTATGGATCGCCCACGTTGAGGCTGGTCCGCTAAAAGAAGCGCTCTCTAGTATTCATCCGGACGGGGTCATTTCGTTGACCGTAGATGGCGATGAAATCGCATTTCAGAGAATGGCTATGGGGCGCGACGGTCGGCAAACCAACGGATTCAATCCGGTGGGGAGCAATGCTGGTATATGGCGGTCGCGGTACGCTGAGGGCCATCATTTAGATATCGATCTAGATTTTGCGGGAAAAATTAATGGCTGACACCAACTACGATCTCATCGTTCTCGGCTCCGGCCCCGGCGGCTATGTCGCGGCGATCCGCGCGGCGCAGCTCGGGCTGAAAACCGCGATCGTCGAGCGCGAGAATCTGGGCGGCATCTGCCTCAACTGGGGCTGCATTCCGACCAAGGCGCTGCTGCGGTCGGCCGAAATCTATCATTATATGCAGCATGCCGGCGATTACGGCCTGATCGCGCAGCAGATCAGCGCCGACATCGACGCGGTCGTGAAGCGTTCGCGCGGGGTCGCCAAGCAACTGAGCCAGGGCGTCGCCTTCCTGATGAAGAAGCACAAGATCACCGTTCATATGGGCGAGGGCAAGCTGACCGCGCCGGGCAAGCTGGAGGTGAAGGGCGAGAAGGGCAGTGAAACGCTCACTGCCAAGAACATCATCGTCGCGACCGGCGCCCGCGCGCGCGACCTGCCCTTCGCGCCCGCCGACGGCAAGCGCATCTGGACCTATCGCCACGCGCTCGTCCCGCCCGAAATGCCAACGAGGCTGCTCGTGATCGGATCGGGCGCGATCGGGATCGAATTTGCCAGTTTCTACAAGGATATGGGCGCCGAGGTGACGGTCGTCGAGATGCTCGACCGACTGGTGCCGGTCGAGGATGCCGATGTCTCGGCCTTCCTTGAGAAAGCGCTGAAGAAGCAGGGCATGACGATCTACACCGGCGCGGGGGTCGAGGAACTGAAGGCCACCGCGACCGGCGTCTCGGCGAAGATCAAGACCAAGGACGGCAAGGTCGAATCGGCCGAATTCAGCCACGCGATCGTCGCGATCGGCATCGTCCCCAATACCGAAAATATCGGGCTCGAAGCATTGGGCGTAAAGACGACCAAGGGCCATATCGGCACCGACGCGATGTGCCGCACCAACGTCCCGGGCATCTGGGCGATCGGCGACGTCACCGCGCCGCCGTGGCTCGCGCACAAGGCGATGCACGAATCGGTGATTGCGGTCGAGGCGATCGCGGGCAATCACCCGCACGTGATGGACCCGCGCAACATCCCCGGCTGCACCTATTGCCGCCCGCAGATCGCCAGCGTCGGGCTGACCGAGGCCAAGGCGAAGGAGCTGGGTTACGAGGTCAAGGCCGGGACCTTCCCCTTCATCGGCAATGGCAAGGCGATTGCGCTGGGCGAGGCCGAGGGCTTCACCAAGACGGTGTTCGACGCCAAGACCGGCGAACTGCTCGGCGCGCACATGATCGGCGCCGAGGTCACCGAGCTGATCCAGGGCTATACGATCGGCAAGACTGCCGAGCTGGTCGAGGATGATTTCATCGGCACCGTCTTCCCGCATCCGACGCTCAGCGAAACGATGCATGAGGGCGTCCTCGCGGCTTTCGGGCGGCCGCTGCATATTTGATTTTGCCGACGCGAAGGCCCGACACCATCGCATTTTCCGTTTGTGCTGAGCCTGTCGAAGCACCGTTCTTCGTTTTGACCTTCGAAAAGAAGAACGGCCCTTCGACAGGCTCAGGGCGAACGGTATTTGGGTGTCTTTGCGACCCTGTGGCTTCGCGCGCGGTCGTTCCAGATTGAAGGATCATCATATCACCCGATCCCGTCACCCCCTCCCGATCGCCGCCATCCTGCTTGTGGCCACCATCCTGCTCGGCCTCGCGGTCGGGGCGGGCTGGACCGCGGCCGCCGACTGGCAGATCTCGCACGCGCTCGCGCTGCGCGTTGACGACAGCGCGCCTGCCTTTGTCTCGTTCATGCAATGGGTCAGCTGGATCGGCGGCGGCACGCCGCGCTGGGTGATCGTGATCCTGCTCTGCGGACTGGTCTGGCACTGGTGCGGCCCGCGCTGTGCGGTGGCACTCGGCGGCGCGTCGCTGCTGGCCAACCTCGCGTCCAGCCTGATGAAGATCGGCTTTGGTCGCCCGCGACCCGATGTGATCGACCACCTCGACCATCAGGCAAGCTTTGCCTATCCCAGCGGTCACGCGACGAGCGCCGCGGTGGTCTATCTGCTGCTGGCCTGGCTGGCGCCGCCGCGGTGGCGCGCCGCGGCCTGGGCATTGGCGGCGGCGATGATCGTCCTCAACGCCTTTTCGCGCATCATGCTGGGTGTCCATTGGGCGAGCGACATCGTCGGCGGGACGTTGCTGGGGACCGCCTTTGCGCTGGTTGCGGTATGGTGGGTCGGCGCGCGCGGGCAGCCTGAGGCCGCGCACTAAGGGAATGGTAAACTCTTGCTGTTATTGAGCGCCACGGAAACGTGGGAGTTTCGGCATGGATATGTCCCCTGGCATGATGTTGGGCGTGATCGGTGGAATGTTGATTGCGCTGCTGTTCATCATCAAAAATATGCGCACCGATGCTGGCGCCGGTCATGCGGCGGGCGCCGGGTTCGAAGCGAAGCTGAAACCCGGCGAAGTCGTTGTCGAGCCGGAGTTTGATCCGGACGCCGCCTTCGCCAATTATATGCGCAAGCGCGATGCGGGCTTGCTGGGCGATGTGTCGGTCGACGCCGCGGACGGCGCGGCGGCCCGATCGACGCCGCATCCCGCCAGCTTTGGCCGCAAGGCGATTTAACCGCGGCTTGGCTCTCGACAGCCGCGCCCCAGCGGCTACGAATGGGGCATGGCACAAGGCACCCATGATTTCGTCCCCGATCCGCGCAACGACGCGATCCTGATCAACATAAACGGCGCACTGGTGCCGCGGGCGCAGGCCAGCGTGTCGGTGTTCGACAGCGGCTTCATGCTGGGCGACGGGGTGTGGGAAGGGATTCGCGTCCACAAGGGACGAATGGCGTTTCTCGACCAGCATCTGGACCGGTTGTGGGAGGGTGCAAAGGCGATCGCGATGGATATCGGGATCGATCGCGCCGCGCTCACGCAGCGGCTCTACGACACCATTGACGCGAACCAGATGGACGCCTGCCATATCCGGCTGATGGTCACGCGCGGCATCCGGTCGACGCCCTATCAGGATCCGCGCGTCGTCATCTCGCCCGCGACGATCGTGATCATCGCCGAATATAAGGATCCGCTCCCCGCAACCGTCGAAAAAGGCCTGTCGCTGTTCACCGTGCATGTGCGCCGCGGCGACCCGGCGGTGCAGGACCCCAAACTCAATTCGCATTCAAAGCTCAATTGCATCACCGCCTGCATCCAGGCGGCGCAAGCGGGCGCCGACGAGGCGTTGATGCTCGACCCGCACGGCTTTGTCGCGACGTGTAACTCGACCCATTTCTTCATCGTCCGGGGGGGCGAGGTGTGGACGTCGAGCGGTGATTATTGCCTGGCCGGCATCACGCGCAGCAATGTGATCCGCATCTGCCGCGAGAATGATATTCCGGTGTATGAAAAGAATTTCTCGCTCACCGAGGTGCATGGTGCGGACGAGGCGTTCGTTACCGGCACCTTCGCGGGGGTGGTTCCGGCGCATACGATCGACGGGCGCGTCCTGACCAATGGACGCGGGCCGATGGTCGAGCGGTTACAGGGGCTGTATAAGGCATTGATCGAGCGCGACATTGCAGGGCGTGGCCGCCCGTGACCGATTGCATCCGCATCGCGATGTGGTCGGGGCCGCGCAATCTGTCGACCGCGATGATGCGCAGCTTTGGCAGCCGTGCCGATGCCTTCGTCACCGATGAGCCCTTTTATGGCGCTTATCTGAAAGCAACGGGCGATCCGCAGCCGATGATGGACGAAGTCATGGCCTCGATGGACTGCGACTGGCACGGCGTGGCGCGCAGCATGACGGGGCCGAACTCGGCGGGCGCGCCGATCTGGTACCAGAAGCATATGGCGCACCACATGGTCGGGCCAATCGCGCATCACGATCTGCCGGGCCTGCGCCACGCCTTCCTGATCCGCGACCCCGCGCGCGTCGTGGCGAGCTATGCCGCCAAACGCGTCGCGGTGCGCCCCGACCATCTGGGGACCGACAAGCAGGTCGAATTTTTCGACCACGAGGCCGACCGGCTGGGCCATGCGCCGCCGGTGATCGACAGCGCCGACATTTTGCGCGATCCTGAAGATATGCTGCAGAAATTGTGCGCCGCGCTGGAGATCGCTTGGGACCCGGCGATGCTGCGCTGGGAGGCGGGGCTGCGCCCGACCGACGGCGTCTGGGCGTCGCACTGGTACGACGCGGTGGCTGCCAGCACCGGCTTTGGCGCACCCGACAAGCCGCAGCCCGACCTGACCGCCGAGGCCCGAAGCGTCGCCGACGCCTGCCGACCGGGCTACGACTATCTGGCGCAGTACAAGATCAAAGCCTGATGCGTTTCAATCCTCCCTGCCGCGTAGCGATAGGGAGGGGGACCGCTTGCGAAGCAAGTGGTGGAGGGGCGACGACGGCCGCGCCAAAGCCCCTCTGTCAGCGGCCATGCCGCCGCCACCTCCCCATCGCTGCGCGACAGAGAGGAACAAATCTGCCTCGCCGCAATTTTCCGCTGTCCTATTAAGTCCCGCTTTGCCATCTAGTTTGCGGGCAGCATCAGCAGGGCAGGTCAAAATATGCAATCGCGCGTGAAGTTCGGCAGTTTTCTGCGGGGAATCGGTTTGGGCTCGGCGGCGCTGTTTGCGGTCGCGGCGGCAGCGCAAGCACCCGCGGGCCAGACCGTCATCACCGCGGCACGCTACGTCGATGTGCTCTCCGGCAAGACGATCGACTATCCCGCGATCTTTGTCGGCGCCGACGGCCGCATCACTAATATCGCCGATGCGCGCACGGTGCGTTGGGGCAGCGACGTCAAGCATATCAATCTGGGCGACAAGACGCTGGTTCCTGGCCTCATTGACATGCACGTCCATCTCGATGGCCCCGCCGACATCGGCGGTTATCGCGGGCTGGAATTTACCGACAGCTTCTGGGGCATGACCGCGGTCAAAAATGCGCGCGATATGCTCGATGCCGGGTTCACGACCGTCCGCAATGTCGGAGCGGGCGACCGCAACGATATCGGGCTGAAGCAGGCGATCGACGCGGGCTACGCCGTCGGGCCGCGCATCGTTCCGGCGGGTTACGCGCTCGGCGCGACCGGCGGGCATTGCGACAGCACCTTCCTGCCGCCCAGCCTGGAAAAGAAGGACGGCAAGGAAGAGGGCATCGGCGATAACCCCGAAGAACTCCGCTATCAGGTGCGACGCCAGCGCAAATATGGCGCCGAGGTGATCAAGGTCTGCGCCACCGGCGGCGTCTTTTCGCGCAACACCGAACCCGGCCAGCTGCAGGTTCCCGAGAACGAGCTGCGCGCGATCGCCGACGAGGCGCATCAGTGGGGACTGCGCGTTGCCGCGCATGCGCATGGTGCCGCTGGCATCCGCGCCGCGATTGCCGCCGGGATCGACACGATCGAGCACGCCAGCCTGGTCGACGACGAAGGCATCCGCATGGCGGTCGCGCGCAAGCAGCCGGTGTGGTTCGCCATGGACATCTTCAACACCGAATATACCCAGGCCGAGGGCGCGAAGAACGGGGTGCTTGAGGATAATCTGCGCAAGGACCGCGAGATTGCGCAGATCCAGCGCGACAATTTCCGCAAGGCGCACCGCGCCGGGGTGCGGATGGTCTTCGCGTCCGACGCTGGCGTGATGCCGCACGGCCAGGTCGGCGGCCAGTTCCGCGTCATGGTCGAATATGGGATGACCCCGATGCAGGCCATTCAAGCCGCGACGAAGAACGCCGCCGAGGCGCTTGGGCGCGAGAAGGATGTCGGGGCGATTGCTGTCGGGCGTTATGCCGACATCGTGGCGGTGGATGGCGACCCGCTGGCCAACGTGCGCGAGCTGGAAAGCGTCGATGCGGTGGTCAAGGGCGGGGTGCTGGTGAAGGGGGAGTAGTTTTTCGCCTAATCTTGCACCGTAGCCCTGAGCCTGTCGAAGGGCGCTTATCCGGATAGGCGCCCTTCGACAGGCTCAGGGCTACGGTTTTTACGGTCCCCTCAATACACCACCAGCTTGTCCACGATCGCATCGCGCATCTCGGGCGTGAAGTTCAGCACCGCTTCGGCGTAAGTCGCGACATCGCCATGATCGCGCCGCACCGTCGCCAGCGCGGCGTCGAGGAAGATCGGGTTCACCGACATCAAGGTGCGGATCGCATCGTCGTGGATGTCGGCGTTATACCGCGCGCGGATCACGTCTCCGCCCTGGGCAATGCGCTCCTCAATCTTGCCCGCGCTGTTGGTGAGCAGATAATCGTGCATCAGGTCATCTTCATGCACGCCGAGTAGCCGGTGGACGACCGCAACGGCAAAGCCGGTGCGGTCTTTGCCCGCGACGCAGTGGACCAGGCTGGGCGCGTCATATTCGGCGAGCGCGGCGAGGTAGAGCCGCAATGTGGCGACCAGCACCGGGCGGTATGGCATCCCGGCATAGGTATCGACCATTCGCGCCCGCGCCGTATCATTGTCGATGCTGCCCTGCGCCGCCTGCAAATGCGGGGCGAGACCCGCCGTATTGCCGTCGGCGAAAAGCACCCGCGCCGAAAAGCCTTCGGGTCGCTTGCACGGATGCGCAGCGCGCTCGTCGTCGCCGCGCAGATCGATGATCGTTTCGATCCCCAGCTTGTCGATCGCGGCCAGATCGTCGTCGCTCGCATCCTGATGATGCGCGGATCGCCACAGCATCCCGCTGCGCAGCCGCCCGCCGCCCTCGACCGCATAGCCGCCGTAATCGCGGAAATTATGGACCCCGGACAACGGCAGGACGCGCTCGGCAATCATCGTCATTCTCCTGTAAACACCGGGGGACGTTTTTCGACAAAGGCATTGATCGCCTCCCGGTTGTCGGCCGTTTCGTGCACGATCGCCTGATACGCGGCGCTGAGCTCCAAAATGTCGCTCATCCGGCTATGCTGCGCCTCGCGCAGCAGCCTTTTGGTGAGGCGCAACGCGCGCGGCGGATTGCACACGATCCGTTCGGCAATCGCCACGGCGCGATCGAGCAGTTCCGCGTCGGGGACGACGTCCGTGACCAGACCATATTCCTTTGCCTGCTGCGCGTCAAAGCGATCGCCGGTCAGGAATAACTCTGCGGCGCGGGGGTAGCCCAACACTTTCTGGAGCAGCCAGGCGCCACCGTCACCGGGGACGATCCCGACCTTGATGAAACTGCACGCGAATTTGGCGCTTTCGGCAGCAATGCGGATGTCGCAGGTGCAGGCGAGATCGCAGCCCAGCCCGATCGCATGGCCGTTGACCGCGGCGATCATCGGCACTTCGCAGTCCATCAGCGCGCGGATCACCGCTTGAACGCCTTTGCGATAATTGCTGCGGGTCGAATCGGGCTGGTCGAGAACGCCGATACCGGTGCGATCCTGCATGCCTTTGAGGTTGCCGCCGGCGCTGAACGCCTTGCCACTGCCGGTCAGGATAATCGCGCTGACGCTGCGGTCGTCGCCAAGGGTGCGAAGCGTGTCGATGATGTCCTGACAATCTTCGTGGGTGCCGATCGCGTTCATGCTCTCGGGCTTGATCATCGTCAGGATCGCGATCTTGCCCCGCCGCTCGACACTCAGAAATTCACCCATCGCCAATTATCCTTTGCTGCTCTGGAAAAGCTATTGCATGGCTGACGGGACATGCAAGGCTTTGCGCTCTATCCTTTCGATCCACCCGGCGACATCGTCGCACTGCGCGCCGAATTGCGGGCATGGCTCGCGGTGAATCAGCCGCACGGCGACGTCGTCGCGGGCGCCAATTGCTGGGCCAGCTTCGATGCCGATTTCAGCCGCGCGCTTGGGGCGGCAGGCTATGTCGGGATGACGTTACCCACGCGCTACGGCGGCGGCGATCGTCATCCGCTGGAACGCTATGTCGTCATCGAGGAATTGCTGGCGGCGGGCGCGCCGGTTGGGGCGCACTGGATCGCCGATCGCCAGACCGGGCCGTTAATCGTGCGGTACGGCAGCGAGGAGCAGCGCGAACGCTATCTGCCGGGGATCGCCCGGGGCGAGCTTTACGCCTGCATCGGCCTGTCCGAGCCGGGAGCGGGGTCCGATCTGGCCGCGGTGCGGACGACCGCGCGCGAAACCGCCGAGGGCTGGCGGGTGAGCGGCCAGAAAATCTGGACCACCGGCGCGCATTTTTCGCACATCATGCTCGCGCTCGTCCGCAGCGAAGAGGGCAGCGAACGCAATGCGGGATTGAGCCAGCTGCTGATCGATCTCGACACCCCCGGCATCACAATCCGCCCGATCATCGACATGGCGGGCCACCATGATTTCAACGAAGTGTTTTTCGACGATGTGCTCGTGCCGCACGGCGCACTGGTCGGGACGCGGGGGCAGGGGTGGCAACAGGTCACCGCCGAACTCGGCCTCGAACGCTCGGGGCCGGAACGCTATCTGTCGAGCCACGCGCTGCTCGCGGCGCTGATCGATGCGGCGGGAGCAGATCCTGACCCCGCAGTCGCAGTCCTGATCGGCGAGCTGACCGCCGAAATGTGGACGCTGCGGCAATTGTCGATGTCCACCGCGGCGAAGCTGGCGGCGGGTGAGGATCCGATGGTCGAGGCGTCGGTGGTCAAGGAGCTGGGCAACGCGTTCGAGCAGGACATGCCGCGCCGGGTGCAGACGATCGTCGATTGTCCGTGGGATGATCCGGGCGACCTTGGCCGGTTGCTGCGCGCGCTGCTGATCGCGTCGCCCAGCTTTTCGCTGCGCGGCGGGACCCGCGAGGTTATCCGTGGGATCATCGCGCGCGGATTGGGCCTGCGATGAGCGCGGCGCGCGAGATGCTGTGCGACACCGCGCGCGCGGTGTTTGCCGAGGCGGCGACCGCTGGCATCGCGCCGGTCGAGGAAGCCGGATTTGCATTGCTGTTGGTGCCGGAGGTCGACGGCGGTTTTGGCGGCGACTGGGGCGATGTGAACGCGGTGTTGCAGATCGCCGGGGTGATAATCCCCGACCTGCCGGTTGCCGCGTTGATCGCCAGCGATGCGCTGCAGCCCGCGGCGACCGTGAGCCTGATGGCGGGGGCAATGGGGCAGGCGTTGGCGTTGTCGATCGAGCATGTGAACACGCGTCAGCAATTCGGGCGACCGCTGGGCAAATTCCAAGCGGTGCAGCAATCGCTGGCGGTGATGGCGTGCGAAGTGCGCGCGGTCGAGGCGGCGGCGGCGGCATTGGCGGCGCGGCTGGATGCGGTGGGTCTTGATCCCGCTGCGGCGGATTTCGAGATGGCGGCGGCCAAACTGCGGGCGAACCGCGCGGTCGGCATAGTGACCTCGATCGCGCATCAGGTGCATGGCGCGATCGGTTTTACCCGCGAATATGACCTCAACCGCGTGACCATCCCGCTGATGCGCTGGCGCGGGGAACAGGGGAATGATGCCTATTGGGCGACGCGGCTGGGACGGCAGGTTGCTGGGTTTGGCGGGCAGGGGCTGTGGGAAGCGCTGACGGCGCGGTGAGCCTGATCCCGACGACGCATTTATCACCGTAGCCCTGAGCTTGTCGAAGGGCGCCTA
>JAFAGN010000033.1 GCA_023422695.1 Pseudomonadota bacterium
GGCGGGGGCCGCCATCGGCCTTTTCCTGCGTCGCTGCGTAAACCGACAGCGGCCCCCGCCTTCGCGGGGGCGACGGCTAGTTATGGTCGAAAGCGGCCGCCGCCCCGCATAAATATAGTCTTGACTAACTTTTGTTCTCCGATCAGCCTTTGCCCGCGGGCGGAGGAGAAAGTCATGAGCTGGAGCAACTGGTCGGGCAGCGTCACCGCGCCCGTACACATCGCCCGCCCGCACAGCGAGGACGAGCTCGCCGCGCTGATCCGCAGCGCGCACAAGCTGCGCGTCACCGGCGCCGGGCACAGCTTCATGCCGCTGTGCGAATCGGACGAGCTGATCGTCAGCCTCGACGCCATGGCGGGCGTGATGCACATCGCCGCCGACCGGCAGACCGCGCGCATCCCCGCGGGTTGGAGCATCCGCCGCCTGACCGCGGCGCTGTGGGACGAGGGGTTGGCGCTGGCCAATCAGGGTGACGTCAATCCGCAGTCGCTCGCCGGGGCGATGGCGACGGGGACGCACGGCACCGGGGTCGATCTCGGTTCGCTCGCCACCTTTGCGCGCGGGTTTCGGTTGATCGGCGCCGATGGCGAGGCGCATTGGTGCGATGCCGACACCAACCCCGACCTATATCAGGCGCAGCGGCTGTCGCTCGGGCTGTTCGGGGTGGCGACCGAAATCGAGGTTGCGGTCGTCCCGGCCTTTCACCTGTCCGAGCGGATCGAAAAGCGCCGCTGGGCCGAAATCCGCGAAAGCTATGACGAACTGACGCAGCAGCACCGGCACGTCGAATTCTGGTTCTTTCCGCACAGCGACGACGTGATCCTGAAAACGCTCGACCTGTGCGATCCCTGCGACCCGCCGCCGACCACGACCGATATGGAGGAGGCGAGCTTTCGCCGCATTCTCAACATTTCGGCGCGGCTGCCCTTTCTGACCCCGACGCTGCAAAGGCTGATGATGAAAAGCGGGATTTCGGGTCGCCGCCGCGGTCCCGCGCATCTGGTCTTTCCATCGGACCGCACGATCCGCTTTGAGGAAATGGAATATGAAATGCCGCGCGCCGCCGGGCTCGACACGCTGGCCGAAGTCGTCGGCTGGATCCGACGCAAACGCCTGCCGGTCACCTTCCCGTTCGAATTTCGCACCGTCGCCGCCGACGACATCTGGATGAGCCCGATGAATGCCGGTCCCGTGGCGGCGATTTCGATGCACCAATATGCCAAAATGCCGTGGCAAAATCTTTTCGCCGAGGCCGAGGCGATCTTTCGCAGCCATGGCGGGCGCCCGCACTGGGCCAAACGCCACACGCTGACCCGCGCCGACGTCGCCGCGCTTTATCCGATGGCGGGGCGCTACAACGCCGTCCGCCGCGCCGCCGACCCGGGCGGCAAATTCCTCAACCCGCATCTCGAAAGCCTGTTTGCATGACCACCGACCACGACCTCCACGCCCATCTGATCGGCCAGCAAGGGTCGCGCGCCGACCTCAACACCCCGGTGCTGGTGCTCGACGTCGAGGCGCTCGACCGCAATATCGCGGCGATGGCGGCGCTGACGTCCCGCCGCGGCGTCGCGCTGCGCCCCCATGCCAAGACGCACAAGAGCGTCGAGATCGCCCAGCGCCAGATTGGTGCGGGCGCCGTCGGCGTGTGCTGCGCCAAGATCGGCGAGGCCGAGGCGCTGAGCGACGGCGGCGTGACGGGTATCCTGATCACGTCGCCGGTCGCGGCACCGCGCGCGATCGACCGGCTCGCGGCGCTCGCGCGCCGTGCCGTAGGGCTGATGGCGGTGGTCGACCATCCCAGCGTCGCCGAACGGCTTCAGGCGGCACTGGCCGCGGCGGAGGCGCGGCTCGATGTCATCATCGACATCGACCCCGGCATCGCGCGCACCGGTGTCGCGTCGGCGGAAGCCGCGGTGGCGCTCGCCGGGACGATCGCCGCCGCCCCGAACCTCGATTATCGCGGGGTGCAGTTCTACTGCGGGTCGCAGCAGCATATCGAAAGCTATGCCGACCGCCGCACCGCGATCGTCGAGCGCACCGCCTATCTGCAAAGCGTCATCGCGGTGCTGAGCGAGGCGGGTTTTGCGCCCGAAATCATCACCGGATCGGGTACCGGAACCCACCGCATCGACCTCGACCTTGGCGTCTTCACCGAATTACAGGCGGGAAGTTACGTCTTCATGGACAAGCAATATCTCGACTGCGACCTCACTGGCGAAGGCGGGCCGCCGCCGTTCGCGGTGTCGCTGTCGGTGGACGCGCGCGTGGTCAGTGCCAACCACAGCGGCCTTGTCACGATCGATTCGGGATACAAATCGCTGTCGACCGACGGCGGCGTGGCGGTGGTCCAGCGCGGCGCGCCCGATACCGCCTTCTTTGCCTTCATGGGCGACGAACATGCGGCCTTGATCGCGCCCGGCATCGGAACGCAGCTCGCGCCCGGTGATCCGGTCAGCCTGACCGTGCCGCACTGCGACCCGACGGTGAATCTCTACGACAGCTATCATGTCGTCGCGGGCGATACGCTGACCGCCATCTGGCCGGTGAGCGCGCGCGGCCGGGCGCGGTGAACGCACCCGCAGCGACGAAGCGTCCGCCGCAGCAGGACCGGGCGCGCCAGACCCGCGCCCGGTTGCTCGACGTCGCGGGGGCGTTGCTGGCCGAGGTCGGGATCGAGCGGATTTCGACCAACATGATCGCGGCGCGCGCCGGGCTGACCCCGCCCGCCCTCTACCGCTATTTCGGCGACAAATATGCGGTGCTGGAGGCGCTCGGGCGGCGGCTGATGGAGCGCCAGAACGCGGTACTCGAGGCATGGCTCGTGCGCTACGGGCCGGGCGGGATCGCCGCGGTGGCCGATCATATCGGCGATCTGCTCGCCCAAAACGCCGCGGTGACGCGCGCCGAACCGGGGGCGGTGTGGATTTTGCGCGCGCTCCACGCCTCGCCGCGGCTCGTCCATATCCGGCTCGAATCGCACCGCCATGTGACCGACCGGCTGGTCGACGCCTGCGCCGCGCATCTCGCCGTACCCGACCGCCCGGCGCTGTGGTCGCGGCTCCGGCTGGCGGTCGAACTCGGCTTTGCCGCGGACGAAATGCTGTACGAAGAAGATCGCGTTGCGCAGGCCGCGGTGCTGGCCGATGTCGCTGCAATGCTGCGTTTCGCGCTGCTCGACCTCGCCAGTCCTCCTCGCGCTGGCGGCGGGCAATAGAAGTGCATCGCGCCGCAAGCATGCTTCCCTTTCGGCAATCCACGCTTTAGAGGCTTGGCCCTATGGTCGCCGACAGCACGTCCCATTTCCGCTTGCGTCTTCGCCGCGATAGTAACGCGGTGATCAGCTGGTTTCGCGACATGTGGACGCGGTGCTGGTTTCGCTGGCTCGGCTATCTGGCGCTCGCCGGGGTGCTGGGCATCGCGCTGATCTGGGCGGTGTTCGCGCGCGACCTGCCGTCGGTCGACCAGCTGCGCGACTATGAGCCGCCGCTGCCGACGATGGTTCGCGACGGCGAGGGCAAGCCGGTGCACAGCTATGCGCGCGAACGCCGCGTCCAGCTGGAATATAGCGAATATCCGCAGCTTCTGGTGCGCTCGTTCCTCGCTGCGGAAGACAAGACCTTTTTCAGCCACGGCGGCATCGATTATCCGGGCATCGCCTCGGCGATCGTCACCAACCTGACCAACAGCGGTCGCCCGGTGGGCGCGTCGACGATCACCCAACAAGTCGCCAAGAATCTGCTGCTGACCAACGAGCTCAGCTATCGTCGCAAGGTGCGCGAGGCGATCCTGGCGATGCGCATCGAGGATGCACTGACCAAGGAGCAGATCCTCGAACTCTATTTGAACGAAATCCCGCTCGGTCGCCGCAGCTTCGGGGTGCAGGCCGCGAGCCGCGCCTATTTCGACAAGGATGTCGATCAGCTCCAGCTTCACGAAATGGCGTTTCTCGCGATTCTGCCCAAGGCGCCCGAAAAATATGGCCGGTCGCGGTTCGAACGCGAGGCGCTGGCGCGGCGCAATTTCGTGCTCGGATCGATGGAAAGCAACGGGTGGATCACCGCAGCGCAGCGCGACGCCGCGCGCGCGATGCCGCTTGGCCTGACCAACAGCGGCAACCGCGCGATCGCGCAGGTCGGCGGCTATTATATGGAAGAGGTGCGGCGCCAGTTGATCGCGCAGTTCGGCGAAACCGCCGACGACGGTCCGCTCAGCGTCTATGCCGGCGGGCTGTGGGTGCGCACTCCCTATGACGGCAAGATGCAGACCGGCGCGACGATGGCGCTCCGCAAGGGGCTTCAGCGCTACGACGCAGGCAAGGGCTGGTCGGGACCGATCGCGACGATCGAGGCCGACGATCAGTGGCAGAGCCGCCTCGCGTCGAGCTTCATCGGGATCGACTACGACAATTGGCGCGTCGCCGCGGTGCTCTCGAAATCGGCGGGGGCGGCGCAGATCGGCTTTGCCAATGGCGACACCGGCACGTTGCCCGCCAGCGCGGCGACGCTCGGTTACCGCAAGACCGGCGGCAACGCCTTTTCGGCCATGCGCGCGGGCGATCTGATCGTCGTCAAATCGACCGGCGGCAGCAGCTATGCCTTGCGCAACATTCCCGAAGTCTCGGGCGGCATGGTGGTCGAAAGCCCGCATTCGGGGCGCATCTATGCGATGCAGGGCGGGTTCGACGTCCGCCTGTCGCCCTTCAACCGCGCGACGCAGGCCGAGCGGCAGCCGGGTTCAACGATCAAGCCCTTCGTCTATGCCGCGGCGCTCGACAATGGCATGACCCCCGCGACGATGATCGTCGACGGGCCGTTCTGCGTCTATCAGGGCGCACGGTTCGGCAACAAATGCTTCCGCAACTTCGGCGGCGCGGGCGGATCGGGCGAGCATACGATGCGCTGGGGGCTTGAACAGTCGCGCAACCTGATGACGGTCAAGGCGGCAAGCCAGATCGGGATGGAGCCGATCGTCGAAACGATCAAGACGATGGGCATCGGCACCCACGAACCGTACCTCTCGACCGCGCTCGGTGCCGGGTCGACGACGGTGGAAAAAATCACCAATGCCTATGCGATGCTCGCCAACCATGGCCGCGAGCTGAAGCCGCGCGTCATCGACTATGCGCAGGACCGCCGAGGTAAGGTGATTTTTCCGCGCAACTGGAAAGCTTGCGAGGGCTGCAACAAAAAGGATTGGGACGGCCGTCCGATGCCGCGCTTTGCCAAATCGGGCAAGCAGGTGATGGACCCGATCACAGCCTATCAGGTCGTCCATATGCTGGAAGGCGTCGTCCAGCGCGGCACCGCGGTGCGGCTGCGCGACCTCAATGTGCCGTTGTTCGGCAAGACCGGGACGACCACGGGTCCGAACGACGTGTGGTTCGTTGGCGGCACCCCCGATGTGATAGCGGGCATGTATATCGGTTTCGACCAGCCGCGCAGCATGGGCGGCTATGCCCAGGGCGGCAGCTATGCCGCGCCGATCTTCAAGGACTTCGCGCTGGCCGCGCTCGCCGATCGCCAGCCGATTCCGTTCGCGGCGCCCAAGGGCGTGCGGATGGTCCGCATCGATCGCCAGTCGGGCCGCCGCGTCTATGGCAGCTGGCCGGGCACCGATCCCAAGGCGTCGATCATCTGGGAGGCTTTCAAGCCCGAAAGCGAGCCGCGCCGGACGATCCGCGAAGAAGAAATCAAGCCGGTCAAGACGCCCAAGCGGCAGGATGCGCCGGTGCGGCAGGGTCCGGCAGGCCGCAGCGACAGCGACTTCCTCGACGATCGCGGCGGGATCATCTGACCGCTTGTCTCTGACGGCTGAGCCTCTATGGCCGGTTTTTACTAGTTTCAGGAGCAAGGACATGCGCGCCGAAGCGCAGGATCATATCGACAAGATTGGCGCCGCGCTGGCGCTGCTGCGGCGTTTCCTCGACTGGGACCGCGCGGTACGGCGGCTCGACGAGCTGAATGCCAAGGTCGAGGATCCGACCCTGTGGAACGACGCCAAGGCCGCGCAAGAGGTGATGCGCGAACGCCGCCGTCTCGACGAGGCGATCAGCGCGACGCGCGCGATCGAAACCGAATGCGCCGATACGGCAGAGCTGATCGAGCTCGCCGAAATGGAAGGCGACGAGGCGATGGTCGACGAGGCGATCGCCAGCCTCGCCGTGCTCGCGGCGCGCGCCGAAGAGGACAAGATCAAGGCGCTGCTCGCGGGCGAGGCCGATGCCAACGATTGCTATATCGAGGTTCATGCCGGCGCGGGCGGCACCGAAAGCCAGGACTGGGCCGAAATGCTCCAGCGGATGTACAGCCGCTGGGCCGAAAAGCGCGGCTTCAAGGTCGAGTTGGTCGAATATCAGGCGGGCGAACAGGCGGGCATCAAATCGGCAACGATGCTGATCAAGGGCGAGAATGCCTATGGCTATTCAAAGACCGAAAGCGGCGTCCACCGCCTGGTCCGCATTTCGCCCTACGACAGCTCGGCGCGGCGCCACACCAGCTTTTCTTCGGTCTGGGTCTATCCGGTGATCGACGACAATATCGATATCGAGATCAACGAAGGCGACCTCAAGATCGACACCTACCGCGCCTCGGGCGCTGGCGGCCAGCACGTCAACACCACCGATTCGGCGGTGCGCATCACGCACATTCCGACGGGCATCGTCGTCGCGAGCCAGAACGACCGCTCGCAGCACAAGAACCGCGCGACCGCGATGGGGATGCTGAAGGCGCGGATGTACGAGGCCGAACTGCAAAAGCGCGAAGCCGCGGCGTCGGGCGAATATCAGGCCAAGACCGAAATCGGCTGGGGCCACCAGATCCGCTCCTACGTCCTCCAGCCCTATCAGCTGGTGAAGGATCTGCGCACCGGGGTGACCTCGACCGCGCCCAGCGACGTGCTCGACGGCGCGCTCGATCCGTTCATGGCCGCGGCGCTGTCGCAGAAGGTGACGGGCGAAAAGGTCGAGGTCGAGGACATCGATTGATGAAGCGATCCGCCGCCGCCCTGCTCGCGTTCACGTCGCTGCTCGGCGGCTGCGATGCGCCATGGGACGACGGCGGCGATCGCACCGTGACGGCGCGCGAATTCCCGCCCGCCGACCGCCCGGTGGCGCCGACGGTATCGACCAAATGGTCGACCGAAGAAGCGCGCGACCGCGTCAACGAGGCCGAGGATGTCATGGATTCGGCCGACGTCCGCCCCGGCATGACAGTCGCCGATATCGGCGCGGGCGACGGCTATTACACGGTGCGGTTGGCGCAGCGCGTCGGGGCGACCGGGCGCGTGCTGGCGCAGGACATCATTCCCGAGGTGATCGAGCGCCTCGCCGACCGCGTCGCGCGTGAACGGCTCGACAATGTCTCGCTGAAACTCGGCGCGGTCGACGATCCGCGGCTGCCCGCCGCCAGTTTCGACCGCGTGTTCATGGTCCATATGTATCATGAAATCGGCGAGCCTTACGCCTTCCTGTGGCGCCTGCGCCCGGCGCTGCGCGCGGGCGGGCAGGTGATCGTCGTCGATGGCGATCGTCCGATCGCCGACCATGGCACGCCGTTCCGCCTGCTCGTCTGCGAGTTTGAGGCGGTGGGGTACAAGCTGGTGTCCTATGACGACAAACAGCACGCCGGGGGCTATCTCGCGCGCTTCGTGCCGGAGGGGAAGCGGCCGGAACCCGACTCTATTAAGGTGTGCGATAATCCGTAATCGTTTGATCCTCCCTGTCGCATAGCGATGGGGAGGTGGCAGCGCGAAGCGCTGACGGAGGGGCATCGGGGCTGCCGTGGGGGGGGGGGGGGGGGGGGGGGGGGGGGGGGGGGGGGGGGGGGGGGGGGGGGCGGGGTCGGCGGTGGCGGGGTGGACGGCGCGCCGGTGCAGGCGGTGCCGTTGAGCGTGAACGCGGCCGGGACCGGATTCGACGCGTTGTTCCACGAGCCGTTGAAGCCGAAGTTGGCGGCGCCGCCGGTGCCGAGGGCCGCGTTGTAGCCGGCGTCGCGGGCGCTCACCTGCGTGCCGGACTGGCTGACCGTCGCGTTCCACGCCTGGACGACCTGCTGGCCGGCGACGAAGCTCCAGCCGAGGGTCCAGCCGTTGACCGGGTCGCCGAGGTTGGTGACTGTCACGTCGGCGCCGAAGCCGCCGCTCCACTGGTTGGTGATCCGGTAGTCGACCCGGCAGGCGACGGCCGCCGCGGCGGCCGTCATCGTGGTGAGCGCGCCCGCCGACAGGGTGACCGCAGAGGCCGCGGCGAGCAGAGCAAGCCGGTGGCGTGGGGTGGTGAGGTGCACGGGAAATGCCTTTCGCGGAGGGCAGGCACGCGGCGACGCCGGTCTGCCCGGACCGGCGGATACGTGCCCTGACGCGAGGGGCGACGCCAACACATCGACGTCGGTGATTAGGCTCCGCGCCCCGTCAGCCTAGGTCACCGCCGGACACCCCCACAAGCGCCGCCCCTCGCCGGGCCCACCGAGGACGTCGCGCGCCCTTCACCCCCGTCGCACGGGTGGCGCCCGGCGGGCGGCGGCGCGGCCGTCAACAGGGCGACGGCTGGCGGAGCGGCGACCGGCGACCGGCGACCTTTGTCCCGGGCCGCGCCCTCCCGGGAGGAGGCGCGGCCGGGAAACCGCGAGCGGCTCAGCCTTCGACGGCGGCGGCGAGCTTCCGCGACTTCGCGGCCTCGGCGCTCTCGACGGCGGCCTCCGGCTCCGGGGCCCGCCCCGGCCTCACGGCCTCCGCCGGCTCGACCGCCTCCACCGGCTTGACGACCTCCGCCGGCTCGACAGCTCCCGCTGGCTTGACGGCTTCCGCCGGCTTGACGGACTCCCCCGGCTCCGCCGACGTGGCGAGCTCGGGTTCCCCCGCCTCGGCGGGCGACGTGGCGGCGAGTGCGGCGTCGACAGTGGCGCGGGCCCGGCGGGTACGGCGCAGCGCGCGCACCGCCAGCCCGACGGCGCCCAGCCAGGCGCCGCCGAGCAGCACGTACACCACCACCGGCAGCGAGCCGCCCACGCCGCCGGCGCTCAGCAGCGTGCGGGCGTTCGTCAGCACGATCACGCCGCCGATCACGGCGCCGAGCAGCTGAGCGGGGACGATGCGGACCAACCAGGCCGCGATCGGCGCGGCGATCAGGCCGCCGACCAGAAGGGCGGCCACTGTGGGCAGCAGGAAGCCCTCGGAGCCCAGGCCGATCAGGAAGCCGATGCTCGCCGCGCCGGCCACCACGAACTCGGAGGTGTCCACCGAGCCGATGACCTTGCGGGGTTCCATCCGGCCGGAGACCAGCAGGGCCGGGGTGGCGACCGGGCCCCAGCCACCGCCGCCGGTGGCGTCGACGAAGCCGGCGACCAGGCCGAGCGGGGCGAGGAAGCGGCTACGGAGCCGGCCGGCGGCGCGGTTGGCGCGCAACGGCCGGGAGAACCGCACCAGCAGGTACGCGCCGAGCGTGAACAGGATGGCGGCCATCCACGGCGCCGCCGCCTCGGTGGAGATGGAGCTGAGGAACGTCGCCCCGGCGAACGCGCCGATCGCGCCGGGGAGCGCGATGCGGCCGACCACCTTCCAGTCGACGTTGCCGAAACGCCAGTGCGAGACGCCCGCGGCGAGCGTGGTGCCGATCTCGGCCAGGTGCACCGAGGCGGACGCCGCGGCCGGCGCCACGCCGGCGAACAGGAGAAGCGTGGAGGAGGTCAGCCCGTACGCCATGCCGAGCGCGCCGTCGACGAGTTGCGCGGCGAGCCCGACGAGGGCGAGGACCAGCAGCTTGCGCACGAGCGCCCCCTGACTTTTCGGTATCTCCTATCAACTTGGTCGACAATGCGGCACGAGGGCACCCCGGGTCAAGTCCCCCATCCGGTTGGTAGGAGACGCCGGACGGTGTGCCAGAGCGTGCGGAGGCGCCGGTCAGCTCCAGGCGCGCGGGTCGGCGGCCAGTTCGTTTACCCGGCCGGGCAGCGCGCCGGCGGCCACGTCGCCGATGGTGACCAGCTCCAGGATCTCCCGCTCGCTGGCCCGCAGCGCGATCCAGACGTCCTGCAACGCGCGGGCCGCGCCCTGGTAGCCGAGCTGTTCCGGGCGCTGCCCGCGCACGTGCGCGAGTGGACCGTCGATGACGCGGATCACCTCGGCCAGGGAGATCTCGCCGGCCGGCCGGGCCAGCCAGTAGCCGCCCTCGGGGCCACGCTGGGCGTGCACGATGCCGCCCCGGCGCAGTTGCAGCAGGATGCTCTCGAGGAACTTCGGCGGGATGTCCTGCGCGCGGGCGATCTGCTCGGCGGTCACCGGGCGGCTCCGTCCGGTGCTTCCCCCGTCCGCGACCGAGGCCAGCTCGGCGGCCGCGCGGAGGGCATAGTCGACCCGGGCGGAAAGACGCATACGGCCAGGTTAGTCCGCTGCGGTGCGGACCTGCCGCCCGGCCCGCGCCCGGACGATCACCGCCGGGCGATCAGTCGCCGACGCGCCGCAGCAGCCCCTCCTGGACGGCGCTGGCGATGTGCCGGCCGTCGGTGGTGAACATCCGGCCCGTGGCCAGGCCCCGGGCGCCCGACGCCGACGGGCTCCAGCAGTCGTACAGGAACCACTCGTCGGCGCGGAACGACCTGTGGAACCACAGCGCGTGGTCGAGGCTCGCGCCGACCACACCGCCCGGGCCCCACACCTCACCGTGCACCGACAGCACCGAGTCCAGCAGCGTCAGGTCGGAGGCGTACGTGAGGGCGCACGCGTGCAGCAGCGGATCGTCCGGCAGCTTGCCGTCCAGGCGCATCCACACCCGCTGGTGCGGTTCGGCCGGGCGGTCGCCGGGGCGGACCCAGCCGGGCTCGCCGACATAGCGCACGTCGATCGGGCGCGGGATCATCCCCCAGATACCCAGGCGCTCCGGGTAGCGGGACAGCCGGTCGGCCATCGTCGGCACGTCGTCCGGGCCGGGTACGTCCGGCGGGAGCGGGGCGTGGTGGTCCAGCCCCTCCTCCTGGCGCTGGAACGACGCCGACATGAAGAAGATCGGCTTGTCGTGCTGCAACGCCACCGAGCGGCGTACCGAGAAGGAGCGGCCGTCGCGGACGTTCTCCACCTGGTACTCGATCGGCTCGGCCGGGTCGCCGGGGCGCACGAAGTAGCCGTGCAGGGAGTGCACGGCCCGCTCCGCGTCGACGGTGCGACCGGCCGCGACCAGGGCCTGGCCGGCGACCTGCCCGCCGTAGACCCGCTGCGGGCCCACCTGCGGGCTCATCCCCCGGAAGGTCATCTCCCCGGTACGGGCGAGGTCGAGCACCTCCAGCAGCTGGTCGACCGCCGCCTGCCCGGTCGCCACAGCGCCACCACTCACTGGAGGGCTCGCGCCGAGGCGGCGTCGACCAGCGAACCGAGCTGGTGCACGCGCAGCGTGTTGGTGGAGCCCGGGGTGCCGGGCGGGCTGCCCGCCACGATCACCACGTAGTCGCCCGGGTTGGCCCGGTTGAGGCCGAGCAGCGCCTGGTCGACCTGGCGGAACATGTCGTCGGTGTGCTGGACGAACGGCATCAGGAACG
>JAFAGN010000126.1 GCA_023422695.1 Pseudomonadota bacterium
GGCTCGGAGATGTGTATAACTGACAGACGCCGCCTGATGCGCGACGGCTGGTCGGCAAGCGGCGGCGGTCCATCCTTACGCCGCGCATGTGACCGAGGCAGCGCAGCGCTTCGCCATTCCGGAAGCGTGGATCTGGCGCGTGATGCATGTCGAGAGCCGCGGCCGATCGCGCGCGGTCTCGCATGCCGGTGCGATGGGGCTGATGCAGATCATGCCGGCTACCTGGGCTATGCTGACGTCGCGCTATCGGCTGGGGTCCGATCCCTTCGATATCCGCGCCAACGTCCATGCCGGTGCAGCCTATCTGCGCATGATGTGGGACCGCTATGGCGACGTCTCGCTCACGCTCGCCGCCTATAATGCCGGTCCGGGCCGCGTCGACGCATACGCCGCCGGACGGCGGGGGCTGCCCGCCGAGACCGTCGCCTATGTTGCCGCGATCACACCGTCGATCGGCGCATCGGGCGTCGCTTCGCTCGCCCCCGCGCCGGCATCGACTGCACCGAGCTGGCGCAGCGCGTCGCTGTTCGCTGGGCGAAGCGACGGCGCTGCGGATGCACCTTCGGCTGCAAATCCGCTGCACAGCGGGCGCAGCGTCAACGCAGCGCCGGACACGTCACCTCGCGCGCCAGCGGCGCTCTTCGTTCCGCTTTCCGGCCGCGATCGATGACCTTCGGCGCCTGGTCTTCGATGGCTTGCCCGGACCCGTTGGCTGGGGCGTTTTTGCTCGTCTGGAAGGGGAAGGGGGCATGGCAAGATAAAAGACCGGCCAGCTTGCTGGCGGTATGTGGTTGGTTTGTCTCGGGTGTTTCGTATGGCAGCGGCACTTTCCTGCCATACTGCTTCCCAAGTTCGGGCCTCTTTTCAGCAGCTTGCAAAATGGCTGCCCGCATATGAGCTCCGACGACAATGATTTCCGCATCAGGCCGGGAAGAGGGCACGACGCGGGGGCAAGCGCATCTCCGACGCCCTCGGCACGGCGACCGAGCAGCGCGCGATGAAAAATTATGCCGGGCACCGGTTATCGCCGTGGCTTGGTCATCTCATGGTGTCGCGAACCGAGACCGCTCGCGCGCTCCTGACGCCGGGCGAGGTGATGCAATTACCGCCCGAAGACGAGATCGTCATGGTCGCGGGGCTTGCGCCCATCCGGGCGAAAAAGGCGCGCTATTTTCTCGATGCGAGATTTAGGGCGCGGATTGTGTCTCCACCAATGAAACGCGCCCACCCGGCGAGGTCGAACGATTGGACGAGAGCGTCCGAGGTCGCACCCGTGGAGCCGCGCCTTGCGCTGCCTGCGCCCGCCGTGGCCGACCCGGTCGACGCGGACAGCGACACCGCCAATGGCGGGATCCGGCAGGAACCTGAAATCCCGATCCATGAGGATGTCTCGCCGCCACCGAGGCCGGTGCAGGGCGAGTTCGACTACGCCGACGATGATGCCCAGAGCGACGCGGCGCGCGGCCGGGCCGCGGCCGATCGACGATTGTCGCGCGCTGCGCAGGGTGCCTCGCTCGATCCGGGTGACGGGATCGAGCTGTGAGCCGAGGCCGCGTCAAACAGACCTACCGCCTCGACGCAGCGCTCGTCCGGAGCATCGAGGATCGGGCGCTGCAGCGTGGCATCACCAGGACCGAGGTGGTGGAAGCTGCGCTCGCGGCGTTGCTCTCCCCTGAGGGCAAGGACCGGGCGGAGGGGCTGCTGATCCGCCGCCTGGATCGTATCGCGCGCCTTTTGGAACGCCTCGAATGGCATACCGATCTCACCAATGAGACGCTGGCGCTCTTCGTTCGCCATTGGCTGACAAGTACAACACCGCTTCCCGACGGCGCGCTCCCGGCAGCGCAGGCTACCGGCAAGCGGCGGTGGGAGGGCTTTGTCGAGGCTCTTGCGAAGCGGATGGACGGCGGCACGACACTCGCTGCAGAATTGAACCGCGACGCGCCTCAGTCCGATCCCGCCAGAAAATAGGACCGAAGGAGGTGCGAAGTCTCGGGGCTAAGGCGAACGAAGGTTCGGCGCCCGTCGTAGAGGTCGGGTATGCGGAGGATCATGCCAGCGTCGCTGAGTTTCTGGCACAAGCGAATGGCGCTGCTCATCGGAATGCTCGGGGTAAGGCATAGCGCGCTTACGGATATCGGTTTGCGTTCGCGTTCATGGATGAACAGGTCGACGAGCATCTCCCACGCCGGATCACCGAACAGACCGGGTGCACCGAACAATTGTTGCCGAAGCAGGCGGCGACGCATCATGGCCTTGGCATTTTCGAGCGCCAGCTCGTTATCGCGGTCCGTGGCGCCTCGGTCGGGACTCTTCACCGTGAAAGCCGGTATTCCCGAATTGGCGGATGACGCATCCCGGTTGACCAAGTGATGCGCCTGGGTCGCCGTCACTACGATATGGTCGACGACCACGAGCCCGAGTGATCGTCCGATTTGGTCGAGGTGCCGGGTGACCTCGATATCCTCACGGCTGGGCGTTGCATCGCCGCTCGGGTGGTTGTGCACAAGGATAAGGCCCGCAGCGTTCAGTTCGAGGGCGCGGCGAAAGATTGTCCGGGGGTAAAGCTTGATTTGTGAGATCGTCCCCTTTTGCATCTCTTCGTCGGCGATGAGGCGATGGGCCGCATCGAGAAACAGGATACGGAACCGCTCGTCCGCAAGGCTGCCCATCGACAGGATCAGATAGTGCCTAAAATCTGCCGAAAAGGGATCGATCCTGATACCGCGGATGTCGGCGGTCACTGCCGCGATTGCAGCGTCGCGCGCTCGGAAAATCACAGCCGTCGCGGCGGGATGATGCCCGATAATGCGGGCGATCGCTTCTGGCTCCTGTGCCCAGAGCCGTCCGAGCGACTGAAACTCGTCTAGGAGCGCCTCGGCGATCTCGGCGCCGCGTCCTGGGGCAGCGATCTCCACGAGACATGCCAGGATGGATCGTTGCCGAACCGCTTCAGCCGAAGCTGGTGATGCCAGGTTGCAAGGATGAGCAGGGGCGGAAGCAGCCAGGACGAGCCCACCTGCATCGTGAGATAGACCATGGGACTGATGGAGAGGTCCGCAGCCCGGCTGAGATGTGCCAGCAGCGGAAGCGCGTGCAGTATCGCAACCGGGATCGGCCAGAAGCGATAGGCCACCAGCGCCAGCGCGAGCGTCGCGGCTGCGCCAAAGACATCGAGCGAGAGATAGCCAATGTCGAGCGAGTGGTAGGAGACCAGTCCAAACCCGACCAGGATGCGATCCCAGATGACGATCGTCACTGCAATTCCGACCATCGTTCGTTCGGGGCCGCCCCCCTTCCACGCGGCGTAAATGAGGGCGATCAGCAAGAGAGAGGCGAAAATGACAATCCGCATTTCCTCGACTTTTCATGCTGATCGCTCTCGGTCAATTCGCTTCATGCAGCCGACGAGAGTGGAGCGATGTCCGTTCCGGCGCTGGCCGGGCATTCGCGCAGATCATACCCGGCCGTCTCCTTCGCGATCTCTGCGAGCTCACCATGCGCCCGCAGGATGCTTCCGCTGACCTTCATGAGCGCCATCTGTGCTTCGACCAGGCGCAGTATCGTTCCTTGCCCGGTCGACGCGGGCACGCCGGTTGCGCGGCGCGCCATCACAACGCTTGCGGTGAGGGACGTAACGGCGATCAAGGCATCGTCGATGCTGCCTTCGGCATGCGGAACGTCGCGCTGCAGTCTGGCGGCCATTGCGGCGATATTCTTGGGCATAGTTTCTCCTTGGCCGAAGCCGGGGGGCCTCAGCCTATTGGACCGAATTGACGAGAGGTCAGCGCGAGAGCAGTTGGTTCAGGGCCTGGGCGACGCCGAGGCCGCCGAGAATGATCCAAACCGTTAAGGCCAATCCGGCGGTGTAGATCCACAGCCGCTTTGCCGAATTATGATCGCGCTTGAACAGACCTCTGAACGGCGGGCGATTTCCCGATGGCACGCCCCGCAACGCGGAACTGTCGTGCAGTTCCATGAGGTTGGGCGAGCCGCCGTCCGGAAACTCGGATCGCACCAACGCCGGCTCGGGCGGAACCTCCACCGTGTCGTATGTCACTCGGTCGTATCTGTCCTTGAGCTGGCGATAGATGAAGGCAGTGTCGTTGCGGTCCTGAGCTCCGAGCGTATCGCGAGCCAGATTGAGCCGCTGATCGACCGTGTGCTTGGAAATATCGAGACGCCGCGCGATCTCTTTCGAGGTCTTGTGCTCGATAAGCAGGTCGAGGCACGCGCGCTGCTTCTCAGTCAGGCGGCTCCATCGATTTTCATCTTCAATTGGGTGCGACCCCGAATCATCCATGTTTACACAATTGTCAAAATGCGGCCGGGTGCAAGCGTCATGGGGGTGCATCGCGGTTCAGCCGCGCCGGACGGAACGCGTGCGGGATTCCCGTTTATTGTCTTTTGTTCCCGTAGATTGATCGCCGAACTTCCCTGTTGAACCCGCACCTTTTGTGCGTCTCTTACTCGTCCCCGTCGAGCCGGGCGCCGTTGCCCGGACCATCGAACGGGGTCTCCAATGGGCGCATCATCGATCGGAAATGAGCCGCAGGCGCGTGGTGCGCGCATGCTGCGCACGGCCCTCGGCGGTGCGATTGCAGACTGGCTCGCCGACCCCGCCGTCATCGAAATCATGCTCAACCCAGATGGCCGCCTCTGGGTCGATCGGCTGGGTGTCGGCATCGGCGACAGCGGCCTCATGCTCGCCGCTACCGATGGCGAGCGCATCATCCGTCTCGTCGCACATCATGTCGGCGCGGCGGTGCATGCGGGTTCGCCGCGTGTCTCGGCCGAGCTGCCCGAGACGGGCGAGCGCTTCGAAGGTCTGCTGCCGCCGGTCGTGGCCGCGCCGACCTTCGCGATCCGCAAGCCCGCCGTCGCGGTGTTCACGCTCGGTGACTATGTCGAGGCCCGCATCATGTCGGACCTCTCGGCAGAAATCCTCCGCTGCGCGGTTGCCGAACGGAAGAACATCCTCGTCGCCGGTGGAACCGGTACGGGAAAGACCACGCTCACCAATGCTTTGCTGGCCGAGGTTGCGAAGACGTCCGATCGGATCGTGCTGATCGAAGACACGCGCGAGCTCCAATGTGCAGCGCCCAACCTTGTCGCAATGCGGACGAAGGACGGGGTCGCGACGCTTGCCGATCTTGTGCGCTCGTCGCTGCGGCTTCGGCCGGACCGAATTCCGATCGGCGAGGTCCGCGGCGCCGAGGCGCTCGAACTTCTGAAAGCGTGGGGCACCGGTCACCCCGGTGGCATCGGAACGATCCACGCGGGAACGGCGCTCGGGGCGCTGCGACGGATGGAGCAGCTTATCCAGGAAGCTGTCGTAACGGTGCCGCGTGCGCTCCTCGCTGAGACCATCGATCTCGTCGCGGTTTTGGTGCGCGACGGCAGTGGTCGCCGCCTTTCCGAGCTTGCCCGCATCGACGGGCTCGATCCGGTCACAGGCCAGTTCCGCATCACCCCGCTCATCACCCCCGAAGGAGAATCAAGATGATCCATGCCCTCCGGCATGGCGCTGGCCGCGCCATGCTCGCCTCGACCGCGTTGTTCGTTGCGCTTGCCGTATCCGTGCCGGCGCACGCCGGCGGTTCGTCGATGCCTTGGGAGGCCCCGCTGCAGTCGATCCTCGAGAGCATCGAGGGACCGGTTGCGAAGATCGTCGCGGTGATCATCATCATCGTGACCGGGCTCAGCCTCGCGTTCGGCGACACCTCGGGCGGCTTCCGGCGCCTCGTGCAGATCGTGTTCGGACTTTCGATCGCTTTCGCGGCGTCGAGCTTCTTCCTTTCCTTCTTTTCCTTCGGCGGCGGAGCGCTGGTCTGATGGACCGGGAAGGGGAGGTGCCGGGCTTTTTCGCGCCGGTTCACCGGGCACTCGCCGAGCCGATCCTGCTCGGCGGCGCGCCGCGCAGCCTCGCCATCGTTAACGGCACGCTCGCGGGCGCGATAGGGCTCGGCCTTCGACTCTGGATCGCCGGCCTCGCCATCTGGGCGATCGGCCATGCGCTCGCCGTCTGGGCGGCGCGCCGCGATCCGCAATTCGTCGACGTCGCGCGGCGTCATCTCAATTATCCCGTCTGGATGCGGCCATGATGAATTTTGCCGAATATCGCTCGAAATCCGCCTGCCTCGCCGACTTTCTCCCATGGGTCGCGCTGGTGGGCGAGGGCGTGGTGCTGAACAAGGATGGATCGCTGCAGCGCACGGCGCGCTTTCGCGGTCCGGATCTCGACAGCGCCACGCCCGCCGAACTTGTCGCGGTGACGTCGCGGCTCAACAATGCGCTTCGCCGGCTCGGGTCGGGCTGGGCGGTGTTCGTCGAGGCACAGCGGCTGCCGGCAAGCGATTATCCGCAGTCGGCGTTTCCCGATCCGGCCTCGGCGCTCGTTGACATGGAGCGCCGCGAGCAGTTCCGTGAGGAAGGGGCGCATTTCGAGAGCCGCTATTTCCTCACCCTCCTGTGGATGCCGCCGGCGGAGGATGCTTCGCGTGCGGAAGCGTGGCTCTATGAGGGCATGGCACGCTCGGGCGTCGACCCGCGCGAACATGTTGCGAGCTTTATCGATAGGACGAACCGCGTCCTCCATCTTGTCGAGGGTTTCATGCCCGAGGCCGAGTGGCTCGATGACGGCGCGACGCTGACCTATCTTCATTCGACGGTGTCGACGAAGCGGCAGCGCGTCCGCGTGCCCGAGACGCCGGTCTATCTCGATGCGCTGCTGACCGACCAGGCTCTCGTCGGCGGGCTCGAGCCGCGGCTCGGGGCGATGCATCTGCGCACGCTCACGATCACCGGATTTCCGTCGGCGACCTGGCCGGGGCTGCTCGACGAACTCAACCGGCTCGCCTTTTCCTATCGCTGGTCGACCCGCGCGATCATGCTCGACAAGACCGACGCCACCAAGCTGCTGACGAAAATCCGGCGGCAATGGTTCGCGAAGCGCAAGTCGATCGCCGCGATCCTGAAAGAGGTGATGACCAACGAGCAGTCGGTGCTCATGGACAGCGACGCCTCGAACAAGGCGGCCGATGCCGATATCGCGCTGCAAGAGCTCGGCGCCGATCATGCCGGCATCGCCTATGTGACCGCAACGGTGACCGTTTGGGACGCCGATCCGGCGCTCGCGGCCGAGAAACTCCGGCTCGTCGAGAAGGTCATTCAGGGCCGCGACTTCACCTGCACGATCGAGGGGATGAATGCGATCGAGGCTTGGCTCGGAAGTCTTCCGGGCCATGTCTATGCCAATGTCCGCCAGCCGCCCATTTCCACGCTCAATCTCGCCCACCTGATCCCCCTCTCGGCGGTGTGGGCGGGGGCGGAACGGGACGAGCATTTCGGTGATGCCCCCTTGCTGTACGGCAAGACCGAAGGTTCGACCCCGTTCCGCCTTTCCCTCCATGTCGGCGATGTCGGTCATTGTCTCATCGTCGGTCCGACCGGGGCGGGCAAGTCGGTGCTGCTCGCCACAATGGCGATGCAGTTCCGCCGCTATCCGGGGGCGCAGATCTTCGCCTTCGACTTCGGCGGGTCGATCCGCGCAGCCGCGCTCGCGATGGGCGGCGACTGGCAGGATCTCGGCGGCGCATTGCACGATGACGAGGGCGGGGTGGCATTGCAGCCGCTCGCGCGTATCGACGAAGCGGCGGAGCGTAGCTGGGCAGCCGAGTGGCTCGCCGCGATGCTCGCCGGCGAAGGCGTCGAGGTCGACCCGGCGGCGAAGGAGCATCTCTGGTCGGCACTGACCTCGCTCGCGACCGCACCGGTGTCCGAGCGCACCCTCACGGGTCTCGCGGTGTTGCTCCAGTCGATCGAGCTCAAGCAGGCGCTGGCGCCTTATCTCGTCGGCGGTCCCTGGGGCAGATTGCTCGATGCCGACGAGGAGAAGCTCGGCGAAGCGCTCGTGCAGGTCTTCGAGACCGAGGGGCTCGTCGGCGCGGCGTCGGCGGGTGCCGTCCTCTCCTATCTATTCCACCGGATCGCGGGGCGCCTCGACGGCTCGCCGACGCTGATCATCATCGACGAGGGCTGGCTTGTCCTCGATAGCCCGGCCTTCGCAGCGCAGCTTCGCGAGTGGCTCAAAACGCTCAGAAAAAAGAATGCGAGCGTTGTCTTCGCGACCCAGAGCCTCGCCGATATCGAGACGTCGAGCATCGCGCCGGCGATCGTCGAGAGCTGCCCGACCCGCATATTCCTGCCGAACGAGCGCGCGCTCGAGCCGCAGATCGCCCGCATATACGAGCGGTTCGGGCTCAACGACCGGCAGGTCGAGATATTGAGCCGGGCGACGCCGAAGCGCGACTATTATTGCCAGTCGCGTCGCGGCAACCGCCTTTTCGACCTCGGCCTCGGCGACATCGCACTCGCCTTCACGGCCGCCTCCTCGAAGACAGACCAGACGCGCATCGGCGAGCTTTTTGCCGCGCACGGCAGGGCCGGCTTCGCGGCCGCCTGGCTCCTCCACCGCAAGCTCGAATGGGCGACCGAGCTGCTGCCCCTCTCCCTCCTCGCAGGCGCGGCGGCGATCGCGCTGCCGCTCCACGCTGCGCCTGCCGACCCGCGGACGCAGGTCGGCCGCGCCAATGACGCGGCGCGCGTGCAACCCGAGCGCACGACCTTTCGTGGGGCGATCCAACAATATGCCTGGGCCGAAGGCGCCCTGTTTCAGGTTTACACCGCGCCGGGGCAGGTGACCGATATCGTCCTCCAGGAGGGCGAGGACCTTATTGGTCCGGGGCCGGTTGCGGCGGGCGACACCGTCCGCTGGATCATCGGCGACACGCTGAGCGGGGAGGGGACTTCACGGCGCGTGCACATCCTCGTGAAACCGACGCGCCCTGATATCACGACAAACCTGATCATCAACACGAGCCGCAGGACTTATCATCTCGAGCTGCGCGCGACGCCGGCTACCTATATGGCGGCGGTCAGCTGGAACTATCCGGCAGACGAACTGATCGCACTCCGCGCGGCGGAGGCGGAACGCGCGCGGGCCGCTCCGGTCGCCGGCGGCATCGACTTGCCATCGCTAAACTTCGGCTACCGCATCGGCGGGGACAAGGTTGTGTGGCGACCGATCCGGGCGTTCGACGACGGTCGTCAGCTCTTCATTGAGTTCGGCCCGGCTGTCGCAACCGGCGAGATGCCTCCGCTGTTCGCGGTGGGCGAGAAGGGATCCGCCGAGCTTCTGAACTACCGCGTCGATGGCCGCTTCATGATCGTCGACCGCTTGCTCGAGCGCGGCGAACTTCGCCTCGGTGCCGGGAAGGCCGCAAAGACTGTTCGCATCGTCCGTGACGCACCCACCCGGCGGGTGCGCCCATGAGCCGCCCCGACGATGTGGGGATCAGCGAACGGCCCGCCGATCCTGCGCCGGAGCCTGCAACGGTCGCGCCGGTCAGTCCGGACGGCTTCCGGCTTGAGGGCGAATTGCCGCGCGTCATGCGCCTGTCGCGAAAGACGCTCGCCATTCTCGGCGGCACCGCAGGGTTCGCAATCGGCGGCGCGCTGCTTTGGGCACTGCGCCCCGTCGATCCCAAGAGCGCGCAGGAGCTTTACGAAGTAACCGCGCCGAACCGATCGGACGCAGTGACCGGCGCTCCCGCAGATTATGGCGCCGTCCCCAAACTCGGGCCGCCTCTGCCCGGCGATCTCGGTCGGCCGATCGTGTCTGCGCAAAAGGCGGGCGATACCGTGCCGGTTCCTGCCATGGCGCCCCCGCCCGATCCTCGGCAGACGGCGAGGGAGCAGGCGAGGCAGCGCGAGCTTCAGGAAAGGCAGGCGGCCGAGGGGAGCCGCATTTTCCTCGGCGGCAGTGTGGCTGCAGCGTCCACCGCGGCCGAAATACTGCCAGCATCCTCAGAGCCGGCAGTGCAGTCCGGGAAGCCGGCCGAGGGCCGGAAGGCGTTTTTCGCGAATGCCCCCCGCAGCGCGATAGAAAGCGACGAACGCATTGTCGCGCCGACGTCGCCATTCGTAATTCAGGCAGGCACCTTGATCCCGGCAGCTCTCATCACCGGCATTCGCTCGGACCTTCCGGGACAGATCACGGCGCAGGTGACGGAGAATGTCTATGACAGTCCGACGGGGCAAAATCTGCTCATCCCGCAGGGTGCGCGCCTGATCGGCGAATATGACAGCCAGGTCGCGGCGGGACAGCGCCGTGTCCTCCTTGCCTGGGACCGTCTCATTCTACCCGGCGGACGCTCGATCCGCCTGGACAGACAGCCAGGTACCGATGCGGGAGGGATGGCCGGTCTCGAAGACGGCGTGAACAATCACTGGGGTCGAATGCTCCGCGCGGCGCTAGTTTCTTCGTTTCTGGGTGTCGGGACCGAGCTTGCAGCAGGCCGCGACGGCGACCTGATCCGGGCCTTGCGCTCGGGCCTGCAGGACAGCACCAATGAGGCGGGCCGACGCGTTGTCGAGCGCGAACTCTCCGTGCCGCCGACATTGACCATCCGTCCGGGGTTTGCGTTTCGGATCGTTGTTACGCGCGACCTTATCCTCGAAGAGGGAGGTCAACGGCGATGAGCCGGCTTCGCCTCGGGCCGATCGAAGAAGAGAAGCCGGTCAAACTGACGATCGAACTCTCGGGAGCGCTCATGCGGGAGCTTCGCGACTATGCGGCTGTCCATGCCAAGGTGACCGGGCTCGCCGCGGCCCTGCCGCCCGAGCGCATCGTGCCACCGATGATCGAGCGCTTCATGGCTACCGACCGCGAGTTCGGGAAGATGCGGCGCCGGAACCCTACATGAGGCCCGCATCAAATCCGAGCTCTCGAAATGGCTGATGGCGGCATCGGCCGACCGGCGCTGCACCCATCATCGCCACTCTCGATCGAGCCGATCAGCATGCGGATTCCCGACGCCTGCCGCTTCACCGGCATCAGCCGGACCACACTGTACCTGCTCATATCGCGGGGCGAGATCGAAGTCGTGAAAATGGGTTCCAGCACGCTCGTGCTCACTCAGAGCCTGCGCGACTATATCGAGTTGCGGCGTCACAAGGCAGGATGACCCAGCCTCGTCTCCGGTCCCGCCTTCGCTGCGCATCTTCGGCGGTTCGAACGTCTTAGCTAATTGACATTCTAGCATCGGACCTTTGCCAGGCGGGATGGATCGGTCGGGCAAAGTGTCACGCTCTTGCTCTATCGAAGTGCCGTGCCGGTCTGGATCTATCCGTCGGCCTCGTAGGCCGCGGCTGCGCCATTCGATCGCGCCGAACAGTTTTCAGGGCCCAGACGTTGGCGGGAACGCATCCCTTCACTCCCATCTTTGGCAGCGCCACTAATTCTCTTTGAGCCCCGAAGGCGATCGCTTCCGTCTCGCACCACGGAAAAGAACGGAAACGCCTCGACAAGAATCGGCATTTCTGGCATAGGATCGGGCAGGTCCTGACCGCTGGAATCCCTGCCTGTGGGGTGGCGTGTGGGAACGATCAGATTGCCCGAGATGGTTCCTAAGTGATTACAAAT
>JAFAGN010000205.1 GCA_023422695.1 Pseudomonadota bacterium
CCCCCCCGGGGTCGGGGTCCCCGCGGGGGGGGGCACGCCGCCGTCGCTGGCGAGGCGGATGGCCATCGCCAGCGGGACGCGGCCCAGGAAGTCGAGACCCATCGTTGCGGCCGCCGCCTCGGCGCCGCCGCTGCCGAACGGGTCGCTGACCTCACCGCAATGCGGGCAGGCATAGCCCGCCATATTTTCGACGAGCCCGATGATCGGCACATCGGCCTGTTCGAACAGGCTGACCGCGCGCGTCGCGTCCATCAGCGCCAGATCCTGCGGCGTCGACACGATCACCGCGCCCGCGGGCTTGTGTTTCTGGATCATCGTCAGCTGGACGTCGCCGGTGCCCGGCGGCAGATCGACCACGAGCGTGTCGATGTCGCCCCAGCTCGCGTCGATTAGCTGTTCGAGTGCACGCCCCGCCATCGGCCCGCGCCACGCGATCGCCTGTCCCGGCGCGGCGATCTGCCCGGTCGACAGCATCGGGACGCCATAGGCATTGGGAACGGGGGCGAGTTTCGACCCGCGTGCTTCGGGCTTGACGCCTTCGCTGTCCATCAATCTTGGTTGAGAAGGCCCATAGATGTCGGCGTCGACCAGCCCGACCTTCACGCCGCGCCGCCGCAGCGCGACGGCCAGATTGGCGGCGAGGGTTGATTTGCCGACCCCACCCTTGCCGCTGCCGACCGCGATGATCGTCATCGATTTCTTCTCGGCGGTCATCGCGATGCGAACCTCGCGGACGCCCGCTTCGTTCAGCAGGCCGGCGCGGAGCTTGTCTTCGAGCGGCTGGCGATCCTCGACCGCCAGTCCCGACACGTCGAGCACCACCGCGAGCAGCCCGGCATCGTCGAGCAGGCGGAGCCCCGATGTGCGGCCTTCGCTGAGGTCGGCGGCGACGGTGGTCAGGTGGGCGATAGCGGCGCTGTGATCGGTCATGTCCGCGGCAGATAGGCATGCACGGGTCAATTGCCAGCCATTTTCGCGCGCCCCCCTGTTAATCGCGCGCGCCGACCCTATAAAAGCGTTATGAACGACAATATTGATGGCAGCATCGGACGCCGCAGCCGCAGAGGATTGCGGCAATTTTTCGGGTCGATCCTTCAGACGACCAAGAGTCCGTGGGGCAACGGCCCCGGCAAGGGCGACGACGATGGCGGTAACGGCGACGACGGCAAGCGCCCCGGCCCGCGCAACCCGTGGGTGACCCCCGATCCGATCGACATCAACCGCGGCCGCAAACCGCGCGGCCCCTCGGCGCTCGACGAATTGCTGCGCAAGGGGCGCGGCGGCTTTGGCGGCGGCGGTTCGGGCGGCGGTGGCGGCCAGTTCAACCTGGGCGATTCGGCGAAGTTCTGGAAATGGGGCGTGCTCGCCGCGGTCGCGCTGTGGGTCGTCTTTTCGTCCTTCCACATCGTGCCGCCTGAAAAGGAAGGCGTCGTCACCCGGCTGGGCAGCTATTCGCGCACCGTCGGTCCGGGTGTGAAATTCACCTGGCCGGCGCCGATCGAACGCATCCGGTTGGAGGACGTCCGCGCCATCCGCACCATGCCGGTCGGGTCGCCCAACGCCACCGACGAGAATTTCGTCCTGACCCGCGACCAGAGTCTGGTCGATCTGGCGTATGAAGTGCGCTGGTCGGTCCGCGATCCCGAGCTGTTCATCTTCCAGCTCGCCGAGCCTGAGGAAACGATCCGCGAGGTCGCCGAAAGTTCGATGCGCGCCACCGTCGCCAATTTCAACCTGACCGATGCGATCGGCCCCGGCCGCGTCGAAATCGAGGCGCAGGTGCAGCAGCGGATGCAGGAACTGCTCAACCAATATCGCGCCGGGGTGTCGATCCAGGGCATCGCGATTCGTCAGGCCGATCCGCCGAGCCAGGTCGATGAAGCGTTCAAGGAGGTCACCGCGGCGCTGCAGGAGCGCGAATCGGCGATCAACCTGTCGCGCGCCTATCAGCAGCAGGTGCTGGAACGCGCCCGCGGCGACACTGCGGCGTTCGACAAGATTTACGAACAGTACAAGCTCGCGCCGGGCGTGACCCGCCAGCGGCTTTATTATGAAACGATGGAGAATGTGTTGTCGAACGTCGACAAGACGATCGTCGAGGCGCGCGGGGTGACCCCCTATCTGCCGCTGAACGAGGTGCAGAAACGGATTCCCGCCACCCCGCCCGCCGCGGCGACGAAGGGAGGCGAATGATGTTGAATTCGCTGTTCCAGAACCCGGTGCGCCTGCTCGTCGGCGTCGTCGCGCTGCTCGTCATCCTGTCGCAATCGCTGGCGATCGTCCCCGAGGACAAGCAGGCGCTGATCCTGCGCTTCGGCGAGATCGAGCGGACCGTGAACCGGTACAAGCCGAACGAGGATTTCGGCAGCTCGGGCGCGGGTCTCGTCCTGCGCGTCCCGTTCACCGACGGTATCCAATATATCGACAAGCGGATCATGGGCGTGAACATGGAGCGTCAGCAGGTGCTGTCGACCGACCAGCAGCGCTTGCAGGTCGATGCCTTTGCGCGTTTCCGCATCATCAATCCGGTGCGCATGTACACCGCGATCCGCACCGAGGAGCGGCTCCAGCAACAGCTGGCGACGATCCTGGGGTCGTCGCTGCGCAACGAGCTGGGCAAGCGCACCTTTGCCACCTTGCTGTCGCCCGAACGCGGCGCGGTGATGGACAATATCCAGGTCGCGCTGAACCGCGAGGCGAACAAATATGGCGCCGAGGTCATCGACGTGCGGATCAAGCGCGCCGACCTGCCCGAGGGCGCGACGCTGATCGCGGCGTACAACCGCATGCGCTCGGCGCGCCAGCAGGAAGCGACCGCGATCCGTGCCGAAGGGCAAAAGGAAGCGCAGATCATCCGCGGTAACGCCGATGGTGAAGCGGCGCGCATCTATGCCGCCAGCTTTGGCAAGGATCCCGAATTCTATGACTTCTACCGCGCCATGCAGAGCTATCGGCAGACCTTCCTGGGTGAGAACAACCAGGGCGGAACGTCGATCATCATGTCGCCCGACAATGAATATCTGAAGCGTTTCAGCGGCGGTTGATCGGACCGGGCGCGGCGGTGAATGGAACCGAAAGCGCCCGTTCATGTTCAATTGGCGTTCAGCCGCTGCGCCGCAGACCGCCGCAGCCGGGGTTGTTGATTTTTCGGATGAGAAGAGGATTACCGATCGTGCGTTATGTTTATGGCATCACTTCGGCCTTGCTGGCGGGTGGCACCGCGCTGGCGCTGGTCACGCAATCTCCCGTCGGCGCGCAGGTTGCGCAGAATGAGTCGAGCGAAATCGCCAAGGTCGTACCGCGGTCGGGCGCACCCGAAAGCTTTGCCGATCTGGTCGAACAATTGCAGCCGGCGGTGGTCAACATCTCGACCAGGCAGGAAGTCACGCTGGGTACCCGGATCAACCCCTTTGCCGGGACGCGCGAGCCGATCACCCAGGAACAGCAGGGCGGCGGATCGGGCTTTCTGATCTCGGCCGACGGCTATATCGTCACCAACAATCATGTGATTTCGGGCGGCCCGCGCGGCGAGGCGGTCAATCAGGTCACCGTGACGCTGACCAACCAGAAGGAATATCGCGCGACGATCGTCGGCCGCGATGCCGCGTCCGACCTGGCGCTGCTCAAGATCGATGCGACCGGACTGCCGTTCGTCAAGTTCGCCGACAGTAGCCGCGCGCGCGTCGGCGACTGGGTGGTCGCGATCGGCAACCCGCTGGGCCTCGGCTCGACGGTGACCGCCGGGATCATCTCGGCGGTGCAGCGCAGCATCGGCCAGACCGGCGCCTATGACCGCTATATCCAGACCGATACCGCGATCAACCGCGGCAATTCGGGCGGTCCGCTGTTCGATTTGCAGGGCAATGTCGTCGGCATCAACAACATGCTGATCTCGCCCGTCGGCGCCAATATCGGGGTCAATTTCGCGATCCCCGCCGAAGCCGCGATCCCGGTGATCAACGCGCTGCGCGCGGGCGAGCGGCCGCAGCGCGGCTATCTGGGCATCGGCATCGCGCCGGTCGACGAGGATCTGGCGGCGGCGCTGGGCCTGCCCAAGGACCGCGGCGAGTTCATCCAGCGCGTTGAACCCGGCCAGGCGGGCGAAAAGGCTGGGCTGAAGCGCGGCGACGTGGTGACCAAGGTCAATGGCAAGGATGTCACGCCGCAGCAGACGCTGTCGTACATTGTGTCGAACACCAAACCGGGCACGCGCATCCCGCTCGAGATCATTCGCGACGGCAAGCCGATGACGCTGAACGTGCTGGTCGGCACCCGCCCGCCCGAGGAAGAGCTGGCCGGGACCAATTTCGACCCCGAAGAAGAACAGACGATGCCCGAGGATCCGACCGGTGCGGCGGACAAGGCGATCCAGGAATCGCTTGGCCTCGCGGTGCAGGTCGTCACCCCCGACATCGCGCGCGCGGTCGGGGTCGATGCCGGGACCAAAGGGCTGGTGATCGGCGCCGCTTCGGCGAACAGCGATGCAGGCCGCAAGGGGCTGCGCCGCGGCGATGTGATCCTCAGCGCCAACCGGGCGCCGGTGACGAGCACCGAGGCGCTGGCCAAGGCGGTCGCCGATGCCAAACGCGCGGGCCGCGACGCGGTGCTGCTCGAAATTTTGCGGCGCGGCAATCCGTCGGCGTTTATCGCGGTGCGGGTGAAATAGACTCCCGCATGGCTCCGCCCAAAAAGGGGCGCCGGGTCTTCGGATCCGGCGCCCTTTTTGTTTGCGCCATACGGTCTATGTTCTTATTATGTTCTAACGCTAACGAGTCGGGAGAAGAATCATGATTGGCTATGTGACCCTGGGTACCAACGACCTCGCGAAAGCCGCGGTCTTTTACGACGCGATTGCTGCCGAGCTCGATACACCTCGGATGATGGAATTCGAAGGCTTCATCGCCTGGGGCAAGCCGGGCGGCGCTGCGGGCATCGGGCTGACCAAGCCGTTCGACGGCAATCCGGCCAGCGTCGGCAATGGCGTGATGGTGGCGCTGGAGGCGAAGGACAAGGAACAGGTCCAGCGGCTCTACGACATCGCGCTGGCCAATGGCGGCACCTGCGAAGGCCCGCCTGGACCGCGCGGCGAAGGCTTTTACGCGGGCTACTTCCGCGACCCCGACGGGAACAAGCTCAACGCCTTTATCATGGGGTGATGGGTTGGCGCGGTGATTGTTTGGGGGGTGGGAGACAAACGGGGCCGATCCTCCCCGGAACGGGGAGGGGGACCAGCGAAGCTGGTGGAGGGGTACCATCGGTTTGCCTTGCCGCAGAGGTAGCAGGCCTCCAGCCGGTTCCCGGAAAAGGTCGGTTCTGTCAG
This sequence comes from Pseudomonadota bacterium, assembly GCA_023422695.1. Taxonomy (GTDB): domain Bacteria; phylum Pseudomonadota; class Alphaproteobacteria; order Sphingomonadales; family Sphingomonadaceae; genus Sphingopyxis. Next base: position 5,321 of record JAFAGN010000205.1, read on the forward strand.
CTCTGCACTGCGGTAACCGCCTGTGCCCCTCCACCACCCTTCGGGTGGTCCCCCTCCCCCGTTGGGGGAGGATCGCTGACGTCCGCAATCGGCCTTGCTCGCCACCGTTGAACATCAAAAAAAACGCCTTTCCTATAATATGCCGGCATGATCTACGATAGCGGATGACACAGCCGCGTCCCTCCACATGCTTCTCCCAGACCTCCGGCACGCGCCGCCATTTCAAAGCGACAGAGGCGACAGTCTCGGCGATCACATTCGCATCCTTTGTCTCCTTCAGACGACGGCATAACGGTCGCTCGTTGCGATTTGCGAGTGAAGTTGCGCAGTTTTCCGCCGTTCCTTCCCCGACTGGCCACCGCCGCCGCATCCCGGTTTGCCGATTGCCTGTCTCGCCCTGCCACTCTAGATCGATAGAGAGGTGCCCAAGTGGAGGAAAAGCACAGTGAGCGACGGCAGCACGGCAAGCGAAATCTATATCGGCCTCGGCGGCGGCGGTGCTGCCGATGGGCCGCGCCAGTCGCTGGTGCTCAAGCGCGCCAATCGCCACGGGCTGATCGCGGGGGCGACCGGCACCGGCAAGACGGTGACACTGCAGGGACTAGCCGAGGGGTTTTCGGCGGTCGGCGTCCCGGTGTTCGTTGCGGACGTCAAGGGCGACCTCGCCGGTATGGCGATGGCGGGCAGCCCGATGTCGAAGCTGCACGACATTTTTGCGGCGCGCGCGACCGAGATCGGCGATAGCGAATGGGCGTATCGCGACAATCCGGTGATCTTCTGGGATCTGTTCGGCGAACAGGGGCATCCCATTCGCACCACGATTTCGGAAATGGGGCCGCTGCTGCTCGCGCGGCTGATGGGGCTGAACGAGGTGCAGGAAGGCGTCCTCGCGATCGCTTTCCGCGTCGCCGACGAACAGAATCTGCTGCTGCTCGACCTTGGCGATCTGCAGGCCATGCTCGCCTGGTGCGCCGAAAATGCCGACGAGCTGACGACCAAATATGGCAATGTGTCGAAAGCGACCGTCGGCACCATCCAACGCCAGTTGCTGACGCTGGAAAGCCAGGGCGGCGCGCATTTCTTTGGCGAACCCGCGCTCGACATCCACGACATGATCCGCTGCGACGACAATGGCCGCGGCTATGTCAACATCCTCGCCGCCGACAAGCTGATGGCGAGCCCGAAGCTTTATGCGACCTTCCTGCTCTGGCTGCTGTCCGAAATGTTCGAAACGCTGCCCGAAATCGGCGATCCCGACAAACCCAAGCTCGTATTCTTCTTTGACGAGGCGCATCTGTTGTTCGACGACGCGCCGCCCGCGCTGATCGAAAAGATCGAACAGGTCGTGCGCCTGATCCGATCGAAGGGCGTCGGCGTCTATTTCGTCACGCAGAATCCGATCGACATCCCCGAGGATGTCGCGGGCCAGCTCGGCAACCGCGTCCAGCACGCGCTGCGCGCTTTCACCCCGCGCGACCAGAAAGCGGTCAAGGCCGCCGCCGAGACCTTTCGCCCCAATCCGAAGGTCGATGTGGCGCGCGAGATCACCGAATTGAAGGTCGGAGAGGCGCTCGTGTCGCTGCTGATGGCCGATGGGGCGCCGTCGCCGGTCGAGCGCACCTTGATCAAGCCGCCCTGCTCGCGCGCTGGACCGCTCGACGCCAAGGAGCGCGCGATCATCAAGTCGATCTCGCCGGTCGAGGGCAAATATGACACGCCGGTCGACCGCGAGAGCGCCGAGGAATTGCTCGCCGCCAAGGCCGAACAGGCGCAGGCCGCGGCGATCGAGGCCAAGGCGCAGGCCGAAGCCGACAAGCAGGCGGCGATCGCGGCGAAGGAAGAAGCGAAGCGCAAGGCCGCCGAGGAGCGCGAGCGGCTGCGGCTGGAAAAGGCCGCCGCGCGCGAAGCCGCCAAGCCGTCGATGACCGAAAAAATGGTGCAGTCGGCAGCGCGGTCGGCGGCGACGAGCATCGGGCGACAGGTCGCGGGCAAGTTCGGCGGCCAGCTGATGCGCGGGATATTGGGCAGTCTGTTCAAGTGAGCGGCGCCGATGCCGCGCTGATGGAGGCGAGCCTGATCGCCGTCGCCGATGCGGGCATCGACATTCGTCATACGTTGTTCGAGCGGTTCTTCGCCGCCTATCCCGAGCGCCGTGCGAGTTTCATTTCGGTCGACGCCGCATCACGACGGATGACCGACGAAACGCTGCAAATGATGTTCGGGCTGGCGCAGGGCGCGGACTGGGTGTGGCCGCTGGTCGCCGAACTGGTGTTCACCCACCGCAGCTATGGCGCGCTGCCGATCGCCGAATATGACGTGTTTATCGACCTGACGGTCGCCGAGCTGGCCGCTGCGGCTGGCGAAGAATGGAGCGCCGAGGCGGCTGCGGCTTGGGCGCGCAATGCCGACGCGCTGAAGGCGATGATCCGCAAGGCGCGCGCTGAATGGGCCAGCGCGATGCCCGCGGGCGCGCCGCAGGTTGCGGAATAGAGCCTGACATATCCGCCGTAGCCCTGAGCTTGTCGAAGGGCGCCTCCCCGAGAAGCGCCCCCTTCGACTGCCTTGCAGGCGCTCAGGACAGGCTTCGACAAGCTCAGGGCTCCGGTCGATTTTGTCTGCCCTTGCCCCCTCGACAAGCCCCCCGAATCGCGGCAGCATCAGTTTCATGACAAAACCGATATTGCCTGGAGAGGTAGCCGCCGCCGTCGTCGACCCCGTCGCATACGGCCAATGGGAATCGCTGCACGCGCAGCTGGCGTGGGCGCGCGCCAACGCGCCGCTGGCGGTCGCGGAGAACCATGATCACGACCCGTTCTGGCTGGTCACCCGCCATGCCGACATTATGGCGATCAGCCGCGATCCGCAGCGCTTTGCCAATGGCATCCGTCCGACGGTGCTGACCAATCGCGATGGCGAGGCGCTGGCGCGCGCCGCGACGCCGAACAATGATGGGCATCTGATCCGTTCGCTGGTCCAGATGGACGCCCCAGATCATATGAACTACCGGCTGCTGACCCAGAGCTGGTTTATGCCGAAGAACCTCAAGATCGTCGAAGACCGCATCCGCCAGATCGCGCGCGAAACGGTCGATCACATGCTGGCATCGGGCGGCGAATGCGACTTCGCCCGCGACGTCGCGGCGCATTATCCGCTGCGCGTGATCATGGACATTTTGGGGGTGCCGCCCGAGGACGAACCGCGGATGCTGATGCTGACCCAGCAATTGTTCGGGCCGACCGACCCCGAACTGAACCGCAGCCGCGAGGCGATCACCAGCGCCGAGCAGGCGATTGCGATGCTCAACTATGTCATCGCCGATTTCGAACAGTATTTCGGCGCGCTGACCGCCGAGCGGCGCGCCAATCCGCGCGAGGATATCGCGACGGTGATCGCCAATGCGACGATCAACGGCGAACAAATCCCCGACCGCGAAATGTCGGGCTATTACATGATCGTCGCGACCGCCGGGCACGATACGACGAGCGCCTCGACCGCGGGGGCGATCATGGAGCTGGCGAAAAATCCGGCTCTGTTCGAACGCTTTCGTGCGGTCGAGGCGGACAAGGCGGGGCTGATCGAGGAAGCGATCCGCTGGACCACCCCCGTGCAGCATTTCATGCGCAGCGCCAGGGAAGACGTCGACATCGGCGGACAGTCGATCCACGCGGGCGACTGGCTGATGCTGAACTATGTTTCCGCCAACCGCGACGAGGAGGTGTTCGGCGATCCGTTCGCATTCAATCCCGATCGCGAAAAGAACCAGCAGATTGCCTTCGGGTTCGGCGCGCATGTGTGCCTGGGCCAGCATTTGGCGCGGATGGAAATGCGGATCCTGATGGAGGAATTGCTGCCGCGGATCAAAAGCCTGGAATTGACGGGCGAACCGGCGCGGGTCGAGTCGGTGTTCGTCGGTGGGTTGAAGCGGCTGCCGGTCCGGTTCGTGGCGGCCTAACGGAAATCAGCACCAACGACCCTGGCCGATGGAACAAAGCGACTGTCAGCGGCGTATCCTGTCATCCGCTGAAGGAGCTTAGCCAATGATTTCCTTGAAGAAGGCGGCGGTTTCGCTGGCCGCCCTATCGATCGTCGCTGCACCCGTTGCCGCATCCGCGGCGCCCGCGCTGGACAGCGCGCGCGCGTTGTCGGTCACCGAAGGCCAGAACGAGCTGGAAGGCGGCAGCTGGGTTGCGATCCTGCTGGGGCTGGCGATTGTCGCCGGCGGTATCTGGCTGGCCGTCGACGGCGACGACGATCCGGTCAGCCCCTAACGCAGCTGCGGCTACTGGCGCCTAAACCTTCTCGCCCGGAAAAAATCGGGCGATGACGTCGCTCGCGAGCCGCGCCGGGCGCAAGGTTTCGGCGTCGATGCAGCACCAGCTCGACTTGACCTCGGCCAGCACATCCTCGCCGCGCTTGATGATCGTTTCATAAAAGGCGCGCGCGCCCTGGACCTTTTCGAGGATGACCGTCGCAATGACCTGATCGTCGAGGAAGGCGGGGCGGCGGTAGGTGATTTCGTGCTTCAGCGCGACCCACAGATGCTGCGCCACCGCTTCGGGCGGCGCTATGTGGCGCCAGTGCGACAGCACCGCTTCCTGCACCCAGCTGAGATAATGGGCGTTGTTGACGTGGCCCATGAAATCGATCTGGTCGGAACCGACGGCGATGGCATGGTCGTGCGGAAGCGAGGCTGCGGTCATATCGCTGACACTAATGTCAATATTATGTGACGGAAAGATGAATTCTCATCCCCGCCCGCGATACGGCGCGACCCCCTGATCGGGGAGCCATAAGCCCGCTGGCGGCGCGCCCGATTGCCAGAAGACATCGATCGGGATGCCGCCGCGCGGATACCAATAACCGCCGATGCGCAGCCATTTGGGCTGCATCTCGTCGAACAGGCGGCGGCCGATGCCGACGGTGCAATCTTCATGGAACCCCGCATGGTTGCGGAACGAGCCGAGGAACAGCTTCAGGCTTTTCGATTCGACGATCGTTTCGCCGGGCGCATAATCGATGACGAGATGCGCAAAATCGGGCTGGCCGGTGACCGGGCAAAGCGAGGTGAATTCGGGCGCGGCGAAGCGCACCAGATAAAGCTCGCCGACGCGCGGGTTGGGCACATAGTCGAGGATCGCCGCTTCCGGTGCGGCAGGAAGGTCGCTCGACTGGCCAAGATGTTTCGGCGCGAGCGGTGCGGGGGTAGAATCGGTCATCGAAACCATCTAGGGACGCGCGCGGCCGCTGTCATCCCGTGGATGGCCCGGTTCAGCGCCAATTCAGCGGCGCAGCGAGCATATCAGCAGTTTGGGATCGCGGACATTTCGATGACGGTGCGGAAATCTGGGCAAGGACGGTGGCGGAGCGCGTTGCCGCTGGCGGCGGCGATGATCGCGGTCGGTGCTGCGCCGCCGATCGCGGCGCAGCAGACCGAATCGCCCGCGCCGACACCCGCGCCCTCGTCGATCTTTCGCCTGCCGCCCGCCGACGACGGTCGCGCGCCGGGGGTGCAGGGGCCGTCGGACAACGGTCTGCCGCCGGTCGCGCCGAACGAAAATCGCACGCCGACCCCGACCCCGACGCCCGCCCCGGCCCCGACGCAGCCTGCCAC
>JAFAGN010000225.1 GCA_023422695.1 Pseudomonadota bacterium
GGCGACGGCTATTCCGGCGAGCACTCCGCGGCCAACCGTAAAACCTCATCCGCCAACTCCCGTCGGCAGATCAGCAAATCGGGCAAATATGTATCCGCATTATTATACCGGATCGCCGAACCATCAACACGGCTGACGTGCAGGCCTGCTGCCTGCGCGACCGCGACCGGTGCACAATTGTCCCATTCATATTGGCCGCCGGTGTGGAGGTAGATGTCGGCCTCGCCGCGGACAACCGCCATCGCCTTGGCGCCCGCCGATCCCATCGCGAGCAGTTCGGCGCCTATCAGTTCGGCGACAAACACCGCCTCAGCCGCCGGACGCGTACGGCTGACGAGCATTTTCGGCGGAAGGTTCGCGGGTCCCAGCGGCATCGGCGCAGCCGAGGTCAGCGTGGTCCCCAGCCCCGGCAACGCGACCGCGCCGACCGTAGCCACGCCATCGACCGCGAGCGCGACATGCACCGCCCAGTCGTCGCGACCCTCGCCATATTCGCGCGTGCCGTCGAGCGGATCGATGATCCACACCCGGCTGTATGCAAGCCGTGCCGCACTATCCTTTTCCTCTTCGGACAGAATCGCGTCATCGGGCCGCGCTGCGCGCAGTTCGCGGCACAGCATCGCATTGGCCGCGGCATCGCCCGCCTGCCCCAGCGCCTTGCCCTCCAGCCCGTCCGCCCGCAACGCCACCAGGATCGACCCGGCCTCCGTCGCGAGCCGTTCGGCCAGATGCTCGTCGCTTTCGGTCATATCGATAACAAACCTTGCGCCGCGCCCCTGCGAAGGCAGGGGCCCATCACCGGCGCCATCGTCACCGAACGACGCTCGCTGACAAGACGAGGGGTCGGGAGATGGGCCCCTGCCTTCGCAGGGGCGCAGAAAGAGACAATTGCCTTCATCCCAGCAGCCGGTCGATGATCAGATCGGCCGCCTGTTCGGGCGACATCACGGTGGTGTCGATCCGGATCTCGGGAGTCTCGGGCGCCTCGTACGGGCTATCGATCCCGGTGAAATTCTTGAGCTTCCCGGCGCGCGCCTTTTTGTAGAGGCCTTTGACGTCGCGGCGTTCGGCTTCGGCCAGAGGCGTATCGATAAAGATCTCGATAAACTCACCCTCGGGCAGCATCGCGCGCACCATCTCGCGTTCGACCCGGAACGGCGAGATAAAGGCGGTGATGACGATCAGCCCGGCATCGGTCATCAGTTTCGCCACCTCGCCGACGCGGCGGATATTCTCGATCCGGTCGGCCTCGGTAAAGCCAAGGTCACGGTTCAGCCCGTGGCGGACATTATCGCCGTCGAGCAGGAAGCTGTGCCGGTTCATCCGGTGCAGCTTCTTTTCAACGAGGTTGGCGATCGTCGATTTGCCCGAACCCGACAGTCCGGTGAACCACAGCAGCGCCGGGCGCTGGTTCTTCAGGTTCGCGCGCATGTCGCGGTCGACGTCGGTCGCTTGCCAATGGACATTCTGCGCGCGGCGCAGGCTGAAATGCAGCATCCCCGCGGCGACCGTCGCGTTGGTCAGCTTGTCGATCAGGATGAAGCCGCCCAGCGTGCGATTGTCGGCATAGGCCTCGAACACGATCGGCTTGTCGGTCGACAGCTCGACGACGCCGATGCCGTTCAACTCCAGCGTCTTCGCCGCCAGATGGTCGAGCGTGTTGACGTTGATCTCGTACTTCGGCGCCTGCACTGTTGCCGAAACGCTCTGCGTCGCCAGCTTCAGCCAATAGGCGCGCCCCGGGATCATCGCCTCGTCGGCCATCCACACCAAAGTCGCCTCGAACTGGTCGGCGGCCTCGGGCGGGCTGTCGGCGGCCGCGATGACATCGCCGCGCGAGCAGTCGACCTCGTCGGAAAGCGTCAGAGTGACCGACTGGCCGGCAACCGCTTCGTCCAGGTCGCCGTCCAACGTCACAATGCGGTCAACTGTTGTAGTTTTGCCGCTCGGCAGGATACGCAAGGCATCGCCCGGCTTGACCTTGCCGCTGGCGAGCTGACCCGAAAAGCCCCGGAAATCGAGGTTCGGGCGGTTGACCCATTGCACCGGCAAACGAAAGGGTTTCGCTTCATCGGCGGCAGCCCCGATCTCAACATTTTCGAGATGCTCGATTAGCGCCGGTCCTTTGAACCACGGCATATTGTCCGACAGCGCGGTGATATTATCGCCCTTGAACCCCGATATCGGGATCGCGGTAAAGTTGGTGATCCCGATCTCGCTGGCAAAGGCACGGTAGCTGAGTAAAATGCGCTCGAACACCGCCTTGTCGTACCCGACAAGGTCCATCTTGTTCACCGCCAGCACAATATGCTTGATGCCGATCAGATGCGCCAGGAAGCTATGCCGCCGCGTCTGGGTCAACACGCCCTTGCGCGCATCGATCAGGATGACGGCGAGGTCGGCGGTCGAGGCGCCGGTGACCATATTGCGCGTGTATTGCTCATGCCCCGGAGTGTCGGCGACGATGAACTTGCGCTTTTCGGTGGTGAAAAAGCGATACGCGACGTCGATGGTGATCCCCTGCTCGCGCTCGGCAGCAAGGCCGTCGACCAGAAGGGCAAAGTCGATCTCCTGCCCTTGCGTCCCGACGCGCTTGCTGTCGGCCTCGAGCGCCGCTAGCTGATCCTCGAAGATCATTTTGCTGTCATAGAGCAGCCGTCCGATCAGCGTCGACTTGCCGTCGTCGACCGATCCGCAGGTGATGAAGCGCAGCAGTGACTTCTTTTCGTGCCCCGCAAGATAGGCGTCGATGTCCTCGGCGATGAGCGCGTCGGTAACGTAGATGGGGTCCGTCATCAGAAGTACCCCTCCTGCTTCTTCTTCTCCATCGACGCATCGCCGCCGTCCTTATCGATGATGCGACCCTGCCGTTCGCTGGTCGTCGTGAGGAGCATTTCCTGAATGACTTCGGACAGCGTTTGCGCTTCGCTCTCGACGGCGCCGGTCAGCGGATAACAGCCGAGAGTGCGGAAGCGTACCGAGCGTTCGACAGGCACCTCGCCTTCGTTCAACGGAAAACGGTCGTCGTCGACCATCAGCAGCAGACCATCGCGCTCCACCGTCGGGCGCGGCGCCGCGAAATACAGCGGCACGATCGGGATGTTTTCACGCGCGATATATTGCCAGATGTCGAGCTCGGTCCAGTTCGAGATCGGGAACACGCGGATGCTCTCGCCCTTTGCCTTGCGGGCATTGTAGAGGTTCCACAGCTCGGGCCGCTGCTTCTTCGGATCCCAGCCGTGCGTCGCGGTGCGAAACGAGAAGATGCGCTCCTTGGCGCGGCTCTTTTCCTCGTCGCGCCGCGCGCCGCCGAAAGCGACGTCGAAGCCGTGGAGGTCGAGTGCCTGCTTCAACCCTTCGGTCTTCCACATATCGGTGTGCAGCGGGCCATGGTCGAACGGATTGATCCCGCGCTCCTTGGCCTCGGGGTTCTGGTACACGATCAGCTCCATGCCGCTTTCGGCGGCCATGCGGTCGCGCAGCTCGTACATCGCCCGGAATTTCCACGTCGTATCGACATGGAGCAGCGGGAACGGCGGCGGCGAGGGATAAAAGGCCTTGCGCGCCAGATGCAGCATCACCGCGCTGTCCTTGCCCACGCTGTACAGCATGACGGGCTTGGCCGCATCGGCCATCACTTCGCGCATGATATGGATGCTCTCGGCCTCCAGCCGGTCGAGATGGGTCAGCGTATCGATCATGCCCCGCCCTTGCCTCCCCATCTCAGGACGATCAAGCTGTATGGCCTTTTGGCCATGCAAGCCAGACTTGTAGGGTGCGCCGTCATCCCGCGGCATCTACCTTGGTCCGGCGCCACTCTGCCGCGATCGCGTTGATCGTTTCGAGCGCGTGCCGTAGCCGCGGGTCGACGTCGGGCAACGCTGCCCATGCCGGATCGACGATCAAGCCCAGCTGGCGCCGGAAATCATAACCCGCAACCTTGAGCGGCACGATGCCGTCGATCGCCAGCGACATCGGCGCTGTGGTGATACCGATCCCGGCGGCGACCATCCGCAAACATCGCTCGTCGCTTTCGCTGCGCAGTGCAAAGCGTGGGCGTACCCCGTGGCGGGTAAAGAAGCGACTCGTCGCGTCGAGAAATTCGCACGAGCGGCGCGCGATCATCGTTTCGGCCGCCAGTTCCTCGGGACCGACCTCGATCCGTCCCGCCAGCGGATGATCGGCAGCAATGAACATGGCCAGCGGTTCTTCATACAGCGGCACCACCTGTTCACCGCGCTCGCCGGGTCGCAGCGGGACAAGCGCCATGTTGATGCGCCCGCTGCCCAGTGCCGCACGCAATTCGGACTCGCTATTTTCGATCAGTTCGATGGTGAAGCTGGGCCGCAGCGTCCCGACGACGGCCTGCAAAAACTCGCCGGCAACCGAACGTATGACGCCAAGCTTGAGCTCAGTGGCCTGCCGATCGCTGTCGCGGCCGAAATCGTCGGCGGCGCGAAAACCGCGCTCCAGATCGCGCGCGATCGGCAGGAAACGCCCGCCCGCCTCGGTCAGCCGGATCTGGCGGCGGTTGCGGATGAACAGCGGCGTACCGACCAGCTTTTCCAGTTCGGCGATACCGCTCGACAAAGCCGGCTGCGTCACCCGAATGCGCGCCGCGGCCTGCGTAAAGCTGCCCGCATCGACGACGGCAAGGAACTGGCGGACATGGGCGCGTTTTATCATAGATTCTACTTATGCCAAAGATGCTATCGTTTCAATTTCCATATGATCAATTTTTGGGGCAGTATCGCGTCCTGTCCCGCCCTTGATCGATAGGTCCATCCATGCGCGCTACTCCCGATTTCGATTTCGCGCTCGGCGAAACCGCCGACATGATCCGCGACACGACCGCGCGTTTCGCGGACGAGCAGATCGCACCATTGGCAGCCAAAGCCGACGCCGACGATTGGTTCCCGCGCGATGAGCTGTGGACGCAGATGGGCGAACTCGGCCTGCACGGCATCACCGTCGAAGAGGAATTCGGCGGCCTCGGCCTCGGCTATCTTGAGCATGTCATCGCGGTCGAGGAAGTCAGCCGCGCATCGGCCGCAATCGGTCTCTCCTATGGCGCGCACTCGAACCTGTGCGTCAACCAGATCCGCCGCTGGGGCAATGCCGAACAGAAGGCGAAATATCTGCCCAAACTGATCAGCGGCGAGCATGTCGGCAGCCTCGCGATGTCCGAAGCGGGTGCGGGCAGCGACGTTGTTTCGATGAAGCTGAAGGCCGACCGGGTGCAGGGCGGCTATGTCCTGAACGGCACCAAATTCTGGATCACCAACGCGACCTGCGCCGACACGCTGGTCGTTTATGCCAAGACCAGCCCCGAAGCCGGATCACGCGGCATCACCGCCTTCCTGATCGAAAAGGACATGCCGGGGTTTTCGATCGGGCAAAAGATCGACAAGGTCGGGATGCGTGGATCGCCAACCGCCGAACTGGTGTTCACCGATTGCGAAGTGTCCGAAGAACAGGTGATGGGCCCCGAAAACGGCGGCGTCGGGGTGCTGATGTCGGGGCTGGATTATGAGCGCGTCGTGCTCGCCGGGCTCCAGCTCGGCATCATGCAGGCGTGCCTCGACACCGTCATCCCCTATGTTCGCGAGCGCAAGCAGTTCGGCAAACCGATCGGCTCGTTCCAGCTGATGCAGGCGAAGGTCGCCGACATGTATGTCGCGCTCCAGTCGGCGCGATCCTACGTCTATAACGTCGCCAAGGCGTGCGATGCGGGCCAGACGACGCGCTTCGATGCCGCGGGCTGCATCCTGCTCGCCAGCGAAAGCGCGGTGAAGGTCGCGGGCGAAGCGATCCAGGCGCTCGGCGGCGCGGGCTATACCAAGGACTGGCCGGTCGAGCGCTATTGGCGCGACGCCAAGCTGCTCGACATCGGCGCGGGGACGAACGAGATCCGCCGGATGCTGATCGGCCGCGAACTGATCGGCGCGGGTGCATGATCTGGCTCTGGCTGTCGGCAGCCTTCATGGCGACGACGGCCTTGGTGCATGGCGCGCTGGGTGAACGGCGGCTGATTCAGCCTTTGCTGCAACTCGATCAGGGCATCATGGCGGTCGACCTCGCCCGCCGCGTGTTTCGCTTTGCCTGGCACGCGATGTCGCTGCTGATGCTCGTTTCTGCGGCGACCGTGGTCTGGCCGGGTACGCCGCGCGACTTGATCCTGCTGGTCGGTGTGGCGTGGACCGCGGTCGGGCTGGCCGATGCCATTTACACGCGCGGGCGGCATATAGGCTGGCCGATCCTGACCACATCGGGGGTCTTTGCAATATTGGGCGCGATGGCGTGAACGATACGCTGCTCACCGCCCTCCAATATTATGGCGCCGGCGCCTCGACGCTGGCGGCGCTGATCGTCTCGCTCAACCTCGGCCGCCGCCGCACCGGTTGGGCGTTCGTCATCTTCGTCACCAGCAGCATCGCGCTGATCGCCTGGGGCTTTTTACAGCCCGACAGCGAAGGCATCGGATGGCAGAATATCGCGCTGCTGATCATCAACGCGATCGGCGTCTATCGTTATCTGATCCTGAAGGATAAACCGGGCGATCCGGACGAGAAGCGGGGAGAGACATTAAAGTGAGCGCACCGGTCCTTGGCACCAACGTCGATCCCGATAGCGATGAGTTTCGTACCCGCGCCGCGCACAACCGCGCATTGAAGGACGAACTCTACACGCGCGTCGCCGAGGCGGCGCTAGGCGGCAACGAAAAGTCGCGCGAGCGGCACACCAGCCGTGGCAAACTGCTGCCGCGCGAGCGCGTCGAACGCCTACTCGATCCGGGGTCGCCGTTCCTAGAAATTGGCCAGCTCGCGGCGAACGACCTTTACGACGGCGAAGTTCCCGGCGCCGGGCTGATCTGCGGCATCGGGCGCGTGTCGGGGCGCCAGTGCATGATCGTGTGCAACGACGCGACGGTGAAGGGCGGCACTTACTATCCGCTGACCGTGAAAAAGCATCTGCGGGCGCAGGAAATCGCGCTCGAGAACCGCCTGCCGTGCATCTACCTCGTCGACAGCGGCGGCGCCAACCTGCCGCACCAGGATCAGGTATTTCCCGACCGCGACCATTTCGGGCGCATCTTTTTCAACCAGGCGAATATGTCGGCGAAGCGCATCCCGCAGATTGCGTGCGTGATGGGCAGTTGCACCGCGGGCGGCGCTTACGTGCCCGCAATGAGCGACGAGACGGTGATCGTGCGCAACCAGGGTACGATCTTCCTCGCCGGGCCGCCGCTGGTGAAGGCGGCGACGGGCGAAGAAATCAGCGCCGAAGATCTGGGCGGCGGCGATCTGCACGCGCGCAAGTCGGGCGTGGTCGACCATCTGGCGGAGAATGACGAACATGCGCTGACCATCGTCCGCGACGTCGTCAGCCATCTGGGCAACGACAGCGGGTTCAATGTCGCGCTGAAAGACCCGCGCCCGCCCAAATATGATTCCGAGCAACTGTACGGCGTCGTCCCCGACGACGTCCGCGCGCCCTATGACGTCCACGAAGTAATCGCGCGCGTCGTCGACGGCAGCGAATTTCACGAGTTCAAAGCCAATTACGGCAGCACGCTAGTCTGCGGCTTCGCGCACATCTGGGGCATCCCGGTCGCGATCCTCGCCAACAATGGCGTGCTGTTCAGCGAAAGCGCGGTCAAGGGCGCGCATTTCATCGAACTGGCGCAGCAACGCCGCATCCCGCTGCTCTTCCTCCAGAACATCAGCGGCTTCATGGTCGGCGGCAAATATGAGGCCGAGGGCATCGCCAAACATGGCGCCAAGCTGGTGACCGCAGTCGCTACCGCGACGGTACCCAAGATCACCGTGCTGATCGGCGGCAGCTTCGGCGCGGGCAATTACGGGATGTGCGGCCGCGCCTACTCGCCACGGTTCCTGTTCACCTGGCCCAATGCGCGGATCAGCGTGATGGGCGGCGAGCAAGCGGCTAGCGTGCTGGCGACCGTCCACCGCGATGCCGACAAATGGTCACCCGAGGAAGCAGAGGCGTTCAAGGCGCCGATCCGCCAGAAATATGAAGACGAAGGCAACCCCTATCACGCCACCGCGCGCCTCTGGGACGATGGCATCATCGACCCTGCGCAGACGCGCGACGTGCTCGGGCTGGCTTTTGCCGCAACGCTGAACGCCCCGGTCGAAGACCGCGGCTTCGGCGTGTTCAGGATGTAATGACGATGAGCGGCGATTCCTTAGCGATCCTCCCCGGCACGGGGAGGGGGACCATCCGTAGGATGGTGGAGGGGTACCCTCGGTGATCACCGGCCCCCGCGACACTCTCAAACGCGCTCGCAAGCTGCGCAGCGAGATGAGCCTTCCAGAAACGATGCTCTGGCGCGTTCTTCGCCAGCGACCGGACGGTTTCAAGTTCAGGCGCCAACATCCGGCTGGCATCTACATTCTGGATTTTTATTGCCCCGCGGTTCGATTGGCGATCGAAGTCGATGGACGAACACATGACGGAGAACCGGCCGCGCAACAGCACGCGGCCCGATCACATATTCTGAAGTCGCAGCATATAGCCACGCTGCGCGTACCAGCGGTGGCGATTATGACAAGTTTAGATGCCGCAACAATGCGGATAATCGAAGTCTGCAAGGAACGGGCGATGAAGATCAGCGAACGGCAAGGCAAACCGCCTGTGCCCCTCCACCATCCTTCGGATGGTCCCCCTCCCCGTGCCGGGGAGGATCGGCTGTGATCCAATCCCTACTCATCGCCAATCGCGGCGAAATCGCCTGCCGCATCATCAGCACCGCGCGCGAGATGGGCATCAGAACTGTTGCGGTCTATTCGGATGCCGATGCGAAGGCGCTGCATGTGCGCGAGGCCGATGAGGCGGTGCATATCGGCCCGTCGCCGGCACGCGAATCCTATCTGGTCGGCGAGAAGATCATCGCTGCCGCGAAGGCGACCGGGGCGGAGGCGATCCATCCGGGTTATGGCTTCTTGTCGGAAAATGCCGAGTTCGCACAGGCCGTCATCGACGCCGGGCTGATCTGGGTCGGCCCCAACCCCGCCTCGATTACCGCGATGGGGCTGAAGGATGCCGCGAAGAAGCTGATGGCCGAAGCCGGGGTACCAGTAACCCCCGGTTATATGGGCGAGAACCAAGACCCTGCCTTCCTCGCTGATCGGGCCGGTGAAATCGGCTACCCCGTGCTCATCAAGGCGGTCGCGGGCGGCGGCGGCAAGGGGATGCGCAAGGTCGATGCCGCGGGCGATTTCCTCGATGCGCTCGCCTCGTGCCAGCGCGAGGCGGCGGCGTCGTTCGGCAACGACCATGTGCTGATAGAGAAATACATCCTGACCCCGCGCCATATCGAGGTGCAGGTGTTCGGCGATACCCACGGCAATGTCGTCCACCTGTTCGAACGCGACTGCTCGCTGCAACGTCGCCACCAGAAGGTGATTGAGGAAGCCCCTGCCCCTGGCATGGACGAAACGACGCGCGCCGAGCTGTGCGCCGCCGCCGTGCGCGCCGCGAAGGCGGTCGACTATGTCGGCGCCGGAACAATCGAGTTTATCGCCGACGCATCGGAAGGCCTGCGCGCCGACCGCATCTGGTTCATGGAAATGAACACGCGGCTGCAGGTCGAGCATCCGGTAACCGAGGAAATCACCGGCGTCGATCTGGTTGAATGGCAATTGCGGGTGGCGAGCGGGGAATCGCTGCCGCTTGCGCAGGACGATCTATCGATCAACGGTTGGGCGATGGAAGCGCGGCTTTATGCGGAGGATCCAGCCAAGGGCTTTCTGCCGAGCGTGGGCACGCTGGATTATCTCGATCTCCCCAAGCTGTATCGAGGGAAAAGTTACAGAGTTGAAACCGGAGTAACCCAAGGCGACGTCGTGTCGCCATTCTACGATCCCATGATCGCCAAACTTGTGACGCACGCGCCGTCTCGGGCGGAGGCAATCGAAAATCTGCGCTCAATGACTGGGCGGACATGCTGTTGGCCCGTCAAGACAAACGCGGGTTTTCTAAATTTGGCGCTATGGGACGCGGATTTTGAGGGTGGTAATGTCGATACGGGAATGATCGCACGCGAGGGTGACAAGCTGATCCCGGATGCAGAAGCCCCAGAGGTGGTCTTGCAAGCGGTCGCGCATCTGATTGTTGATAATGCGTTAGGAGGCGGCGCTAACGACATTCGCGAAACGTGGCTGCGGACGGACAAGGGGCCATGGAGCAACCGAGGCTTCCGTCTGAATCAAGAATGTGCGCCGACGACCGTTCGATTGGATGAGGGTGGCCGATCTTACTCGGTGATTTTTCAAGATCACAGCATCGACGAATGTCCTTGGGTGGAGCGATTTGGAGACGGCTGGGTGGTAACAGAAGATGGAGTTACCCGGCTGTTCACCCAGCAGCGCTACGGAGGATCGACAGCAGGCAACCCAGCTTCCTCCGGCGCTATCCTCTCCCCCATGCCCGGCAAGGTCATTGCGGTAGAGGTCGCTGCCGGTGACACAGTGACCAAAGGCCAGAAACTGCTAACCCTCGAAGCGATGAAGATGGAGCATAGCCTGACCGCGCCGTTCGACGGGGTAGTGGCTGAACTCAACGCGGTCGCGGGCGCGCAGGTGCAGGTCGAGGCGCTGCTGGTGCGGATTGAAGCGGTGAGCGAATAGTCGCTGTTGTTCGTGACCCTGAACTTGTTTCAGGGTCCATGGCCTGACGTTACGACCAGCGCAGCGTCTGACGAGAGAACAGGCCATGGATGCTGAAACAAGTTCAGCATGACGTATTTTGGAGTTGAGAGATGCCCGGCAAATATTTCGACGAATGGACTATCGGCGACACGCTGACGCACGATATCCGCCGCACGGTGACCGAGACCGACAATCTGCTGTTCACGGTGATGACGCACAATCCGCAGCCACTCCACCTCGACATCGAAGCGGCGAAGGCGTCTGAATTCGGCCAGATCCTCGTCAACGGCACTTTCACCTTCAGCCTGATGGTCGGGCTGTCGGTCGGCGACACGACGCTCGGCACGCTCGTTGCGAATCTCGGTTACGACAAGCTCGTCATGCCCACGCCGGTTTTCATCGGCGACACGCTACGCGCCGAGAGTGAGGTCATCGGCCTCAAGGAATCGAAATCGCGGCCGAACGCCGGGATCGTGACCTTCCTCCACCGCTGCATCAACCAACGCGACGAACTTGTCTGCCAGTGCGAGCGTTCAACGCTGGTCAAAAAACGATCATGAAATCCTCCCCGCTTGCGGGGAGGTGGCAACCCGCAGGGTTGACGGAGGGGGGTAGCGGCCTCACACTTTGCACCATGACGAAAACCCCCTCCTCCATCCTTCGGATGGTCCCCCTCCCCGTCCCGGGGAGGATCGGATCATGAGACTCCGCTCCCTCCTTTTCGTCCCCGGCGACCGCCCCGAACGCTTTGCCAAGGCAGCGGCGTCGGGCGCCGACGCGATCATCCTCGATCTCGAGGATTCGGTGTCGCTCACGAATAAGGATGCGGCGCGCCACGCCATCGCCGACTATCTGGCGGGGACACGCGAAATCATCACGCTGGTGCGAGTCAATCCGCTCGACGGGCATTTGACCGCCGCCGATGTCGCGGCAATCATCGCGGCGCGCCCCGATGCGATCATGTTGCCCAAGGCCGAAGGCGCGCCCAGCATCGCGCAGCTCGACACGATACTGCGCAGCGAATCGGCGCCCGATGCGTCGCTACCCCCGATCCTGCCGATCGCGACCGAAACGCCCGCCGCGATCTTCACCCTCGGCAGCTACCGTGATGCGAAAGATCGCCTGCTCGGGCTGACCTGGGGCGCCGAGGACCTGCCTGCCGCGATTGGCGCCACGACCAGCCGCGAGACCGACGGCAGCTATACGGCGCCCTATGACGTCGCGCGCGCGCTGACCCTGTTTGCGGCTCACGCCGCAGGCGCCGCAGCGATCGACACCGTGTTCCCCGCGATCAAGGACGAAGCCGGTCTCGCCGCCTATGCCGCGCGCGCGCGGCGCGACGGTTTCACCGGGATGATGGCGATCCACCCGTCGCAGGTCGCCGCGATCAATACCGCCTTTACCCCCAGCGCCGACGAGGTCGCCCGCGCACAGGCGATCGTCGACGCCTTTGCCGCCAATCCAGGCGTCGGCGTGCTGCAGGTCGATGGCAAGATGGTCGATGCCCCGCACCTGAAACAGGCGAAGCATATTTTGTCGTTGGCGGATTAAGGCTTCCCTTCCCGTTCGTGTCTAGCGAAGTCGAGACACGCGAAGGCATCCAGCAACGCAACGTGTCTCGACTTCGCTCGACACGAACGGAATTCAGGAAGATTTTCGCCCGAACGACCGATGCCGCTTCATCCAGGTCCGTCCGCGGTGCCAGCTCTTTTTCAGCCCGCGCTCGGCGATGCCTTCGAACATCGCGTCAGGACTGGTCGGGTCCAATACCTCATTGTCGGCGATAAATTCATCCAGCGGGCCAGGCGAAACAAGGTCGAGCAACTCGAGCGAGCGCCCGTCACCGCGCAGGGTTTCGATCGTTTCGATCAGCGATCCGGTGCGGTCGAAGGTTGATGCAACGTCTTCCGCCGCCACCCCCAGATGCTCGGCAAGCAGCGAATTGCGCAGGCGCGCAATCACCGGCTCGGCGCCCTTGTTCGCAGCCAGCGCCGCGTCGATCGTCACGTCGCATTCGCTGTCGAGCCCCATCGACCGGTTGTTGAGGTTCGACGATCCGATCCGGATCAACCGGTCGTCGACGATTGCGGTCTTGGCATGGACATAGATCGGTTCGCCGCCCTTGGTGTGCGGAACATAGACCTTCAGCCGGTCGCCATGACGCGACTTGGCGATCGAGCGGACAAGCTGGACGCGAGCCGCGTCCATCGCCATCTGCTCCAGCCAGCCGTCGGCGGTTTTGGGCATCACCATCACGAACTCGGGCGGATCATCTTCGTCGAGCCGCGCAGCAATCGCCGCGGCGATTGCGCCGCTGGTGAAATATTGATTCTCGAAATAGATGAAGCGCCGCGCCGCGGCGATCATGTCGAGATAGAGCTGCTCATTCTCGCGCACTTCGGCACGGCCGTCATATTCGGCGCTGGTGCGCGAAATCGCGACATCGACATCCGTGAAGTCGGGTTCCAGATCGTCCGGCCAGTTTTCCCCGGCACCGCTGAGATCACGCAGCGGCTTTTTCGTAGCGCGTTGCCAGCGCTCATTCCCCAGATCGGCAAGCGCCGTTCCGATCGGTCCCGACAGGATCATCGTCGAATCATGCCAAGGCATATAGGCTTTGCCATCGGGTCCGGTACGTCGCGGGTCGTCGTCGATATGGTCGCGGGTGTCCCACCGCGCCGAACTGACGTCGATGCCGCCGCACACCGCCAGATGATCGTCGAACACCGCGACCTTTTGATGGTGGCTGCACCCCACCGGATGCGCGCTGTCGAGGCGAAAGCTGATCGACTTGGTCATTTTCCAGCGCAACACCATCGCCACGATCGACGGGACGAACAGATGTTTCAGCCCGCCGAAGTTCCAGCGCAAAATGTCGATGTCGCGCTCCGGCTGATCCTTGGCAAGGCGGAGCAGATAATGGCCGAGCGATTCGCCTTTTCCCCGATCATCGGGGATCAGCGGAATGCGCGGGTCGAAGTCCCACCCGATCAGCAGGATGCGTTCCTTGGCCCCCGCCATCAACCGTTCGAGCAGCGCATAATAATCCGCCGCATCGACGATCATCCGTGCCTTGTTGGCGCGTTCGATGCGCCAGCAATTGCGCCCTTCGGCGACGATGGGGGTCAAGGCTGGCGGGCGTTCGGCATCGCTCATCGCCGACGCCACGCATGGCGTCGGCAATCGTTCCATCGGGCGCGATCAGGCGGCGTAAAATTGCTCGGGTGTCAGCGCCATCACCGCTTCGCTGCCCGCCTCGATCTTGCGGCGCAGCGATCCGGCGTCGGGCAAAAAGCGCTCGGCAAAGTGCCGCGCCGTGACCAGCTTGGCTTCCAGGAACGCCTTGTTGCCGCGGCCTTCGACCAGCGCCTTCTGTGCCGCTTCGGCCATCATCAGCCACATCGATCCCAACGCTACGATGCCCATGATGTGCATATAATGATGCGCGCCGGCGCCGATATTGTTGGGGTTCGCCATGCCATTCTGCATGAACCACATGGTCGCGGCCTTGAGTTCGCCATTGGCTTTTTCAAGGCGACCGGCAAAGTCGGCGAGCGCTTCATTGTCTTTCGCGCGACCACATTCTTCGTCGATGATCGCAAAGAACGCCTGAATCGCCCGCCCGCCATTCTGCGCCAGCTTGCGCCCGACCAGATCCATCGCCTGCACGCCGTTGGCGCCCTCGTAGATCATCGTGATGCGGGCATCGCGGACATATTGGCTCATGCCCCATTCCTCGATGTAGCCATGACCGCCGAACACCTGCTGTGCGTTGGTCGCGACGTCATAGCCCTTGTCGGTGCCATAGCCTTTGATCACCGGGGTGAGCAGGCTGACGAGGTCGTCGGCGCGCTGGCGTTCCTCCTCGGTCTCGGCGACATGCGCCAGATCGACCTGCAACGCACCCCACAGGCACAGCGCGCGCAATCCTTCGACGGTCGCCTTGGCATCCATCAGCATGCGGCGCACGTCGGGGTGGACGAATAGCGGATCAGCCTTTTCCTGCGGATCGGCAGGGCCGGTGAGCGCGCGACCCTGTCGGCGATCCTGCGCATAGGCGACGGCGTTCTGGAACGCGATGTCGGCCTGGCCCAGCCCCTGGATACCGACACCAAGCCGCGCCGCGTTCATCATCACGAACATCGCGGCGAGGCCTTTGTTTTCCTCGCCGACCATCCAGCCCTTGGCGCCGTCATAGTTCATCACGCAGGTCGAATTGGCGTGGATTCCCATCTTGTGTTCGATCGACCCGCATTGCAGCGCGTTCCGGTCACCGAGCGAGCCATCATCATTGACCAGGAACTTCGGCACGATGAACAGCGAGATACCCTTGACACTGTCGGGCGCATCGGGGGTCTTGGCGAGGACAAGGTGGACGATGTTGTCGGTCAGGTCATGCTCGCCCGACGAAATGAAAATCTTGGTGCCGGTGATCGCATAGCTGCCGTCGCTATTGGGCACCGCGCGGGTGCGGATCAGGCCAAGGTCGGTGCCGCAATGCGGTTCGGTCAGGTTCATCGTTCCGCCCCACTCGCCCGAAATCATCTTGGGGCAATAGGTCGCCTTTTGCTCGTCCGATCCCTTCACCAGGATCGCCGCGACCGCTGCCTGCGTCAGGCCCGGATACATGGCAAAGGCCTGGTTCGCGGCCATGCGATATTCCTCGACCGGAAACCCGACCACATGCGGCAGCGCCTGGCCGCCAAATTCCTCGGGCTGGGTCAGCAAGGTCCAGCCTGCGTCGCAATAGGCCTTATAGGCTTCCTTGAACCCCTTCGGCGTCGTCACCGAACCATCGTCGTGGCGCGTGCAGCCTTCCAGATCGCCCGACTGGTTGATCGGGAACAGCACTTCCTCGCAGAATTTGCCGGCTTCGGTCAGCACCGCCTCGATCATGTCGGGGGAAGCATTGGCGAAACCGGGCAGGTTGGCGTAGCGCTCGACCCCCAGCACATCGTTGAGGAGGAACAGGCTGTCCTGCACGGGCGCGCGATAGACGGGCATGGGATATCCTTCTGAAAATCAGGTTGGCAATGTTAGCTTGCCTGGGGAGAGGCTCAACCGACCTTTTGGCCGGCGTCGACTTTCTTCACCATCTCAATGAAGCGCGACAATTCTTCGACCGCGCTGTCGATGTCGTCGCGCTGCCGCTGCAACAAACCGATGCGCTGTTCGCACTTCTCGATCGTGACCTGACGCTGCAGTTTGCGGCCATCCCCGACGTCATACAGGTCGATCATCTCGCGAATGTCGGCCAAGCTGAACCCGGTCCGCTTTGCGCGCAATATCCACGCCAGCCGGGCGCGGTCGCGTTTCGAATAGATGCGCGACAATCCCTTGCGCGACGGACTGATCAGCCCTTCATCCTCATAGAAACGCAGCGCACGCGCGGTGACGCCGAACTCGGTCGACAAGTCGGTGATGCTGAATTGTTCGCGCCCCAGATGATCGGGCGTATCGATATGGGCGTGGCCATATGGTTCGGTCATGCCGATGAAACTAGTTTCCGTTGACGTGAACGTCAAGACCGGCAAATCGGCCCAATATCGGCCCAATATCGGCCCGGTCAGACCCCGCAGGGTTGCACTATATTGCCTTGCCGATCGCGGATCTGCAAGCCCCGCGCATCATCTTCCGACCAGCTGGCACGCGGCAGGCGCAAGCCTGATAGCGAGGCGCGGGCGGGACATAGCTGTGCGCATTGCGCCGGCAGGCTGCCGGGAAGGCGAAGCTCGTCCTCATGCTCCTGCACCACCGCCTCGCAGCCCTCTGCACCGGCAAAACGGAGCCGCCAGCCGTCGCCGTCGCCGTCGCGCATTATCGTGCCGTTCGCATTGCAGGACAGCGCCGGACCATAGGCCGCGGTGACCGCAAAGCGCCATTGCCCGGCCCCGTCGGGTACTACGCACATGGCGTCGCGGCCCAGATCGTGGGTGCGTTCGAACACGCCCACGGGAGTCGTGGCTTCGGCCCGAACGACCCCGCGTTCGCGCGCCGCCTGTTCCAGCGGATTGTCGGCGTCAATCCCCTGCCCGTTTTCGTCCGACGCTTGCCGGTCGCAACCGACCAACAGCAGCGCGGCAAACGCCAGAACGGTGCTAGCCTTGCGCATCATCGTTCAGGAAAATCAGGCCGCCATCGGGCTCGACGCGGCGGTAAAAGCAGCTCTGCCGCCCGGTGTGGCACGCTGGGCCGGCGGGCGTGACGCGCAGCAGAAGGGCATCCTGATCGCAGTCGACGCGCATCTCGACCATGGTCAACCCGTTGCCCGACGTCTCGCCCTTGCGCCACAGCGCCTTGCGCGACCGCGACCAGAAATGCGCCTGCCCCGTCGCCTGCGTCTGCGCGATCGCCTCGGCGTTCATATGCGCGACCATCAACAGGACGCCGGTGTCGGCATCGGTGACGATCGCGGTGACCAGCCCCGCAGCGTCAAACCGCGGTTCAAATCGATCGGTGCTGTCGCGCTGAAGGTCCATGGTCTGGGCTTTAGAGCAGAAGCCGGACCCCTGTCATCCCGTGCTTTGCGCCAGCGATGACAATATCGTGAATATGGGGGGCGACATTTGCGATCACCCTCCTTATATGCGCGCCAGTCACTGCCCTCGCTGCTGGACCATCATGCTCACCACACACCCCTTCGACGACGACAAACTCCGCGAGGAGTGCGGCGTCTTTGGTATTCATGGCGCCGACAGCGCCGCCGCGGTTGTTGCGCTGGGGCTTCACGCCCTGCAGCATCGCGGGCAGGAAGCCGCCGGCATCACCGCTTTCGACGGCAAGGAATTCCACACCCACCGCGCGATGGGCCATGTCGCGGGCAATTTCGACCGCGACGATATCATGCGCCAGCTGCAGGGCGGATCGTCGGTCGGCCACGTCCGCTATTCGACGACCGGCGAGACGGCGCTGCGCAACGTGCAACCCTTGTTCGCCGATCTTGCCACCGGCGGCTTCGCCGTGGCGCACAACGGCAATATTTCCAACGCCGCGGCGCTGCGTAAGCTGTTGGTTCGCCGCGGTTCGATCTTTCAATCGACCAGCGATACCGAGGTCATCATCCATCTCGTCGCGACGTCGAACTATCGCTCGCTGCTCGACCGGTTCATCGACGCGCTGAAGCAGGTCGAGGGCGCCTATTCGCTGATCTGCCTGACCGCAGAGGGCATGATCGGCTGCCGCGATCCGCTCGGGATCCGCCCGCTGGTCATCGGCAAGCTCGGCGATGCACATATCCTTGCATCGGAAACCGTCGCGCTCGACGTCGTCGGCGCCGAATTCGTCCGCTCGGTCGAGCCCGGCGAACTGGTGATCATCCGCGACGGCCAGCTGAAATCGCACCGGCCTTTTTCGGAGCAATCGGCGCGGCCATGCATCTTTGAATATGTCTATTTCTCACGCCCCGACTCGATCGTCGACGGCACCAGCGTCTATTCGGTGCGCAAGGCGATCGGCGCCGAACTCGCGCGCGAAAATCCGGTCGACGCCGACCTGATCATCCCCGTGCCCGATTCGGGCACCCCTGCTGCAATCGGCTATGCGCAGGAATCGGGCATCCCGTTCGAACTCGGGATCATCCGCTCGCACTATGTCGGGCGCACCTTCATCCAGCCGGGCGACAAGGTTCGCCACCTGGGCGTCAAGCTGAAGCATAACGCCAACCGTGCCCTGATCGCGGGCAAACGGATCGTGCTGATCGACGATTCGATCGTGCGCGGCACGACGAGCCTGAAGATCGTCCAGATGATGCGCGATGCCGGGGCATCGGAAGTCCATATGCGCATCGCCAGTCCGCCGACGCAGCATAGCTGCTTCTACGGCGTCGACACCCCCGAACGCGCCAAGCTGCTCGCTGCGCAAATGACCGTCGGACAGATGGCGAACTTCATCAATGCCGACAGCCTGTCCTTTATCTCGATCGACGGTCTCTATCGCGCGCTCGGTGAAGCGAAACGCACCGACGATGCGCCGCAATATTGCGATGCCTGCTTTACCGGCGACTATCCGACCACGCTCACCGATTTCGACGAGCATGGTTTGGAAGATCAATTTTCGCTGCTTGCCGAACGGGTTGTCTGACACAATGACTATCAAGACTGACGAACTGGCGGGCCAGGTTGCGCTCGTCACCGGGGCGAGCCGCGGCATCGGCGAAGCGGTCGCCGAAGCCTTGGCGGCGCGCGGCGCGCATGTCGTGATCACCGCGCGCACCGCGGGCGGGCTCGAGGCGCTCGAGGATCGTATCCACGAAGCCGGCGGCGCCGCGACGATCGCGCCGCTCGACCTGACCGACGGCGACAGCATTGCGCGGCTGGCGAGCGCGATGGCCGAACGCTGGCAGCAGCTCGACATGCTGGTGCTCAACGCCGCGATGCTCGGCACGCTGACCCCGGTCGCAGCGATCGACGGCAAGGAATTCAACAAACTGCTGACGCTGAACCTCATCGCGCAGCAGGCGCTGATCGCCAATTTCGACCCGCTGCTGCGCCGCGCCGCCAACGGCCGAGTTCTCGCGCTGTCGAGCGGCGTCGCGCGGACCCCTCGCGCCTATTGGGGTGCCTATGCGGCGTCCAAGGCGGCATTCGAAACGCTCGTCACCAGCTATGGCGCCGAGATGCAGAATATCTCCACCGTGCGCACCGCGATCCTCGATCCGGGCGGTACGCGGACCCAGATGCGCGCGCGCGCCTATCCCGGCGAAGACGCTCACAGCATCAAGGAACCCGCAGCGGTGGGTGAATATGTCGCCAAGCTGATGGTCGACGGTTTCGACAGCACGGCTTTCCACGCGCTGCCCAAGGTCATGGAAAAGGCTTAACGTCCTCTTCGTTTTCCTGCACTAAGGCAGCCGGATAAGTGGGGTTGCGAGGGCGCAGGAATGACCAAGGATATTTTGCGATCAGCGGTCGCCGCGGTGATCGGCATCGCTGTCGCTTTCGGGCTGATCTGGCTGGCGCAATATGCCGGCAATGAAATTTCACCCGCCGAATATGATCTCGACAGCGGCGAAATATTGATCCCGATCGGATCGACGATCGCGCTGATCATTGGGTGGTTTATCGGCACCTTTGCGGGTGGCTGGCTCGCCATGCGCATTTCGGCAGGTACCGGCGCCGGATGGATCGTCGCAGGGTCGGTGATCGGCGCGGCGCTTTATCGCGCGGTGACGCTCGCCGATACATGGTGGATCATGGCGCTGGGCGTCGTGGTGCCGCTCGTGGCCGTATGGCTGGCGCAGCGGGCTGCGAGCATCATTGCCGACTAACATATCGTCGCCCCCGCGAAGGCGGGGGCCGTTAGCGGCCTTTTCCTGCCTCGCCACGTAAACAC
>JAFAGN010000244.1 GCA_023422695.1 Pseudomonadota bacterium
GGTCTCTCCCCCCCCCCCCACTAACGGCATTGAAACGGTTCCGATTTTTCCCAATCCGCTAGCCCGCATCTTTCACCAGCCGCGCCAGATCCTCCGCCCGGTTGATATTCGGCAGCGCAAAATCCACCGCGACCCCGCGCGCGCCGACCCGCCGGGCAAAGGCGCGCACCGCATGATCGGTCTCGCCCGTCAGCATCGCGCGCAGGGCGTCCAGCGTGTCCACCGACCACAATCCGACCACCGGCTGCGTCTCGACAAAAGCCGAGGCGGCGCCGAGCGATGCGCGCAGGTCGGGCGGCAATCGCACGCAATCGACCGGTGCGGTGACCACCTGGTCGAAGCCATGCGCCGCCGCATGTCCCAAGGCGCCCGCGATGCCGCCGAGCGGCCCCATCCCGGGGCGCGGCCAGTCAGCGATCCCGCCCTCGCGCCCGACAACGACGACCGCATCGCAATGCGGACCCAGCGCCGCCGACGCATGATCGAGCAAGCTCTGCCCATCGAGCATCGCCAGCGCCTTGTCCGACCCGAACCGGCTCGAGCGTCCCCCGGCGAGCACCGCGCCCAGCGTCCTCATGCGATCATCCCGCGCGCGTCGCAGATGACCAGCGCCGCGTCGGGCCGCGCCAGCGCGACGAGCGTCAGTCCCGCCTGCGCGGCGCGCTCCGCCGCCAGGCTGGTCGGCGCCGATATGGTGACCAGCATCGGGCATCCCGCGCGCACCGTCTTTTCGACCAGTTCGTAACTGCACCGCGCCGACAGCAGGATAAATCCGGTCGCCGGGTCGATACCGCCCCGCGCCAACGCCCCGATCAGCTTGTCGAGCGCATTATGCCGCCCGACATCCTCGCGCGCGGACCGGATTTCGCCCGTCGGGGTACAAAAGGCGGCGGCATGGACGGCGCCGGTCGCGCGGCCGAGCGGCTGATGGTCGGTCAGCGCTGCCAGCGCCGCGGCAATCGCGCCGCGATCGGTCGCGATGCGCGCCGCCAGCGGCGGCAGTGGGCGCAAGACCTGTTCGATATTCTCGATCCCGCACAGCCCGCAGCTGCTCTCGCTCACCCGCTGCCGCGCGCGCTCGATCGCGATCGCCTTGCGCGCGGGGGGCACCCACAGGCGCAGCGCCCAGCCGCCCTCGACCGGATGCACATCGACGCGGTCGATCTGATCGGGGGTTTCGACCAGCCCTTCGCTCAGCGCAAAACCGACCGCATAATCTTCCAGCTCGGTGGGGGTCGCCATCATCACCGCATAGCCGATCCCGCCGACCTCGACCGACACCGGCGCCTCGACCGCGATGCTGCGGATCAGCGCGGCGTCGCCGGGGTCGGCAAGGCCCAGTTTCGTCACCGGCATATCGATCATCGGGTGCGGGCCGGTTTGGTGATCATCGTGACTCATCGCGGCATGATAGCCGATCAAGCTCAGCCTGTCCCGGTCCGGGCGACCCTCTCGGACAGGACAGGCTGAGGTCGGCAAGGGGGAGGGGGGAACCTTGCCGATAGGGCGGTATGGCTGCGGCGCGTCAGCCCCGCTTCACATCCTCCAGCGAGGCGCCGAAATTGATGTGATAGACCTGTCCGTCCACGACCAGCGCGGGGACCGACACGACCCCGGCGGCCTCGGCTTCGCCGATCCGGCCGGGCGCGTCGGCGAAATTGACGATCTCGGCGTCGAAGCGCGCGGGGTCGAGCGCCCGGGCAAGACCTTGCTCGGCCTCCACGCAAACCGGACATTCAGCGTGATAAAATACGGCTTTCGACGACATCATCATTCTCCTGCATAATCGAATCGGTATCGACTCGATACCATATAGATGGCGACGACGGCCCGACTTGCCAAGATGGTATTTACTCGATACCAAATATCCATGACGGACACCCCGGAATCCGAAATTTTGACGCGCTTCAGCCGCATCGTTGCGGCGGACGGCTATGATCGCGGGTTGCAGCCGGTGCAGTGGCAGGCGCTGATGTACCTGCGATCCGCCAACCGCTTTTCGCGCACGCCCAAGGCGCTGACCGCGTGGCTGGGCCAGACCAAGGGCAGCGTGTCGCAAACGCTGGCCACACTGGAAAAAAAGCAATTGGTGACGCGCCAGGCGGACCCTGCCGACCAGCGGGTGGTGCGGCTCGAACTGACCGCCGCGGCGATCGATCTGGTCGCGGGTCCGCCACCGGGACTGGCGGCGCAGATGCTCGATCATCTGAGCGTGGCGGAGCGCCGCCAGTTCACGGCGCTCGTCGAACAGATGCTGCGCACCCAGCTCAAGCGATCGGGCGGACGCCCCTTTGGCCGGTGCCGCGATTGCCGCTATTTCGATCCCGGCCTGCCCGGTACCGGGCAACATCGCTGCCGATTGCTCGACGTGCCGCTCAGCGCGATCGACAGCGGCCAGATTTGCGTCGAACAGGAGGCGGCATGACCATCGAGATCCTCGCCGTCCTGCTGGGACAGGTCCGCCCCTTTCGCGGTGACGACGAGCCGAGCGCGATCGGCAAGCTACCGGTGGCACACGCCGTCGCGGTCGAGCCGTTGGGCCTTGTCGGGGATCAGCAGGCCGACCGCACCGTCCATGGCGGCGTCGACAAGGCGATCCATCACTATCCCGCCGACCATTATGACTGGTGGCGCGGCCAGCTTGGCGATCATGCGCTGCTGGGGGCTCCCGGCGCGTTCGGGGAGAATATTTCGACCAGCGGGCTCGACGAACAGGCGGTGTGCCTCGGCGACCGCTTCCGCCTAGGCACCGCGCTGGTCGAGGTCAGCCAGGCGCGCCAGCCGTGCTGGAAACTCGACCATCGCTTCGGCGCCAAGGGGGTGATGGCGGCGGTCGTGACGACGCGGCGCTCGGGCTGGTACTACCGCGTCCTGGAAACCGGGCAGGTGCGGGCGGGCGACGATCTCGAACTGGTCGAGCGCCGCTATCCCGAATGGCCGCTGGCCTCGCTGTTCGGCTTGCTGATCGGCGGCGAAGCCAGGGACCGCGCGGCAGACCTCCACGCGCTCCGCGACGTGCCTGCGCTGGCCGAAACATGGAAAGTGCGCTGCGCCAAACTGGCGGCCCAATATGGGGTGGATTGAAAAAACTGCGCGGTCGTCGGACTCGCTGCCTTCCCCCTTGATGGGGGGAAGGATACGCAGCCCTATCGCGAAGCGATTAGGCGAAGTTGGATGGGGGTGACGGTGCGTCCTTGCACCGCCGTATTAGGCCGAGAGCGCACCCCCACCGCTGCGACTAGGCAGCAAGCTGCCAAGTCTCGCTGCCTCCCCCATCAAGGGGGAGGGAAGATGATCATCGCCGTTTCGCCGCCAGCCACGCATCCAGTTTCGCCGCATCCTCGGCGCTGAAATGCAGCCCCAACTTGCTGCGCCGCCACAAAATGTCGTCGCTCGTCTGCGCCCACTCGCGGTCGACCAGCCACGCCGCCTCCGCCGCGCTCAGGCCATGCGCGATCTCGCCGCCGAGTGCGTCCCAGCCTTCGGCATCGCCCAGCCATGTCCGCGCATCGGTGCCATAGGCCTTGACGATGCGGTCGACGGTGTCGGCGGTGAGGAAGGGGTGGGCGAGCTTGATCTCAGCTTTCAGTGCCGCCACACCCGTCACCGGAAAGTTGCCGCCGGGCAGCGGCGCCTTCGCGGTCCAGCGCTTGCCGGCCAACGCCGCGACATGGCCGACCAGTTCGTCGACCGCCGCCTCGGCGACATGGCGATAGCTGGTGATCTTGCCGCCATAGATGGTGAGCAGCGGCGCGCCCTCCGCCAGATCGAGGTCGATGCGATACCCGCGCGTCGTCGCCTCGGGCCGTCCCGACCCGTCCTCGATCAGCGGCCGCACCCCCGAATAGGTCCACACGACATCGGCCGGGGTGATCGGTTCGCGGAAATAGAGGCTGGCGCCCTCGCACAGATAGGCGATTTCCTCGGTGCTCGCCCGCGCCTCGCTGGCCGGTCCGTCATGATCGACGTCGGTGGTGCCGATCAGCGTGAAGTCGCGCTCATAGGGGATGGCGAAAAAGATCCGCCCGTCGGGGAGCTGGAAAAAATAGGCATAGTCATGCTGGAACAACCGCCGCACGACGATATGCGACCCGCGCACCAGCCGCATTTGATGGTCGGGTTCGGCATCGGCACGCCTCAGCAGATCGAGCACCGCCGGACCCGCGGCATTGACGACGCTGCGCCCGGTAAACCGGTAGCTATGCCCATTGGCGCAGCTCGCCTCGACCACCCACAGTCCGTCCTCGCAGCGCAGCGTTTCGGCGCGGGTGCGGGTGCGCACTTTGGCGCCATGCTCGGCGGCGTCGCGCGCGTTGAGCGCCACCAGCCGCGCATCATCGACCCAGCCGTCCGAATATTCGAAACCATGCGTATATTGCGGCTGCAACGGTTTGCCCGCGACATGGCGGCGCAAATCGATCGAGCGCGTCGCGGGCAATTTCTTGCGCCCGCCGATATGGTCGTACAACAACAGCCCCAGCCGCAGCAGCCAGCGCGGGCGCAGCCCCGGCCGGTGCGGCAGGACAAAGCGCAGCGGCCAGATGATGTGCGGCGCGATGCCCCACAGGGTTTCGCGCTCTTTCAGTGCCTCGCGCACCAGACCGAATTCATAATGCTCCAGATAACGCAGCCCGCCGTGGATCAGCTTGGTCGATGCCGACGATGTACCCTGCGCCAGATCGCCCGCCTCGATCAGCAGCACCCGCGCCCCGCGCCCCGCGGCGTCGCGCGCCACCCCGGCGCCGTTGACGCCGCCGCCGATTACGATGATGTCATAGGGGGCGGGCGCGTCGCTCATCGGCCTGTTTTCTAGGCCAGCCGACCCGCCTTTGCCAATGGCGAAGCGGGGGCGAACGTCAGGGGGGTCATCGCGGCGCTGGACAGTAGGGTGCGGCGTTGCAAGGCATCGGTCGGGGCAATTTGGACAGGGGAGGCGCAAGTGCAGCGGAACGTGAAATGGCCGGCCAGGGCTGCATTGGCCGCCGCGGCGTTGATCGCGGCAGCAATCGGAGCGCCGCTGTCGGCGCAGCCCAGGCCGCTCGCTCCGGCGGTGCTGGAGGAATATATCGCCTTCCTGTCGCTGCCCAACGACGCAGCGAACCCCGAGGACGCCCTGACCAACGCGCGCTTTGTGCAAGCCATGATGCAGCGGCGCGGCATCGCGTCCGAACTGCTCTACGATATCGACAGAAAAGCCCCGCCCGCGGTGTTCGGCGAGATCAAGACCCCCGGCGCAACCAAAACCATCGTCTTTTACGCGCATTATGATGGCCAGCCGGTGGTCCCCGAACGCTGGGCGCCGGGGCTGTCGCCGTTTCGTCCCGTCGCGATCTCGCGCCCGATCGAGCAGGGCGGCACGGTACTCGGCCCCTGGTCGCCGGGTGCAAAATTCCCGCCCGGCTGGCGTCTCGCCGCGCGCAGCGCCGCCGACGACAAGGCGGGGGTGATGGTCGCGCTCAATGCCTTTCAGGACGCGGCCGGAACTGCCGCGCGGCTGGGCGTGAACGTGAAATTCTTTTTCGAGGGCGAGGAGGAAAAGGGATCGCCCAATCTTCGCGCGATCCTGCACGCGCACAGCGAAAAGCTGGAGAGCGACCTGTGGGTCATGGTCGACGGGCCGCGGCACACCGCGGGCTATCGCGCGATGGTGCTGGGGGTGCGCGGCGTCGTCGACGTCGGCATCACCGTTTACGGCGCGAACCGGCCGCTGCACGCGGGCAATTATGGCAATTGGGCGCCGAACCCGGCGCTGCAACTCGCGGCGCTGCTCGGCAGTTTGAAGGACGGTGACGGGCGTATCCTGATCCCGGGATTCTATGACGATGCGGTCCCCGCGACCGCCACCGAGCGCGCGGAAATCGCCAAGGCGCCATCGATGGACGCCACGCGGCAGAGTCTGGGTATCGCCCGGACACAGGGCGGCGGCAAGCTGCACGGCGAACTGGTGCTGCTGCCCGGGATCGAGATCACCGGGCTGCGCGCGGGTGCCACTGACGCCCGCGCCGCCAATGTCATTCCGACCGAGGCCGAGGCGCGGCTCGACATGCGGTTGGTCAAGGGCGACCGCATCGACCGGCAGCTGGCCCGGCTGGTGCGTTTTGTCGAAGGGCAGGGCTATCATGTGCTCGATCGCGCCCCGACGGCCGAGGAACGGCTGACGCACCCGCGGATCGCCAAAATCACCTCGGGCTTCGGCTATGAAGCGCAGCGCACCGCGCTCGACGAGCCAATAGTGGCGCGCGTCAAACAGCTGCTCGAAAGCGTCTCGCCCGACCGGTTGGTCGTCGTGCCATCGACCGGCGGCAGCCTGCCGCTATCGCTGTTCGCCGACGAACTCGGCGCGCCGATGGTGACGATCCCCGTCGTCAACGCCGACAACAACCAGCATGGCGAGAATGAAAATGTCGATCCGGCCTTCCTCGCCGAAGGCATCACCAACATCCGCGCGATCATGGAGGATGATTTTTCGGATCGGTGATGCGGGCAAGGCTTGGTGCAGCATCGCAAACCGATTGACGACATATATAACAGTACTTATATATTAGCGCTGTCATGATTGCAGCGACCGGAAACTCGCGCGGGCTCGGAACCCTGCTTCGCCACTTGATCGACATGCTCGATGGCGATGTTGCCGCGGCTTATGCGGCCAATGGTCTGGCCGATTACCGGCCCCGCTTCACCCCGGTCGTTCGCGCGCTCGAAGCAAGCGATCCCAGCTCGATCGGTACTATCGCCGACCATGCCGGCATCTCGCATTCGGCGGCCAGCCAGACGGTGAGCGAGATGCTCCGGCGCGGCTTGGTCGAGCGGTGCCGGGGGCGCGACGGACGGCAAGTGATGATCCGCAAGTCGGATCACCTGCTGGCGCTGTTGCCGCTGCTGCACCGCCAGTGGGAAACCGTCAATCGCGCCGAGGCCGCACTGAATGCCGAGCTGTCGCACAGCCTGCGCGATATCGTCGGCGAGGCGATCGCGGCGCTCGAGGACCAGCCGTTTCGTGACCGGATTGCGGCGGAAAACGGCGGCAGCGATACCAATAGCTGATGCAGCGGGGGGATTTATGACGGGTGTGCGGGTCTTGCTGGCCGCGGCGGCGCTTTGCGGGATAGCCTTCCTGCCGGTCGCCGCGCAGGGAGAGGTCGTCGCGGCAGCGCCCGACGCGCATTGGCAGGCCAGCGTGCTGGCCGACGTCAAGGACAAGATCCGCGCCCATTATGTCTTTCCTGACATGCGCGCGTCGCTGGTCGCCGCGATCGAAGCACTGGAGCGCGACAGCGGGCTCTCCCGCCTGTCCGCGACCGCCTTTGCCGACCGGGTGACGCGCGCGATGCAGGACACGGCGCGCGACAAGCATCTGGCGCTGGTTCACGATCCGGCCTGGGCCGCGAGTTTTGCCGCCCATCAAGCCGATCCCGCCGCCGATGACTTCGATCGCGAGGCGGTTCGCGACAATTTCGGGATCGTCGCGCTAGAGCGGCTGACCGGCAATATCCGCTACATCAAGATCGACGGGTTCGGCTGGGTCGATGACCTGACCGGCAAAACCTATGACGCGGCGGCAGCTTTTCTGAAAGCAGGGTCGGCGATCATCATCGACATTCGCGGCAACAGCGGCGGCGATCACAGCGCGGTGCGCTATCTGATCAGCCATTTTTTGAAGGCCGATACGCCGCTCTATGAATTTCAGTCCACCCGCGAACCGACCTGGCGCTCCTATGCGCTCGATCATCTGCCCGCGGGGCGGATCAACGACATCCCGCTCTATGTGTTGATCGACGGCCGGACCGTCTCGGCCGGCGAAGATCTGGCCTATCAGGTGCAGCAATATCGCCTGGGAACGCTGGTCGGCACGCCGACCGCGGGCGCGGCCAACAACAATGAATATTTCGCGGTGGCGGGCCAGTTTCGCCTCAGCCTGTCGGTCGGGCGTCCGGTACATCCGGTCAGCCAGACCAATTGGGAGGGGCGCGGCATCGCGCCCGACATTGCGGTCCCGACGGGCGAGGCACGCGACCGCGCAATCATGGCCGCGACAGCGCAGCTGCTCCAGAACCCGTCCGTATCGCCGATCGAGCGCGCCGAATATCGCTGGGCGCAGGAAGATGCCGAAGCGCGGCTGACCCCCGCCAGCTACAGTATTTCCCAGCTTCGCGGCTATGCCGGGCAATATGGCGACTATTCGGTCAGCTTGTCGGGAACCGAGCTGTGGCTGCAGGCGGGAAACCGCGATCCGCTCCGGCTGGTTCCGCTCAAGGACAAGGGGCGTTTTGGACTTGCGGGGCGAAGCTATCTGCGGGTGCGCTTTGTCGATGATCATCTCGAAGTGATGCCGCTGGGGGCGCCGGAACCGCTGATCGTCCGCCGCGCGCCGTCCTGACCCTTGGCGGGCCGATCAGGGGGAATTCTGCGGCGCCGGGTTCCATCTTTGGCGCGCCCGCGCTTCAAACGGCCTACGTATGCGCGTTGCAATCGATGCGCGCTTCCTGCACCTCTCGCCCGGTGAGAGAATAGGGGATTGGCGTGAGCGTGAAAGTCGAAACTCTGGTGCTGTTCGGCGCGACAGGCGACCTGGCGCAGCGCATGCTCTTTCCCTCGCTCTACAACCTCCATCTCGACGGGCTGCTGGCGGACGCCTTGACGATCATCGGATCGGGACGTTCGCGGATGGACCGCGCCGCCTTTCATGCACAGGTGCGCGCGGCGCTGACCGAACATCTGCCCGCCGACCGCATCGAAGATGTTGGTGTCGCTACCTTCCTCGACCGCATCGACTATTGCGCGATCGATGCGGGTGCGGGCACTGGCTATGACGAACTCGCGGCGTTGCTCGGCGACCGGATGCAGCGCCCGATCGGCGTCTATCTGTCGACCCCGCCGTCGATGTTTGGGCCGATCGCGCAGGGGCTTAAAAGCGCGGGGATCGCCTGCGCCGACTGCCGCATCGCGATGGAAAAACCCATTGGTCACGACCTCGCTTCGTCGCGTGAGGTCAACGCGCAGGTTGGCGACGCCTTTGCCGAAGACCGTGTGTTCCGCATCGACCATTATCTGGGCAAGGAAACGGTCCAGAATCTGCTCGCGCTGCGCTTTGCCAACATGCTCTTCGAGCCGCTGTGGAACGCGCAGGCGATCGACCATGTCCAGATCACCGTTGCCGAAACCGTGGGGCTGGAGGGGCGCGTCTCCTATTATGACGGGGTCGGTGCGCTCAAGGACATGGTGCAGAACCATATGCTCCAGCTGCTCGCGATCATTGCGATGGAGCCGCCCGCCAGCGTCAGCGCGACCGCGGTGCGCGACGAGAAGGTCAAGCTGCTGCGCAGCTTGCGCATGATGCGCGCCGACGACGTCAAAATGCTGAGCGTCAAGGGCCAATATAGCAGTGGCGCGGTGAACGGCGCCGCGGTCGCGGGTTATGCCGACGAGCTCGGCCAGCCATCGAACACCGAGACGTTCGTGGCGATCAAGGCCTTCATCGATAATTGGCGGTGGAAGGGCGTGCCCTTTTACCTGCGCACCGGCAAACGGATGCCCGAACGCAAGTCCGAGGTGCTGATTCAGTTCAAGCCGGTCCCGCACAACATCTTCGCGCGGGTCGGTGCGGGCAAGCTCGACGCGAACATGATGATCATCAACCTCCAGCCCGAGGAAAATATCCGGGTCAAGGTGATGGCGAAGCAGCCGGGGCTCGACCGCGACGGCGTGAAGCTGAAAGAGGTGACGATGGACGTCTCGCTCTCGCACAGCTTTGCCGGTGAGCGGCGGCGGATTGCGTATGAGCGCCTGCTGCTCGACTTCATCGAGGGCGACCAGACGCTGTTCGTGCGCCGCGACGAGGTCGAGGCGCAGTGGCAGTGGATCGATTCGATCCGCGACGCCTGGGCGGCGGTCGACATGGCGCCGCAGACCTACACCGCGGGCAGCTGGGGGCCGAGTGCTGCGATCGCGCTGATCGAACGCGACGGGGCGAGCTGGCATGATTGAAGAATATTCGTCGCCCCCGCGAAGGCGGGGCCGCAGGCGGTTTACGCAGCGCCGCTTGAAAAGACCTCCAGCGGCCCCCGCCTTCGCG
>JAFAGN010000245.1 GCA_023422695.1 Pseudomonadota bacterium
CGCACGATGGAGGCGATCACGATACCGTCGGCTGCGTGGCGCGCGACCGCGAGGGACATGTTGCCGCGGCCACATCGACCGGGGGACTGGCGGGCACGCTCGCCGGCCGCGTCGGCGACGCGCCGCTTCCCGGCTGCGGTTTCTATGCCGAGGACGGCATCGGCGCGGTGTCGCTTTCGGGCGATGGCGAGGCGATCGCGCGAACGCTGCTTGCCGCGCGGGTCATGCGCGCGCTCGAAACTAAGGGCGCCGGCGCCGCGGCGGCAACGATCTTCGATCCGTTGGCACGCCTCGGAGCCGAGGCGGGGGTCAGCCCCTTCAGATAGCCGGCGCCGAAGCGATCAGGGCGCCACGCTGCGCCCGGAGAAGGGACAACGCCAGTCGGGACCGACGGCCCGTCCCGAATATTGCCGGGCCTCCGATACGTCGCCGTGACGAGCGAGCATGGGGTTTGCGCTGCCCGCAAGGGCGACGTCGCGGGCGATAATCTTGCCGCGCATAGTCTCATAAACCTCGGTTTCGCGCAGCTTCTCGAACTGGTCGTGAAGGTTGAACACCAGGGCGGGTCGTTCGAAGCGGCGAGCGGGACGGCTGGCGCGGGGATGGAGACCGACGACGAAAAACGCCTCGCCGCCGAAGCTCAACGAGAAATGCGGATCGTCGGGGCTATGGCTGACGCGCGGATCGGGAGGTTGTCCCGCCCAGTCGTCCTTCCGGCTCAGCGATTCGAGGCGCTCCCACAGACACGTCTCGAACGCTTCCTCATCGAAGCCGCTGTCCTCCTCGAAAATCACCACGAGCGAGTGAAAAAGACTTGGCGACCGCGCATAGCTCCAGGCGAGATCGAGAAGATTGGGGTAGATACGCAGATCGTCCCAGGCCGAGCGCATATCGCGGCCGACGACGAAGCGGATCTGGCGCCGCGCCAGCGCAGACTTCGCCCCGACGCAAGGAAAATCCGGATCACGGACGAATTCCTGGAAGCGGTGAGCCAAAGGATGGGAACTGTCGTCGGTTGGCGGTAGCATGCTGCTGAAACCGGCGCGTCTCGCAGCAGTTGCAGCAAGTTAACCTGGGTTGCGTCGATTCCTCGGGCGTCTCGACGACCCCCGATGTGGCAATCGAGCGGCGGCTGGCACAGAGATGGAATCATAATGGATGCAGTTGCGCGACACGGGCTTGCCCTGCCGCTACGGCGAGCTATGCTTGCCCTGCATCGGGCAAGAAGGCGCGCGATGCCGAGTTGTAAGAGGCTCGTTCGGAAAGCCCTTGTGAAATTCCCATCCGTTGCCGGGTGGCCGACGCGTATGTCCAGGCCCTCGGGCTAAAGGCGGCGGCACATATTTCCGAATATGTTCTTACCGCCCGGCAAGCCATCGCCTCCACCCGACAGGTAGGCGATGCGGAATGAGTTACGAAGACAAGGACGACATCAGCCGGACACTCGATGCCGCGGTGCCGATCCCGCCGTCCGACTGGACCGGCCTCGATGCCGTCCCGAATGTCGAAGCCCTTATCGCCGCACATCAGCATGACCTCGCCCGCTATCTTCGGCGGCGGGCGCCGAGCCAAGATGTCGGTGATCTGGCGCAGGAAAGCATCGGTCGGCTTCTCGCCAAACCCCGTCATGCGCTCGCGCTTATCGAGAAGCCGGGGGCCTATCTTATCCGCATCGCCCGCAATTTGCTGACCGACCGGGCGCGGAGCGCCGAAGTGCAGCAGCGTGCCCGCCACCATAGCTTCGAAGATGCGGAGGTTGCCGGCCCCGACCCGCATGCGGTGCTCGAGGCGCGAGAGACCCTGCGCCGCGTCGAACGAGCCATCGAACGATTAAAGCCCCAGACTGGTTCTATATTCGTGATGCATCGCTTCGACGGTCTGAGCTATGCAGAGATCGCCGAAGCGAAAGGAATCACGGTGAAGGGTGTCGAATGGCATATCGCGAAAGCCATGGCCGCAATCGACAAGGCACGGGTCGGCCATAAATGAACGACCTGAGAGCGGAGGCCGCACAGTGGTTCGCGCGTATGCGCGCGCCCGACGCCGAGGCCCATAAGGCCGAATTCGATGCCTGGGTTGCCGATCCCGAAAATGCCGCGGCCTATGCCCGCGCCGAGGAGAATTGGCTCCTCGTCGGCGGCGTCGCCCCAGAGTATCTCGAAGCGCATCGCAAAGCCTCACGCACGCCCGCGAGGGCGAGCGCTCGCTGGGCGCTCGCTGCGGCGGTCATCCTCGCGCTGTCGCTCGGCGTCGCATGGATCGCGCTCGGAAACCGCGGGGCCGATCCCATTATCGCCGATAATTCGATCGGAGATCTTCTCCTCGACGACGGAACCCGCGTCGCATTGATGGATGGCGCGCAAATCGAGCAGCGGTTCACACCCAAGGAGCGTCGGGTCATTCTATCGGGCGGCCGCGCTCGCTTCACCGTCGCGCATGATGCCGCCCGCCCCTTTCGCGTCGCGGCGGCCGGGAGCGAGACCACCGCGCTCGGCACGATCTTCGAGATCGACCTCAGGGCCGGCCAGCCCGTCATCCACTTGATCCAGGGATCGGTCGAAGTCCGGGCCACGCGGAATGTCGGCGCCGCACCGATCCGCCTCCGTCCCGGCCAGCGAGCAACCGTCGCGAACGGCGGACCCGAGATCGTAGGCTTGGAACGCGACGCACCGTCGACCGAAACGGTCAGCCCCGTGCCGGTCGCGGAGCCGGACAGCCTGCTCATTGCGGACAAACTGCCCCTCGGCACCGTCATCGACCGCGCCAATCGCGTAAACTCTTTGAAGATAGAACTGGGCGACACGGCATTGGCGGCGCGACCGATCAGCGGGAAATTCGACGTCGCCGACGCGAGGTCGCTCGCGCGCAAGCTCGCCATCGCGCTCGACCTCGACGTCGAAGAGTTTGGCGCGTCCGTCGTTCTGAAGGCGAAAATAAAAAACTAGGGAAAGTTCCGACCGCCACGTCTTTCCCCCTCAGACGGCCACAAGGGCCGCTGGGAGGGAAATATGCAAAAGACGTTATTGGCCGCTATCCTGACGACGAGCTGTGCGACTAGCGCGCTCTGGTCGGCACCCGCCGCCGCCCAGGCTGAACAACGCAGTTTCGACATCGCGGCACAGCCTCTTGGCGACGCTCTGCGCAAATATAGCGATGCGTCGGGGCGCCAGATCCTGTTCGCGGCGGAACTCGTCGAAGGCCACAGGTCGAATGCCATTCGCGGACGCATGTCGAGCGATGCAGCCTTGACCCGGTTGCTCACCGGAACCGGGCTCGTCGTCGAACTCG
The DNA here is from genome assembly GCA_023422695.1 of Pseudomonadota bacterium. Classification (GTDB taxonomy): domain Bacteria; phylum Pseudomonadota; class Alphaproteobacteria; order Sphingomonadales; family Sphingomonadaceae; genus Sphingopyxis. The sequence continues at coordinate 3,289 of JAFAGN010000245.1, forward strand.
TCGACGGAACCCTCGTGCTGCGATCGGGAAACGGCGCTGCCGCGGAGCCCTCCTCGACTGACGGGCCCACGAGTGATGCGATCATCGTGACCGGTTCGCGAATTCGCGGCGTAGGACCGGTCGGTTCGCCGGTCACCACGATCGACCGGCAGGCGCTGGATCAGAGCGGCCGCGCGACGCTCGCCGACTTCATCCATACTATCCCGCAGAATTTCTCGGGCGGGCCCACCGAGGCCAATGTTGGGTTCAGCAACCGTGGCAAGGCCTCTTCGAATATCGCCTATGGCACCGGCATCAATTTGCGCGGCCTCGGTCCCGGCGCCACACTAACCTTGTTCGACGGTGCAAGGCCTGCCCTCGGAGGCGGTTCGGGGGCCTATGCGGACGTATCGCTACTGCCATCGATCATCGTCGACCGCGTCGAAATCCTCACCGACGGCGCTTCCGCAATCTACGGCTCCGACGCGGTGGCCGGGGTCGTCAACATCCGTTTCCGCAATCGCTTCGAGGGCGCAGAGACGCGTCTCAGGGCCGGCACGGCCGACGGCGACTATGGCGAGGTCCAGGTCAGCCAGATATTCGGCAAGGGTTGGTCCAGCGGGCATCTGGTCGTGGCCGGGGAATATAGCCGTCGCGGCAATCTGGCGGCGACGAAACGGCCCTTTGCCACCGAGGATTTACGCCCCTTCGGCGGCCCCGACCTTCGTTCGAACTATAACAGTCCGGGGACGATCGTGGCAGCAAACGGCCAGCGCTTCCTCATTCCCCGCGGGCAGGATGGGCGCAATTTGGCTGCAGCCGATCTGACGCTGTCGCCGGACTTCAATCGCGGCGACGCCCGCCGACACACTGATATCCTTCCCGAGCAGCAAACGGCGAGCGGTTACGCAAGCATCGAGCAGTCACTCGGATCGCATATCACTCTCTTTGCGCGCACGCTTTATTCCGAGCGCGACTTCGAGGCTCGGCGCCGGGTCAGCGGCCCCACGCCCGTTCGGGTGACCAGCGCCAATCCCTATTATGTCGATCCGATCGGGACGGGACAGCCGATCACCGTCTATTATGATCCGGCGGCAGATTTCGGCCCGGAAAGCCTGCGAGGCAAGGCGAAGGCATTCAACAGTCTCGCCGGTGCCCGCGCGGATATAGGCAGCTGGGCGATCGAGCTGACTGGCGGCTTCGGACGTCAGCAGGAACATTATGACAGCTTCAACCTCGTCCACAGCTTGCGCTTCTCGCGCGCGCTCGCTGCGACCAATCCGGCACAGGCGATCAATGTCTTCGGTGATGGCGCGGTCAACGAGCCGGCTCTGATCGACAGCCTGCGCGGTAGCATCGTCGCGCAAACGCGCTTCAAGGTCTGGACGGCAGCGCTCCGCGCGGACGGCAAGTTGCTGTCGCTGCCGGTCGGCGACGTGAAGATGGCCGTCGGAGCCGAATATCGCCGCGACCGCTTCACATTCTCGCAAACGCTCGACCTTGTCACCGACACGCCGCTGGTAATCGGCATTCCGGGCCTCCCCGACAAACGCGTGGTCAAGGCCGTCTATGGCGAGCTTGTCGTGCCGATCTTCGAAAGCGGCGGCGCATTCCCCGGCGCGCTCACCCTGTCGGCGGCGGGACGCTATGAGGATTATTCGGATTTCGGAGACACGGCGAACCCGAAGTTCGGCGCCCGGTGGACGCCGCTCCCGGGGCTGGCGCTGCGCGCCTCCTATGGAAAGTCGTTCCGCGCCCCCTTCTTCGACGAACTCGTGGGAACGGCGAACGCGCTTTACCAGACCCTTCGCGTCGCCGATCCCGCCTCGCCGACGGGCCAGACGGTCGTCCTCGCATTGTTCGGCTTCCGTCCCGACCTCCAGCCCGAACGGGCGGAGAGCTGGACCGCCCGCCTCGATCTGGAGCCGCGCGCTATCCCCGGCGCGAAGCTGTCGCTGACCTATTTCGAAATTCGCTACCGGGACCGGATCGCCTCGGCCTCGAGCGACAGCAGGAACATCCTGAGCCGGCGCGACCTCTATGCACCGATCATCGAGGACAATCCCGATCTCGCCGTGATCAACGGCTATTTCACCGGACCAAACTTTTCGAACGGGCTCGGCGTCGCGCCCGCCGACGTGCGCGCGATTATCGACCTTCGCACCCGAAATCTCTCGACCTCGACCATCAGGGGCCTCGATTTCGACCTCGCCTATTCGCGTCCCATTGGTGAGGGCAGCCTTTCGCTCAGCGTCGGCGGCACCAGGCTGCTCGCGATCGACAACCAGATTACCGCGAGCGCCCCGCGTGACCATGTGGTCGGCACGCTCGGTAATCCGGTGAAGCTCCGGCTACGCGGGCGCGCGGGATATGCGATCGGTGCCTTCGACGGCGGCATCGCCTTCAACCATGTCGGCGGGTACCGGAATCTCACCGTCACTCCGGTCGAGCGCGTCAAGAGCTGGACGACCGTTGACCTGCAGCTTGGCGTCCGGATCGGCGACCCCGAGGGCCGTTCGCTTCGACTGAGCCTCAGCGTGAACAATCTGTTCGACAAGGATCCGCCCTACGCGCAGTTCCGCGGGCCGAGCTATGCGCTCGCCTATGATCCCGAACAGGCGAGCGCCATCGGGAGGAATATGGCGCTCCAGGCCGTCATCGCATGGTGATTGCCGCTGCCCTGCTCGCCGTCGCC
>JAFAGN010000035.1 GCA_023422695.1 Pseudomonadota bacterium
GAAGCGCCCTTCGACAGGCTCAGGGCTACGGTGATTTCCTATCCCTCGTGCGCCACGCTGCGCCGTAAGCCTTGAGCATTCCCCTTTCCCCTCCTAAGGTTAACGGCAACCGGATCAGGGGAGAGACGGAGAATGAGGGGTCGCACCAAGGTAATTTTCGCCCTTATGCTGGGGCTGAGCGCTGGCGCGTGCCAGTCGGTGCCGGTGGTGCCGCCACTGCCGCCGTCGGCCGCCGACGAGCCGCCCGCGTCGGGCAGCTGGCGCGCCACCGCGACCGACGCCGATAAAGAGCGGATTCGCGGCTGGTACAGCAGCTGGGAAGCGGCGCTCGCCGACGCGCGCGCCAAGGGGCATGGCGCCGAAATCGACCGCGAAGGCGTGCTGCTGCAACCGATGGCGGCGCTGCCCAACGCGCATTTGCCCGCGGGCGATTATCGTTGCCGCACGATCAAGGTCGGCGGCAAGGGGCGCGGCGGGCTCAGCTATATCGCCTATGGCTGGTTCCGCTGCCGCGTCGCGCCCGAACAGGGACTGTCCAGCCTGACCAAGCTCACCGGGTCTCAGCGCCCCGTCGGGCTGATCTTTCCCGACCATCTGAAACGCCAGATTTTCCTCGGCACGCTCGAGCTCGGCGACGAGAAAATGGCGGTCAATTACGGCAGCGACCGGATGCGCGACATGGCGGGGCTGGTCGAACGGATCGGCGACAATCGCTGGCGGCTGGTGCTGCCTGCACCGGCGTATGAATCGTTGGTCGACGTGATCGAACTGGTCCCGGCGGGCTGACGTTCGATTGAAAGAATGCTTACGTCCCGTTCGTGTCGAGCGAAGTCGAGACACGCTTGGGGCGCGCTACACTGCGAGGTGTCTCGACTTCGCTCGACACGAACGGATTAGGTTCGGCTCATGAGAGCTTGGTACAGGGGAATGACGATGCGGAATTTGTGGACGGGCGCCGCGGCGCTGGCACTGATCGTTTCGGGAGCAGCCCCCGCGGCGGCGCAGCAACTCGGCGGCGAGGTGCAGAAACAGATGCCGTCGTTGATGAAAATCTACGACGATCTGCACGCCAACCCCGAACTCAGCTTCATGGAGGTGCGCTCGGCGGGCATCCTCGCGGCCGAAGCGCGCAAGCTGGGGTTCGAGGTCACCGAAAAGGTCGGCGGCACCGGCATCGTCGCGGTGATGAAGAACGGTCCCGGGCCGGTGGTCATGGTCCGCGCCGACATGGACGGCCTGCCGGTGACCGAACAGACCGGGCTGCCCGGCGCGTCGAAAGTGCGCGTGACGACCAAGGAAGGCGTCGAAACCGGCGTGATGCATGCCTGCGGCCACGACACGCATATGACCGCATGGGTCGGCGTCGCGCGGCTGATGGCGGCGAACAAGGCGAACTGGTCGGGGACGCTGGTGATGATCGGCCAGCCCGCCGAAGAACGCGGCGCGGGCGCGCGCATGATGCTGGAGGACGGGCTCTATACCCGCTTTCCCAAGCCCCAATATGCGCTAGCGTTCCACGACGCGGCGCAGTTTCCCGCCGGGATGATCGGCTATACCCCGGGCTATGCGCTCGCCAACGTCGACAGCGTCGACATTTTGGTGAAGGGCGTTGGCGGTCACGGCGCCTATCCGCAGACGACGAAGGATCCGATCGTGCTGGCCAGCCGCATCGTCGGCACGTTGCAGACTTTGGTGTCGCGCGAGATCAGCCCGCTCGACAGCGCGGTAGTGACCGTCGGCAGCTTTCACGCCGGGGCGAAGCACAACATCATCTCGGACGAAGCGCGGCTGCAACTGACCGTGCGCAGCTACACCGACGCGGTGCGCGAGCATCTGCTCGACGGCATCGCGCGGGTCGCGAAGGGCGAGGCGATCGCGGCAGGGATTCCCGAGGACAAGATGCCGGTGGTCAGCGTGCAAAAGGACGAGTTCACCCCCTCGACTTTCAATACCCCCGATTTCACCGAGGAGATGGCGGCGTATCTGAAAACCAGTTTTGGCGAGAAGCGCGTGATGCAGATCCCGCCGGTGATGGGCGGCGAAGATTTCGGGCGCTTTTCGCGCGAGGACAAGGACATCAAAAGCCTGATCATCTGGGTCGGCGGGGTGCCGCAGGCTGAATATGATGCGGCGAAAAAGGAAGGCCGGACGTTACCCAGCCTGCACTCGCCGTTCTGGGCGCCCGATGCCCCGGCGGTAATTTCGACGGCAACAGAGGCGCTGACGGCGATGACGATGAAGTTGATGGGAAAAAAGTGACGGCCATGACCAACCGGCTATATTACGGCGACAATCTGGATGTGCTGCGTGAGCATATCGGTGACGAGAGCATCGACCTGATCTATCTCGATCCGCCGTTTAATTCGAACGCCAGCTACAATATCCTGTTCAAATCGCCGGCAGGGGCGGGGGCGGATGCTAGCATCGAGGCGTTCGACGATACCTGGGCATGGGGACCGACCGCGTCGTCCGCGCTGATGGACATCACGGCGAGTGGTAATCACAAGCTGCATGTGCTGATGCAGGCGATGAAAACGGCGATCGGCGAGAATGCCATGATGGCCTATCTGGCGATGATGGCAGTGCGACTGGTTGAATTGCATCGCGTCCTGAAGCCGACGGGCAGCCTCTATTTACACTGCGATCCGACCGCGAGCCATTATCTCAAGCTGGTGCTGGATGCGGTGTTCGGGATTGATAACTTCATCAACGAAATTAGTTGGAAACGCACGACTGCCAAGGCGGACTACCAACAAGGTGCAAAACACTTCCCGAGGGTTCGAGACGTGATCTTCCGGTATGCAAAAGAAGCATCGAAGTCTGAACCTTTTCATCAGCAATTTCAACCGTATAGTGCCGATTACATTTCGTCAAAGTACTCGCTTACAGATGAGAATGGTCGGCACTATATGCTCGACAACCTCACCGGACCCGGTGGCGCCTCGAAGGGGAACGCTTTTTACGAAGTATTCGGCGTCGAAAAGCACTGGCGCTACTTAAAAGCCAACATGGAGAGACTAATCGCCGAGGGTCGCATCGTGCAGCCACGTCCCGGAGCGGTGCCGCGTTACAAGAGATTTTTGGATGAAATGCCGGGCGTCCCGCTTGGCGACGATTGGGATGATATACGACCGATAAACTCCCAAGCCCAAGAACGCCTCGGTTACCCCACCCAAAAGCCCCGCGCACTGCTCGAACGGATCATCGCCGCTTCGTCGAACCCGGGCGACGTCGTGCTCGATCCTTTTTGCGGTTGCGGCACCGCCGTGGATGCGGCGCAGAAACTGGGGCGCCAGTGGATCGGCATCGATGTCACCCATCTGGCCATCGGCCTGATCGAAAAGCGGATGCGAGAAGGCTATGGCGCCGATCTGGATTTCGAGACCATCGGCAGTCCGAGAGATTTGGCGTCGGCGCAGCGCCTCGCGCTCGACGATCCGCACCAGTTCCAGCACTGGATCACCCTGAAACTCGGCGGCTACCCATGGATGGGCGGCAAAAAGGGCGGGGACAAGGGCGTCGATGGCTATTTCTATTATGTCGGCGACGACGGCAGCACCAGAACTGGCGTTATTTCGGTGAAGGCGGGCAACAACGTCAATCCGGCGATGGTCCGCGATCTGGGACGCGTGATGGAACGCGACGGCCATGATCTGGGCGTCTTTGTCTGCGCCGCAATGCCGACCAAGGGCATGGTCGATGAAGCCAATTCGCACGGCCTGTTCGAGACGCATTTTGGCGGCAGCACCGGCGCGGTCGGCAACCGCTATCCCAAACTGCAAACCTTCACCCTAGCCGAACTGTTTCAGGACAAACGTCCGAAACTGCCCCCGCTGGTCAGCGCCAATCGCAAGGCGGCGCGGGTTGAGACGCGCGCGAGCCATCAATCGGATTCGCAGAAAACATTGGATTTGTGATGGGGTAGCGGACTTCGCGTTCGGTTCTCGTCGTCATTAGCGGGGCCCCGAGTCGAGCCCGGGGTGACGATGAAGACGGGCGTGACGAAAGATAGGGCCACCATCTCTTTCTTCGTCATCCCGGGCTTGACCCGGGATCCCGCTTTTTCAAACGAGCCGGTCAAACAAATCCTGCCAGTTCGGATTGCTGCGCTCGATCAGCTCGAATTTCCATTCGCGATGCCAGCGTTTCAGGCGCTTTTCGTGCGCGATACAGCTGGCAATATCGTCGCCGCGCTCGGCCCATACGAGGCGGATCAGGCCGTATCTGGCGCAGAAATCGGAGCCTTCGCCTGTCCGGTGCTGGAGGATGCGTGCGAGGAGGTCTGCGGTGACGCCAATGTACATTGTGCCGCGATAGCGGTCGGCCATGATGTAAACCCAACCGCCTTTTCGTTTGCGATCCATGGTTGGTGGATGCTCAAAGCGCGACCCCGGGTCAAGCCCGGGGTGACGGTGGTATTTGTCGCGTCGTTAAGGTCGTCGGAACTCGCGCTGTGCGGGCGCAAGCCAGCCGGTCCTATATTATAAACCCGGCCCGCGCAGGCCTTTCCTACATCGCCCCTCTGTGGTTCACTCTGTCCGATGATGAGCCTGATAACTATCTCGACATCCTGTCGTTGCGCGTCGATCAACGCGCTACCCGCAGCGCATCGACGTCGTCGGACAGGCAGTAACGCCAAACCGGGCGTCTCATTGGGCTGAATTTTGCTGAACTTTGGACTGTGCCAACTCGCTGCTCCCGCCGCGATCGCGCTCGAACGGCCGTCTTGTGAGCCCTTGGCGCCGGACCGCACAGATTTTGCGCCAATATGACACCGCCAGTCTTGAAACCGTCACATACGCCACCTAAATTGCACATATGCGGGCCGGGCCCCTCTGGCGTCGGCGGGATGTTTCCCGCCACGTGATGTCGGACCGCATCGGGTGACACCGATGCTCTGGGCCTACCTCCCCCCTTAAACCCGGGTCCGGCATCGGCGTCACCTGCTTGATTTTCAATCAGGAGGCCCATTTACATGACGCTTAATCCCAATCTCTATCGGCTCACCCTGCTGCACCGCCAGCTGGACGAGGCGGCGCGGCGCGAGGCGCGGCGGCGCGGGGCCGATCCGTTCCGGCTGTTGCGGCTGAAAACGCTGAAGCTGGCGGTCAAGCGGCGCCTGGCGGCGCTGTCGCTCCGTCCGGCGCTCGCGCGCTAATCCATCCTAACCAAGACCGGAAGCGTCGTCCCGCCGGGGCGGCGCCTTCTGGCGTATCCAGGGACAATCACCATGGAATTTCTGTTTGCCGACTGGCTGGGCACCCCGGCCTGGTTCTGGCTGGCGTTTATCGCGCTGGTCGTGGCACTCACCGCCTTTGACCTTGGCATCCTGAACAAGGAGAACAAGGAGATGGGGATCGGCGAGAGCCTGAAGCTCTCTGCGCTCTACATCGGTATCGCGATGGCGTTCGGCGCTTGGGTCTGGGCCGCCAAGGGCGGCGAGGCCGGGCTGCAATATTACACCGGCTTCTTTATCGAAAAGGCGCTGTCGATCGACAATATCTTTGTCATCTCGCTGATCTTTGCGACTTTCGCGATCCCGCCGCGCTATCAATATCGCGCGCTTTTGTGGGGAATCGTCGCGGTGATCGTGCTGCGCGGGATCATGATCGCGGGCGGCGCTGCGCTCGTCACCGAATATGAATGGCTGCTGTATGTGTTCGCCGCTTTCCTGGTGTTCACGGGCATCAAGATGCTGTTCGCGGGCGACAAGCCGATGGACGTCGCGGGCAACCCGGTGGTCAAATGGCTGTCGCGCCACATCCCGATCACGAACGAACTGCACGGCGAGAAATTCTTTGTGCGGGTGCCCGATACAAAGACTGGCAAGCTGGTGCTGGCGGCGACGCCGCTGTTCCTCGCGCTGGTCGTCATCAACCTCGCCGATCTGGTGTTCGCGGTCGACAGCGTTCCGGCGATCTTTGCGATCACCACCGATACGTTCATCGTCTATACGTCGAACATCATGGCGATCCTGGGCCTGCGCGCGCTGTACTTCGCGCTGTCGGCGATGGTGCACCGCTTCCATTACCTCAAATATGCGCTCGCGCTGGTGCTGGTGTTCATCGGGTCGAAGATCTTCGTCGCCGATTTCATCCTGGGCGGCGACAAATTCCCGCCGCTGGTCAGCCTGGGCGTGACGGTCGCGCTGATCGCGGGCGGGGTGATCTGGTCGCTGGTCAAGACCCGCGAGGAGGAAGCGGCAGTGTTGCCGTGACAAAGAAAATGTCCGCCGGAGGCCTTTCGGCTTCCGACGGACAGGCTTTCCTCCCCAGGAAAGCAGTGGAGGCGCGGGGGCTGGGTCGCTAGCCCCCGCACCCAGCGGGGTGGGGGGGCGGGGGGG
>JAFAGN010000042.1 GCA_023422695.1 Pseudomonadota bacterium
ACCGATGGGTGTCTCGACTTCGCTCGACACGAACGGAAAATGAAGCGGTTCGTTCCCGTAAATCCCGTCAGGGAACAATGTTCACCAAACGGTCAGGGACCACAATCACCTTCTTGGGTACCGCACCGCCGAGCAGTTCGACGATGCGCGGGCGCGCCAGCGCCGCGGCCTCGATGGCGTCCTTGTCCAGCCCCTTGGCCAGCGTCATCGTATCGCGCAGCTTGCCCGCCATCTGAATGGCGATGGTCACCTCGTCGTCGACCAGCAGCGCCGGATCGGCCACCGGCCACGCGGCGTCGGCGATCAGCGTCGTGGTTCGCTGCGCCGGCGGCAGCGCCGCCCAGGCTTCTTCGGCGAGATGCGGCAGCATCGGCGCGACGAGCCGGATCAGCGTCAGACACGCTTCGGCGCGGGTCGCCGACGGTTTCGCCTTTTCGATGTCATTGGCCAGCGCGTGAATTTTCGCCACCGCCTTGTTGAAACCAAGCGATTCGATGTCGGCAGCGACCCCGGCGATCGCCTGATGCAGCTTGCGCGCCAGACCCTTGTCCTCGCCGCCGTCGCCGACATTTTCGGTGTCACCGAACAGGCGCCACAGCCGCTGGACAAAGCGCCATGCGCCCTCGATCCCCGCCTCGCTCCACGGCAGGTCGCGTTCGGGCGGGCTGTCGGACAGCATGAACCAGCGCGTGGCGTCGGCGCCATATTGATCGAGGATCGTGTCGGGATCGACGACATTCTTCTTCGATTTCGACATCTTGATCACCCGGCCGACATCGACCGGCGCGCCGTCGGCTTCCAGCGTGGCACCGTCGGCGCTGCGGCTGATTTCGTCAGGGGTGAAAAAGATCGGCGGCAGGCCTTCGCCCTGCGACCGGCTGTAGGTTTCGTGCGTCACCATGCCCTGGGTAAACAGGCTGGCGAAGGGTTCGACGATGTCGATCATCCCCATCTTGTGCAGCGCGCGCGTCCAGAAGCGCGCGTAGAGCAGGTGGAGGATCGCATGTTCGACGCCGCCGATATATTGGTCGATCGGCAGCCAGCGACGGATCACCGCGGGATCGAACGGCTTGTCGCTGGGCGCGCTGGCGAAGCGCAGGAAGTACCACGACGAATCGACAAAAGTGTCGAGCGTGTCGGTTTCGCGCCGCGCCGCGCCGCCGCACGTCGGACAGGCGACATGCTTCCACGTCGGATGACGATCGAGCGGGTTGCCGGGGACCGAAAAATCGGCATCCTCGGGCAGCACGACGGGCAGCTGGCTCTTGGGCACCGGCAGCAGGCCGCACGCATCGCAGTGGATGAACGGGATCGGCGTCCCCCAATAGCGCTGGCGCGACACGCCCCAGTCGCGCAACCGCCACACCGTCGTACCCTTGCCCCAGCCTTCATGTTCGGCGCGGGCGATGACGGCGGCCTGGGCTTCGTCGATCGTCATGCCGTCGAGGAAGTGGCTGTTCACCAGCTTGCCGGGGCCGGTATAGGCTTCGTCGCCGGTAAAATGCTGCGCCGTCTCGTCGCCATCAGCGATGACGCGGTGAACGGGCAGGCCATATTTGCGCGAGAAATCCAGGTCGCGCTGGTCGTGCGCCGGACAGCCGAAGATCGCGCCGGTGCCATAATCCATCAGCACATAGTTCACGACCCAGACCGGCATATGCCAATTGGGATCGAGCGGATGTTCGACCGCCAGCCCGGTGTCGAAACCCATCTTCTCGGCGGTATCGAGCTGTTCGGCGGCGGTCCCCTGACGGCGGCATTCCTCGATGAACGCTGCCAACTCGGGCGAATCCTTCGCCAGCCGCTCGGCGAGCGGATGGTCGGGCGAGATCGCGGCGAAGCTGGCGCCGAACAGCGTGTCGGGGCGCGTCGTAAAGACGTCGAAGCCCGGCGCGCCGCCCGCCAGTTTGAAGCTGAATTCCAGCCCCTGCGACTTGCCGATCCAGTTTTCCTGCATCAGCCGCACCTTGTCGGGCCATTTGTCGAGGGTGCCGAGCCCTTCGAGCAGCTCGTCGGCAAAGTCGGTGATCTTGAGGAACCACTGCGACAGCTTTTTCTTTTCGACCAGCGCGCCCGAGCGCCAGCCGCGGCCGTCGATCACCTGTTCATTGGCGAGCACGGTCATGTCGACCGGGTCCCAGTTGACGTAGCTTTCCTTGCGCGTGACCAGCCCCGCGGCGAACAGGTCGAGGAACAGCGCCTGTTCCTGGCCGTAATAATCGGGATCGCAGGTCGCGAGCTCGCGGCTCCAGTCGATCGCCAGGCCGAGCCGCTTCAGCTGCGCGCGCATCGCGGCGATATTGTCGCGGGTCCAGCCGCCGGGGTGGACGCCCTTTTCCATCGCGGCATTTTCGGCCGGCATCCCGAACGCATCCCAGCCCATCGGGTGGAGCACGTCGTGCCCGGTCATTTTCTTGAACCGCGCCAGCACGTCGCCCATCGTATAGTTGCGGACGTGGCCGACATGGATGCGTCCCGACGGATAGGGAAACATCTCGAGGATATAGGCTTTCGGCTTGTCGGCCCCATCCGAATTTTTGGAGTCGGTGGTGGCAAAGCTGTTCGCCGCCTCCCACGCCTGTTGCCAGCGGACGTCGGCGGCGAGGGCGCCAAAGCGCGGTTCGCGGGTCATTTTTCTGTTACCCCGTTTGTCTGTGTGTCGGCGCGAGCCCGCGCCGCCGGATTAGTCCTTGAAGGCGCTGCGGCGCAGGTCGCGGGCGCGGGTGAGGATGATTTCCTCAAGCTTCTGCACCGTCGCCGCCTGGACCGGCGCATCGACCCATGCCGTGCCCTGTGCCACCTGGCGCGAGGCGGCGACGCGCAGCGCGTCGGCGCGCAGATCGCGGTCGAGGATGGACACCGTCACCTTCATCCGCTCGCCCGGATTGCCCGGGTTCGCATACCAGTCGGTGATGATCACGCCGCCCGACGAATCGGCCTGCAGCAACGGCATGAACGACAGCGCATCGAGCGAGGCGCGCCACAAATAGCTGTTGACGCCAATCGTCGTCACCTGGCTGGCGGCGAGGTCGGCGCGCGGCCGGTCCTTGCTGGCGCAGGCCGAAAGTCCAAGCGCCGCGAGCCCGAGCAGTGCGAACGCGATCGGACGACGACCGCGTGCGGCAGCGCGCTGGGCAAGGACGGAAAGCTGGGACATGCCGATAACACCTTATATTTTGGGCGCCGCCGGAACAGGAGAACCGCGCCGCGCAGAACGGGATTGCCAGCGTCTCTATCGTCCTTGCCGCCGCCCCGCAAGCGCGGCAATTTCACCGGTGTCCCGGTTCAGATTCTGGTCAGAATCGGGTTCGACTGTGGTGATCGCGCAACAATTTCATGCAAAAGCGGTTTTGCTGTAATAATTTGCCGGGATTCACTGGCAAAATGGTCGCAGGAAGCCTATCTCCAGAATCACTTGGGGTTGGAGTCGCAGGGTTATGACGCGGAAACCGCGGCATTTTTGGAAAGGTAGCCTCACCGCTTTGGCGGTGGTTTCGCTTGCCTTGCCGCCTGCGCTCGCGGCGATGTCGCGCTCCGAACGCATCCGCGACACCGCCTTGTCCGAAACGCTGCTGGGCCAGTTCACCCCCGCGTCGGGCGATCCGCGCCTGATCGCGCGCTACGCCAAAATGTCGGCCGAACAGCGCCGCAGCTTCAGCTTCACCCCGGCGCTCACCGACGAGAGCCGCAAGAACCGTGCGATCACCGTCGTGATTCGCGCCCGCGACGATGCGTCGAGCGCGGCGCGCACCTCCGCGCTGGCCGCGGGCCGCACCGCACCGATCGCCATCACGCCGGTCGCCTATAATCTGGGCGCGTCGGTCGGGTTCGAAAAATTCGTCACGCCCGCGCTGCCGCGCGGCACCGACCTCAGGAACCTGCCGGTCGCCAAGGCGCCCGAACAGGCCGAAAAGAAATCGCGCTTCGCGACGCGGATGATCAACCGTCCCGCCGACCCGAGCGGCGCGACCGACCGCATCACCTCGCCCGGCGACGCCAGCGCGGTCGATGTCGTCAGCAGCTATCGCCTGACCAAGAACATCGATGTCACCGCCGGCGTCCGCTATCGCAGCGACGACCGCGTCGAACCGCTGACCGATGCGCGCCGCGACAGCCAGGCGGTCTATGTCGGAACCGCCTTCCGCTTCTAAGTCTGCGTTTAAGCTGAACCGTTCGCCCTGAGCTTGTCGAAGGGCTGTCCTTTCTTGTGACCTTGGGAGGAAGAACGGTGCTTCGACAAGCTCAGCATAAACGGGTTTAAGGATCGCGCGATTCATCCGCACGACACCTCAGTCGCTGCTGCGCCGCTTTTTCTTCCCACGCATCGATTGCGGCCCAGCCGGGTTTGATACCGCTCGCGCGGCGAAGCGTCCGCGCTCGATGCGGGGTCATCCCGCCCAGCGCAATCGGCCGCCCCCCCGCGAGCCGCGCCAGCCGCAGCCATTCAGCCAGGCCAAGCGCCGAAGCGCCGGGATGCGAGCGGGTCGGGTGGAGCGGCGAAATGAATATGCCGTCGGCCTTTGCCTGGCGCGCGCGGCGGGCCTCGTCCGCGTCGTGCACTGGCATTGTCACCACCTGCCCAAGGCGGTGCGCTTGCGCCGCACGGCGCGCGTCACGCTGGCGGAGGTGCACGCCATCGGCGCCCCAGCGCCGCGCCACGTCGGGCGTACCGGCGAGAAGAACCGTCAGGTGGCGCGCTTTTGCGACGCGCATCAACCGCCGCAACAGGCGCCAGCGCGCGCCGCGGGTCAGGCTGTCGTGGCGCAGGACGATTCCGCTGCCCGGCGGCAGCAACGCCGCCAATCGGACGACACCGACCCCAAGCCGCTCGTCGCTGAACAGCCATTGCGGCGGCAGGGGGTGGCGTCGAACCATCGCCCTTCCTATAGGCGCGTCGCGGGCGCACGCAACGCGCCGGGATGGGAAGAATGATGAGCGACGCGGCGGACAGACTGGCTGAAGTAAAGGCGAAGATCGCCGACGCGGCGACGCGCGCGCAGCGGCGCGCCGACGACATCTGCCTGATCGCGGTGTCGAAAACGCACGACGCCGCCGCGATCCGTCCGCTGATCGCGGCGGGCCAGCGTCACTTTGGCGAGAACCGCGTTCAGGAGGCCGCGGCGAAATGGCCCCAACTGCGCGCCGAAACCACCGACGTCAAACTCCACCTGATTGGCCAGCTGCAATCGAACAAGGCCGACGAAGCGGTCGCGCTGTTCGACGCCATCCATTCGGTCGACCGCAGCTCACTGGTACAGGCACTCGCCAAGGCCTGCGAAAAGGCGGGTCGGCAGCCGCAGCTGTTCGTTCAGGTCAATATCGGCGACGAGGAGCAAAAGGGCGGCTGCACGGTCGCCGACCTGCCCGCATTGTTGGCCAAAGCCGCGGCCGCTGGGCTGACGATCGACGGCCTGATGGCCATCCCCCCCGCCGACATCGAACCCGCGCCCTTCTTCGCGCTGCTCGACGAAATGGCCGAGCGGAACGGCCTGCCGGGACGCTCGATGGGGATGAGCGGCGATTATGAAACCGCCGTGATGCTGGGCGCGACGCATGTGCGCGTCGGGACGGCGCTGTTCGGGGCGCGGGGTTAAGTAGGTCATTTTAGCCGATTACCAAGATCGCAAACCGGGGTAGAGCTACGCCAACAGATTTGTTGGGGGAGGTGCGGTGATGACGCTCGTAGCAAGCCTGTTGCTATTGATGTCATTCGATCAGGAACGAACCACCGCGCGCGAGGCCTCGCGGCCCCCGACATCGAAAACGACCGAATGTCATGCGCCAGAAGGATGGAATGACCTCGCGCAGCATAATCCACGCTATGTGGTGTTCGGCGAGCTCCACGGCACGCGACAAGGACCGGAATTCATCGGCAATTTGGCCTGCGCCCTCGCCTCCCAGGGAGAGCGCGTTCTGGTTGCCGTCGAAAAAAGCGCGACCGATGATCCGGCTCTGCAGACTGCCTGGGCGCTGCCCAAAGATCGGTTCCAAAAGTCTCTGGGGCAAATTGGCTGGATTGGACGGCAGGATGGCGTCGCCAGCCAAGCGATGTTTGCAATGCTCGTTGCCCTGCATGACCTGAAAGAAAGAGGCCTACCCGTCGGTATTGTCGCGTTCAACGGCGATCGCGATGCGGCTCAATCCCAGCGCTTTGCTGATTTGGCCGGGCAGGGACCACATGAAGCGGCGCAGGCGGAGAATATCGTCCACGCCGCTCAGCAGGCCAATTATGATCGGGTGCTGATACTTGTCGGCAATTTCCATGCTCGGAAGCGAACGGTTGATCGGGGTGGTGTCCGGTTCGACCCGATGGCAGCGCGGCTCAATCGTTATGGCCATACCTTGGCGCTGAACATGCGCTACGCGGCCGGAACCAGCTGGAACTGCGTCCGCAAAGCCGCGCCGGCGGTTGATGACGGGAAACCTCTCACCGATGAAGGGCTAGATTGCGGCATCCATCAGATTCGGGGTAGCGCGGATCTTGGTCGCTCGCCTTTTGTCGAACTCGTTGCCACGGAAGATAGGACAGCGCACGACTATGACGGTTTCTTTTGGGTCGGGCCGATCACCGGTTCGCCGCCATTCGCCGGACAATGATCATCGCCGATTGCCAGAGGCACGGCATCAAGCGCTACTGATACTCCACCGTCACCGGAATGCGCCCGCGATAGTCGCCGTCGTCAGCGCCTGCGATCTGCAGACGACCGCCGAAGCGGAAGACGAGGCGGCCGTCGGGCCCGAGGCGCGGGGCGGCGTTGAGGTCGGTGGCGAGGCCGGTGACGCGCGCGGTGCGGCCGTGACTGCCCTCCAGATCGACGCTGGTCGGCAGGATGACGCGCACTTCGGCGCCCGGGGCGCCGCGCACGGTGACCACCCCCGTCAACGCAAAGCCGCCGAGATCGACGACGTCGCCGCTGAGACGGCGCGCGCCCGATACCGGGTCGACCGCGACCTCGCCGCCCATCGCGCCGACCGCGATCCGCCCCATGTCGAGCCGCGTTTCGACCTCGACGCGCAGCGGCACTTCGGCCTCGCGCGCCACCGCGCTCTGCGCCTTTTCGGGCGCGCAGAGCAGGCACTGCGCCGATGCCGCAGGCGCGCTGGCAACCGTCAACGCAAAGGCAAGAGGAAGGCGCAGTTTCACAGCTCTCCGCATAGCCGCATCATGGTTAACCGCGCGTAAAACCGCGGCGCCGCGAATCGCTGGCTAGTTTCGCGCTTTTCGGCCACAGATGCGCGATGACCAACCCCCCGCCGTCCCCCCGGCTGAACGCGATCGCCACCGCGGTGCCGGGCCACGACATCCACCAGGCCTTTATCGACTGGGCGACCCCGCGACTGGCCGACGAGCGGGTGCGCGCCGTGTTTTCGCGGATGACGGCGCGGTCGGGGATCGACCATCGCTGGTCGGTGCTGCCCCCCACAGCGGGCGGCGGGTCGCCGGTTGCGGCGGACGGCTTTTACGACGTGCCCGGCCTGCCGCCGACCTCCGCCCGGATGCGGGCCTATGCCGAACATGCCCCCGAGCTGGCGATGCAGGCGATCGCGGGCCTTGGCGATGCGTTCGATGCGGCGCGGATCACCCATATCGTCGTCGCAAGCTGCACCGGCTTTGTCGCGCCGGGGATCGACCAGATATTGGCGCGGCGGCTGGGGCTGGCGGCGACGGTCGAGCGGGTGCTGATCGGGTTCATGGGCTGCTACGCCGGGGTCACCGCGCTGCGCACCGCGCGGCATATCGTGCGATCGGAGGCTGATGCGGTGGTGTTGGTGGTCAGCGTCGAATTGTCCACCTTGCACCTGCAGCTCGCCGATCAGCCCGAACCTTTGCTCGCGATGCTGCAGTTCAGCGATGGCGCCGCGGCGGCGATCATATCCGCCGATGCCGCCGGGCTCGAATTGGGCGAAGGCGCCAGCCTCGCTTTGGAGGACAGCGCCGATCTGATCCGCTGGGACATTGGCGACACCGGCTTTGCCATGCAGCTGTCGGGCGAAGTGCCGGGACGGCTGCGCGATGCGCTGTCGGCGCCAACGGTGCGCAGCCAGCTGTTCGGCGCGGGCGAGCCGCCGCCGCTGCTCGCAGTCCATGCCGGGGGCCGGTCGGTGCTCGACGCGGTCGAGACGGCGCTCGGCGTTCCCGCCGAAGCGCTGGCCGACAGCCGCGCCGTGCTCGCGCGCTTTGGCAATATGTCGTCGGCAACGATATTGTTCGTGCTGGCCGACATGATCGCACGCGGGGCGCAAGGCGACGGGCTGGCGATCGCTTTCGGTCCCGGGCTTGCCGCCGAAGCGATCCGCTTCACGGCATGAACCCCTTCACCAGCCTCCGCGCGCCGATCGACGCCGAGGAGGAAATGGACGCGATAGAGCTGGCGCCAGCACGCTACGCCAAGGTGCTCGCCGACCTGTCGCGGATCAACGCGCTGACATTGGCGGCGCGGCCCACGCTCGGTTTTCTGGACCGCGTCGCCGCACGCGGGCTGGGGGCAAAACCGTGGCGTATCCTCGACGTCGGCTTCGGCAGCGGCGACATGCTCGCACGGATCGACCGCTGGGGGACCACGCGCGGCGTCGCGCTCGATCTGGTCGGGGTCGATCTCAACCCGAACAGCGCGCCGGTGGCCAACACAAGGCTCGGCGGGCGGGCGCGGCTGATCACCGGCGACTATCGCGATCTGTCGGGGCAGGGGTGGGACATCATCCTGTCCAGCCTGGTCGCGCATCATATGACGCCCGCTCAGCGCGACGAATTCCTTCGCTTCATGGACGGCGAAGCCGCGCGCGGCTGGCTGGTCAACGACCTTCACCGCCAGCGCCTGCCCTTTGCCGGTTATCCGCTGCTCGCCACGCTTGCGATGGTCGATCCGATCGTCCGCCGCGACGGGCAGCTGTCGGTCGGGCGCAGCTTTCGCCGTGCCGAATGGCAGGCGATGCTGGCGGACGCGCTGCCCGATACCGCGGCGCATGCGCGCATCTTTCGCAGCTTTCCCTACCGGCTCTGCGTTGAGCGCATCCGGTGACCGACGCGATCGTCATCGGCGCCGGACCCGCGGGCGCCGCTGCGGCGATCGGACTGGCACGCGCCGGGGCCAAGACGCTGTTGCTCGAACGGACACGCGAAACCGGCGATGCGCTGTGCGGCGGGTTCCTGAGCTGGCACTCGCTGGCGCGGATCGACGCGCTGGGGATCGATCGTGCGGCGCTGGGCGGGCAACAAGTGACGCGGGTCCGGCTGTTTGCCGGGCGGCGGCACAGCGAAACCAGCCTGCCGCACGCCGCTATGGGCGTATCGCGGCGGCGTCTCGACACGGCGTTGCAGGCGGCGGCGGTCGCGGCAGGCGCCGATATGCAGCGCGGCGTCCATGCGACAGCGATCGATGGCCAGAGCTTGCAGACGCGCGACGGCGCGGCCCTTGCCGCTCCATCGCTGTTCCTCGCCGCGGGCAAGCATGGGTTTCGCGGGTTTCCACGCGAACCCGCGCTCTGGCAGCAGCATGATCCGGTGATGGGGCTGCGATTGCGGCTGCCGCCCCAAGCTGCGCTGGGCCGGCTGATCGGTGACGCGGTCGAGCTCCACCTGTTCGACCGCGGCTATGCCGGGCTGGTGCGGCAGGAGGACGGGAGCGCGAACTTGTGCCTCGCCACCCACAAATCGCGCCTCGACGAAGCGGGCGGCGAACCAGCGGCGCTGCTGCGCGCGCTGGGCGATTCGCACCCGATGCTCGGCGAGCGATTGGCCTTTGCCGACTGGTCGCAATCGATCGATGCGATCGGTCATGTCCCCTATGGCTGGCGTACCGCCGATACCGTGCCGGGGCTGTTTCGCCTCGGCGATCAGGCGGGGGTGATCCCCAGCCTGGCGGGCGAGGGTATGGGGCTGGCGCTCGCCAGCAGCGACGCCGCGGTGGCGGCATGGCGGCGCGGCGGCGCTAGTGCGGCACCCGCGTTCCAGCGCGCGCTGGCGGCACGGATGACGCGGCCTTTTGGCATCGCGAGTGCGGTCTGGCGCATCGGCGAACACCCGCGCACCGCGAACGGACTGACGTTGCTGGCCGCGGCCTTTCCATCGCTGGTTCGCTGGGCTTCGCAGGCAACAAGACTTCGCGACGTCTGAGCGCCTCGCCCCTTGCGAGACTGCCGGTTCGATCCGATATTGGGGGCTACCGCGCCGCCCCGATAATCGGCCTGCGCCCGAGGAGAAATCCGCCATGACCGACCCGACCAACATCAAGCCGCTCGACGCGATGGCGCATCATGTGCTGCGCGAGGGCGGCACCGAGCGCGCCTTCACCGGCAAATATACCGATCACAAGGGCGACGGCCTGTACCGCTGCGCCGGGTGCGGCGAGCCTTTGTTCGACAGCCGCACCAAATATGACAGCGGGTCGGGCTGGCCCAGCTACACCGCCCCCGCCGAAGATGGTGCGGTGACCGAACTGACCGACACCAGCCACGGCATGATCCGCACCGAAGTGCGCTGCGCCAAATGCGACGGCCATCTGGGCCATGTCTTTCCCGATGGCCCCGGCCCGACCGGGCTGCGCTATTGCATCAACAGCGCGGCGCTTGACTTCGCGGGTCGCGGACCGGATGAGGCGCAGACCGGCGAAGGCTGAAACGCTGCCACCGGGCTGAGAGATCAGGGGCGGAGCGAGGGAAGGAATACGGGCTTTGCGCCGCGAAAGAGAGCAAGCTTCGTCGAAGAAATCGTCATCGTCCAGCAGCCGGAGCGACGCGCCTGACGCCGCGCCGTCGCGCTTTCGCGTGTGGATGCGCCGCATTTTCCGCTGGGGACTGGCGCTGGCCGTCGTGGCGCTGGTCGCGCTGGCGGTCGCGGTCGGCATTGCGGTGCAGCGGATGCCGAGCTTCGAGGAACTCAAGAAATCCCCCGCCGGGCAGACGATCCGCGTCCGCGCCGCCGATGGCACCGTGTTCTTGTCGCTCGGCCCCAATTACGGGCGCTGGCTGACGCTGCGCGAAACGCCGCAGGTGATGCAGGACGCGATGGTCGCGGTCGAGGATCGGCGCTTTCGCTATCATCCGGGGCTCGACCCGGTCGGCATGGCGCGCGCCGCGGCGGTCGCGGTGCAGAACCGCGGCAGCGGGCGGCGCCTGCAGGGCGCCTCGACGATTACCCAGCAGCTGGCGCGCAACATCTTTCTGTCGAACAGCTATGATTTCAAGCGCAAGGCACGCGAGATGATCCTCGCGATGGCGCTCGAATGGAAATTCTCGAAGGACGAGATCCTCGAACTCTATCTGAACAAGGTCTATTTCGGCGGCGGCAGTTATGGCATCGACGCCGCCTCGCGTCGCTTCTTCGGCCACAGCGCGACCGAAATGTCGCTGTCCGAAGCCGCGGTGGTCGCCGGACTGGTGAAGGCGCCGTCGCGCTATTCGCCGACTGCCGACGCGGGCGCCGCGCTCGGTCGCGCCGGGGTCGTGCTGAGCGTGATGGTCGACGCCGGGGTGATCACCCAGAGCCAGGCCGACAGTGCCAAACCCGCCGATGTCCAGCTGGCGCAGGAAACCGGGCAGAACAGCGCGCGCTATTTCAGCGACTGGGCCTTGCCGCAGCTCGACATGCTGATCGACGAGGGCAGCGAGGCGCTCGACGTCTATACCACGATCGACCTCAATATGCAGCGCGCGGCGACCGCCGCGATCCAGGCGAACACGCCGCGCGGGGTGCAGGGCGCGCTCGTGTCGCTCGACCGCGACGGCGCGGTCCGCGCGATGGTCGGCGGCACCGACTATGTGACATCGAACTACAACCGCGCGACGCAGGCGCTGCGCCAGCCGGGATCGGCGTGGAAATTGTTCGTCTATATGGCGGCGCTCGAAGCGGGATATAAGGTCGACGATCCGGTGGTCGACGAGCCGGTGACGATCAACGGCTGGAGCCCGCGCAACTCGTCGGGGCGTTTTGCCGGGACGATGGATCTGCGCAGCGCCTTTGCCTATTCGGTCAACACTGTGGCGGCAAAGCTGGGCGACGAGGTCGGCTTTTCGGCGGTCGCGAATATGGCGCGGCGGTTCGGCATCACCACCCCGGTCAACACCCACCCGTCGATGGTGCTGGGCAGCGCCGAGGTGCGGGTGATCGACATGGCCGCCGCCTTTGCCGCGGTGTCGCGCGGCGGCATTTCGGTCGAACCCTATGGCATCACCAAGGTGACGACCGCCGACGGCCGCCTGCTGTACCAGCGCCCCGCGACGCGCGGGCAGGTGCTGGTCGACAATTGGGTCGCGGCGGGCATCACCGACCTGCTGCAGACCGCGGTCAACACCGGCACCGGCCGCGCGGCGCAGATCGGCCGCCCCGTCGCGGGCAAGACCGGCACGACGTCGAGCAACAAGGACGGCTGGTTCCTGGGCTTTTCCAGCGGGCTGACCACCGGGGTGTGGATGGGCCGCGACGATGCCAAGGCGGTCGGCGGGCTGCAGGGCGGCCGCGCGCCCGCGCAGGCCTTTGCCGATTATATGCGCGTCGCGGTCGCGCGCCGTCCGGTCGAGCAATTCGATACCGAAGTCGTGCTGCCCGAATGGCAGCTCGAGGACGAGGGCGAAGCCTATATGGGCGAGCCGGGCGAGGGTGCGCTAGTCGACGAGAACGGCATGCCGATCGAACTGCCCTATGACATGCGCCCGCCCGAAGGTGCCGACCCCGCCCCGGCGCCCGAGGATGGTCCGGTGCTCGACCAGCAATGGATCGAGGAGCAGACCGGTCGGCGCGGATCGGGCGACCCCGCCGCGGCGCCCAAAAATGGGGCGCCGCCCAAGGGACAGGCTCCCGCGACCAAGGCGCCGCCGCAGCGCCCGCCGCCGGCCGAGTTTAATTAAAGACCATCCTGACCAAACGCACCGTAGCCCTGAGCCTGTCGAAGGG
>JAFAGN010000066.1 GCA_023422695.1 Pseudomonadota bacterium
GGGGGGGGGCCCCGCCCGGGTGGGGGGTGTTTTTGTTTAAACGACGGTGCGTCAAAGCCCCTCCGTCAGTCCTGCGGACTGCCACCTCCCCATGGCTGCGCCACGGGGAGGATCATTGCGGCCAACCGTCCCACCGCCAGACTCGCCCACCCGTCAAAAAACTGTAATCTTCCGGTCAACTAATTGTCACCAATCGCCCCTAGGCGATTCGCGACGGCAACTTCAGCCTCAGGGGGACAGAAGGATTTCATGGCGACGCTGATGTCCGGATCGGCCGTAAGGTTGCCGCGCGGGCTGCCCGGCTGGCTGCGCGTCGGTCGCCGTTCGCCGCGCGAGATCGGGCCGCGCCTGCTCGTCGCGCTGCTCGGCGCTTTGCTGATCTGGCAGCTTGTCCGCCTGCTCTGGACCGTCATCACCCCGCTGTCGCCGCTCGGCGCCTGGCAACCCCAGACCGCGGTGATTGCCTCGCCCGCGGAACGCCGCGCGCTGTTCGTCAGCTTTGACCCCTTTTTCCGCAGCACGCCGCAGGGACCGGCCTCGGCGACGGTGACCGCGCTGGGACTGACCCTGTTCGGGGTCAATATCAACGAAGCCACCGGCAGCGGATCGGCAATCATCGCGGCCGAGGACGGCGTGCAGAACAGCTATGCCGTCGGCGACGAGATCGCGCCGGGGGTCAAGCTCGTCGGCGTCGCCTTCGACCATGTCCTGCTCGACCGCGGCGGCGCGCGCGAAAGCCTGTTTCTCGACCAGAGCGGCGATGCGCCGGTGGCTGCTCCGGCGACCACGTTGCCTGCGCCGACCCCCGAGGTCGGGTCGGTCGCCGCGACGGGTGTCAGCGCCAGCGGCGAAATGTCGCCCGCGGCATTGAAGGCCGGGGTCGGCTTTGCCCCGCGCGCCGAAAATGGCCGCGTCACGGGGCTGGTCGTCCAGCCGCAGGGCGACGGAGCGGTCTTCCGCGCCGCGGGTCTGCGCCCGGGGGATGTGATCCGGTCGGTCAACGGGCGCCCGATCGGGTCGGCCAGCGATGCTGCGTCGCTCGCCAGTCAGATCGCCCCCGGCGCGCGCATCTCGCTCGAAGTCGAACGCGGCGCCAGCGTCGTTCCCGTCGCCATATTCCTCTCGAAGCAATAGGTTTTATGCGTCTTAAGCTTTCGCTCATGCTTGCCGCCGCACTGGTTTCCGCCACCCCGGTCCCTGCGGTCGCCCAATATACGCTCAACGTGCGCGACGCCGATATCCGCGCCTTTATCCAGGATGCGGCGCGGATCACCGGACGCACCTTCGTCATCGACGGCCGCGTCAACGGCAAGGTGTCGGTGGTCACCGACCGGCCGCTGTCGCGCAGCGAATATTTCGAAATTTTCCTCTCGACCCTGCGCTCGAACGGCCTGGTCGCGGTGCCCGGTCCGAACGGCAGCTACCGCGTCCAGCCGATCGACGGCGCGGCGGCGCAGCCGGGCCGCATCGGCAGCGGCGGGGCGGCGCAGAACCAGTTCGTCACCGAAATCATCCGCCTGCGCCACATCGACGCTGTGGCCGCCGTGGAAACGCTGCGTCCGCTGGTCAGCGCGCAGGGATCGCTGACCGCGAACCGCAACGCCAACAGCCTGGTCGTCGCCGATTTCGCCGATAATATCCGCCGCATCCGCGCGCTCGCGGCCAGCATCGACCGCGACAGCTCGACCAGCCAGATCGTCACGCTGAAAAATGCCGGCGCGCGCGAAATCGCCGCCGCGCTCACCGCCTTGGTCCCGGCGGCGGGCGAGGGCGCACGGGCGCCGGTCGCGATCGTCCCGATCGACAGCAGCAACGCGATCGCGCTGCGCGGCGATCAGGCGATGGTTGCGCGCTTTGTTGCGATGGCCAATGACCTCGATCAAAAGGCGGCGGGTGGCACCGAACTGCGCGTCTATTGGCTCGAACATGCCAATGCCGAAACCTTGCTGCCGACCTTGCAGCAACTGATCGGCGGCGGCAGCGATCCGGCGCAAAAGGCGGGCTTGCCCCCCGCGACGACATCGTCGTCATCGGGCGGCGGGGCGAGCGCTCCGACGCCTGCACCCGCGGCAACCGCCAACGTCTCGACGGGCGGTGCGGGCGGCAGCATCGCGACCCGCGGCCCGGCGATCGTCACCCGCTACGAAGGCGCCAACGCGATCATCGTCGCCGCCAACAGCGACGTGCAGCGGATGCTCGGCGAGCTGATCCGTCAGCTCGACAGCCGCCGCCAGCAGGTGCTGGTCGAAGCGATCGTGGTCGAGATCGGCGACGATGCGGCAAAGCGGCTGGGGGTCCAGTTCCTGCTCGGCGGGAAGAATATCCCGTTTGTTGCGACCAGCTACAGCAATGCGTCGCCGAACATCCTGACCCTCGGCGGTGCCTATGCCGCGAACGAACTGTCGCAGCAGACGACGACGGTCAACGGCAATACGACGGTGACTCAGACGAACAGTTCGCTGGGCAACAGCCTGCAGGAAGCCGCGGCAGCATCGCTGCTGACCGCAACGGGCGGCTTTGCCGGATTTGCCGGCGACATTGGCAAGAATACGGTGTTCGGCGCGATCATCAATGCGGTGAAATCGGACACGACATCGAACCTGCTTGCGACCCCGCACATCGTCACCCTCGACAATCAGGCGGCAAAATTCCTCGTCGGACAGGACGTACCCATCACCACCGGCGAAAAGCTCGGCACCAACTTCGAAAACGCCTTCCGCACCGTCCAGCGCGAGGAGGTCGGGATCAAACTGGAGGTGACGCCGCAGGTCAATGGGGCAGGCGAAGTGAAGATGTTCCTGCGCCAGGAGGTGTCGAGTGTCGCCGGACCGGTGTCGTCGCGCAACAGCGACCTCATCCTCAACAAGCGCGCCTTTGAAACGGTGCTGACCGTCGACGACGGCGAAATCCTCGCGATCGGCGGGCTGCTCAACGATGACGAGCGCAAGACGATCGAGCGCATCCCGCTGCTCAGCGATATTCCGCTGCTCGGCGAGCTATTCAAGTCGCGCAGCCGGACGCGGTCGAAAACCAATTTGATGGTGTTCATCCGTCCGACGATCCTGCGCAATCGCGAGGACAATGCGGCGCTCACCGCGCGGCGCTACGGCTATATCCGTGACTTCCAGTTGCAACGGAACCCCGACGAAGAACCCGCGATCGATGCACTGGTGCGCGATTATCTGGGTGCGGTGCCGCCGGTGCCGACCGAGGCGACCGCGAGCGATATTACCGTCGGCCCGGTCAACCTGCCCGAACTGCGCGGCCCCGATGGCCGCGTGATTTCGACCGACGTGCCACCCTCGGTTTCGCAGGCGCCCGCACCGCCGACCGGAGAGTTTCCGTGACCGACGCGGAACCGATCGCCGCCGCCCCGGCGCCGGTCGACATACCCTATGGCTTTGCGCGCCAGCACGGCGTGGTGATCGCGCCCGGCGAAGGCGGGGTGTGGCTGGCGACGCTGCGCGACGGCGGCGATCCCGCGGTGCTGATCGAGGTGAAGCGTTACCTCGCCGCTCCGCTCAAGGTCGCGACCGCCAGTGCCGAGGATTTCGACCGCTTGCTGTCGGATCATTATGCCGTCGACAGCTCGGCGGCGGCGATGGCGGGGTCGCTCGATAGCGGCGACATCGATTTCAGCCTGCCCAGCGCCGAAGATCTGCTCGACAGCGCCGACGACGCGCCCGCGATCCGGCTGATCAATGCGATCATCGCCGAAGCGGTGCGGCAGGGGGTCAGCGACATCCATATCGAGCCCTATGAAAGCGGCCTCGTTGTGCGGATGCGCGCCGACGGCGTGCTGCGCGAGCACCTCCGAATGCCGCCGCACGTCGCGCCGGTCGTCGTCAGCCGCATCAAGGTGATGGCGCGGCTCGACATCGCCGAACGCCGGGTGCCGCAGGACGGGCGTATCGGGCTGACGCTGGCGGGCAAGGCGGTCGACGTTCGCGTCTCGACGCTGCCCAGCCGCGCCGGGGAACGCGTCGTGATGCGTATCCTCGACAAGGATGCGGCGGGGATCGACTTCGACGTGCTCGGCCTGTCGGGCGCCGCCGACCAGATTTTGCGCGAGGCGCTCGCCGAACCCAATGGCATCATCCTGGTCACCGGCCCGACCGGATCGGGCAAGACGACGACGCTCTACGCGGCGCTCAAACAGCTCAACGACGGCCAGCGCAACATCCTGACCGTCGAGGATCCGGTCGAATATGCGGTCGACGGCGTCGGCCAGACGCAGGTCAATGCCAAGGTCGGGCTCGATTTCGCTGCGGGCCTGCGCGCGATCCTGCGCCAGGACCCCGACGTCGTGATGGTCGGCGAAATCCGCGACCGCGAAACCGCCGATATCGCCGTGCAGGCCTCGCTGACTGGCCACCTCGTGCTGTCGACTGTTCACACCAACGATGCGGTCGGCGCAATAACCCGCCTTAAAGACTTGAAAGTAGAACCTTTTCTTTTGGCGTCAACTTTGCGCGCGGTCATCGCGCAGCGCCTTGTGCGCAAACTTTGCGATCATTGCCGCGAACCGGTGCAGGCCGACAACAGCGTCGCCGCCATGCTCGGCCTCGACATCGGCACCGTCATCTGGCGGCCCAAGGGTTGTGACCAGTGTGGCGGCACCGGCTACAAGGGCCGCATCGGCGTGTTCGAGGCGATCAAGGTCGACGAGACCGTCCGCCGCTATATCTACAACGGCGGCGACGAAGCGATGATCGCGCGCCACGCCTTTTTGAAATCGCCGACGCTCGCCTCGGCGGCGCGCGCGATGGTCGCCAAGGGTCTGACGACCGCCGAGGAAGCGATCCGCATCGCACGGCGCGAGGAAATCGATGCCTGATTATCGCTATGTGGCGATCGATCCGCAGGGCCGCGAGCGCAAGGGACGGTTGACTGCCGCCAATGACGATGCGGCCCGCGCCGATCTGGTGCGGCGCAAATTCCATATCGTCGCGGTCGAGGCGGCGGGGACGAAGCCTGCCAGCCGGTCGCTGCTCGCGTTCCGCCGCGCGCGCCTTTCAGCGAAAGACCTCGCGCTCTTCACCCGCCAGCTCGCGACGCTGGCCGAGGTCGCGCCGCTCGAAGAAGCGCTGCGCACGCTGACCCGGCAAAGCGAGGCGGAAACCGCGCGCGCGGTGATCGGCGACGTTCACGCGGGACTGCTCGAAGGCCGCCGCCTCGCCGATGCAATGGCGCGCCAGCCCGCCAGCTTTCCGTCGCTCTATCGCGCGATGGTCGCGGCGGGCGAAACGACGGGCAGCCTCACGACTATTCTCGCGCGCCTCGCCGACCTGCTCGAACGCCAGGCCGAGGTGCGCGGCAAGCTGATCGCCGCGCTCGCCTATCCGATCGTGCTCGCGGTCGTCGCGATCGGCGTTGTCGCGGCGCTGATGATCTTCGTCGTCCCGCGCGTCGTCGAGCAATTCACCGACACCGGCCAGCAGCTCCCGTTCCTGACCCGCGCGGTGATCGCGATCTCCAGCTTCGCCGCCAACTGGTGGTGGCTGATCGCGTTGTTGCTCGTCGCCGCGAGTTTCGGCTGGGCCGCCGCGATGCGCCGTCCGGCGTTCAAGGCGAGGGTCGATGCGCGGCTGCTGCGCCTGCCTTTGCTGGGCCGCCTGCTGCGCGATCTCTACGCCGCGCGTTTCGCGCGCACCTTGGCAACAATGGTGTCGAGCCGCCTGCCGCTGGTCGAGGGTTTGCGGCTGACCTTGCCGACGATCCGCAACGCGGCGCTGGCGGCCGCGACCACGGCGATCGTCGATCAGGTCCGCGCGGGGGGCAGCCTGTCGACGGCGTTGCGCGATGCCGGGGTCTTCCCGCCGCTGCTCGTTTACATGACTGCCAGCGGCGAAAGCGCCGGGCGGCTCGAGGTGATGCTGGAGCGCGCCGCCGATTATCTGGAGCGCGAATTCGACCGGTTTACGGCGGCATCGATGGCCTTACTCGAACCTGTCATAATAGTGCTTATGGGGTCGTGCGTCGCCCTCATCATCCTCGCGATTCTGCTGCCGATCCTTCAGTTGCAGAATCTGGCCGGACTGTAATAAATGACTTTGATGCAGCTTTTCATTCGCCTGATGCTCGATACCTCCTTTTCGGGGGAGGGCCGCCCGCCGGTCCATCGCCGCCGCAAGAAGGGCGAACGCGGCTTTACGCTGACCGAGTTGATGGTCGTGATCTTCATCATCGGGCTGCTAGCGACCGTGGTGATGATCAACGTCCTGCCGAGTCAGGACCGTGCGATGGTAACCAAGGCGCAGGCGGATATTGCGACGCTGGAAACCGCGCTCGAACAATATCGCCTCGACAATCTGACCTATCCAGCGTCGACCGATGGATTAAACGCACTATCGACCCCGCCGCCGTCGCTTGCGCAGCCCGAGCGCTATCGTCGCGGCGGCTATATCAAGAAACTGCCCGCCGATCCGTGGGGGCGGCCCTATAATTACCAGGCGCCCGGCCCGAACGGGAAGGCGTTCGACGTCTGGTCGCTCGGCGCCGACGGTGCCTCCGGCGGGACCGACGACAATGCGGATATTCGCGCGGACAGCTGACATCTGTTCGACCATAGTCGATGGATATTCAACCGTAGCCCTGAGCTTGTCGAAGGGCGCTTCTCG
>JAFAGN010000101.1 GCA_023422695.1 Pseudomonadota bacterium
GCACTCTACCTCGCGTGTCTCGACTTCGCTCGACACGAACGGGTTTGAGGCGGCGCGTCGGTTCAACGCCACACCGCCGACAGCGGGTAGAGTGCGATCAGCCAGATCAGGCAGGCGAGCACCACGCGGCGGTCCTTCACTGCGATCGCGAGCAGCGCGGTGGGGAAGAAGCTGTACGCGATGATGAAGGTGCGCAGGCTGGTCGGGGCGGGCATGCCGTCGAGCGCGGCGACGGTGCCGAGCAGCGCGACATTGCACAGGAACACCCCGCCGATCACCTTGCGGTAATGCTTGTCGAAATGCGCGTTCAGATCGTCCCAGCCTTCGGGATCGTCGGGGAACACCAGCGACGCGGCGACGAAATAGAGCGCGGTGACGACGAAGCCGCCGAACAGCACCGGCCAGCTCAAGGGCAACAGGTCGCGCACCGCCCAGCCGTACATCCAGAAGGTGACGACGTCGCACGACACGAACAGCCCGAGCAGCGCGGTGGGCCAGCCGATGCGGACGCGGTGGCTGGCCTTGAGCGCGCGGGCGAGCCCGCCCAGCCCCTCGGCCAGCGCGAGGCCGAGGATCAGCCCGAACAGCGAAAAGATGAATTCAAACCCGCTCATATGGCCCCCCGGCGCCGTCCCCGCGTCGCCGCGGATCGGGTCCGTGGCCACCGCCCTGCCCTATCCGAACGCAGCGCCGGATCAAGCCTGTCCTACGCGGCACGCGCCGCCGCCGTCCAAAGTTCAGTAAAGTTCAGCCTTATGCGGCACCCTGTCGGTGCCGCATCGCGGGCGGGGCAGCGCAGTGCGCCGGGGCAGCGGCTGCATGGCAGACGGCGGGGGATGGTTGGTGATTTGAAAGAGCCGGATTGGAGGCTGGCACAGCGGAATAATGTAGGAAAGCGGTTTTTGTCCTACATCGTCACCCGCCTCCCGTTCTCGTCACCCGCGAACGAGACGCGTTGATCGTTCGCCTGTGATCGGGGATCCTGCTTCGTTCCGCCGGCAGAAAGAAGGGATCTCACGCAAAGGCGCGAAGGCGCAAAGGCCATATTTAGCCGTTCGTGCTGAGCTTGTCGAAGCACCGTCCTTCTACAGCACCAAAGAAAAGAACGGCCCTTCGACAAGCTCAGGGCGAACGGGGATTAGGCATCTTTGTGGCTTCGCGCCCCTTCGACACGCTGAGGACAGTGTGAGACAAATTCCTTCTTCTTCGCGCCTTTGCGCCTTTGCGTGAGACTATTCTACCCACCCACCCGCGCCGTCACATCTTCGGCGGAGAAAATCCGCATCACCGGCGGCTGGGGTGAGAGGGCGCGCATTTCGGCGACGAAGGCGCCCGACGCGGGGACCGCGAAGTGGGCGCGCACCGCGGCCATATCCGCCCACTCCTCGACAAAGACCAGCCGGTCGGGGTTTTCGACATCGACATGGCAGTTATGCGCCAGACACCCCGCCTCGCCGCGCGACCGCGCGCTATGCTCGGCACCGAGCGCAATCATGCGCTCGCGATGCTCGGGGGTCAGGATGACGTGGCCGGTGATGAGGATCATTTTTCCTCCAAATAGGTGCTGCAACTTTTCAGGTCCCGATCAATCAACACTTGTTAATGGATGGGAAGCACCGATAAAAGACCGAGAGGATACGGGGAAAGATCGTTGTTAGACGAAACTCAGATTTCGGACGGGATTTACGGCACAAGATGGTTCCGTAGGCTAGGCATTGCTTCCGTTTTAATCGCGATCCCTACCGCTATCATAAGCTTACCTCCAGTGCAGGATCAGATTTTTGAACGATCACCCAAGCTCGCAATCGAGCTTACGAGCGAAATCCCTGTATTTGACATTCAACGCCCAATGGACGGACTTCAAATTACGTTCAATGGCTCCGACCTCAACACTTCTCAGGAATCTTTGGTTGCTGCAAGAATCATTATACGAAATAATGGACGAACCGGAATAAAAGCAAACGATGTTTCACCTTCTGATCCCATAGGTTTCAAAATTGATGGGGGACATATCGTCGAGATAACCGGATTCAGTGCTAATACTGATCACCTTCGTAGATTAGCAAAACCTTATCGGACTACGAACACCATAGTTATAAGCCCAACCGTTATTATTGATCCGGGAAATACGTTAAGATTCGATATTCTCGTTAGAAAGCCACGATCTTCAAAGATATCCGTCTTGTCGCTAGGAAAAGTCGCAGATTTGAAATCTATAAAAGTCATTGATGCAAGAGACTCAGCGAACCGAGAAAGTTTTGTAGAGCGAACCTATTCAGGAAATCTCGCGACCCAAATTGCTAGAATCATCTCATACTTTTTTCTAGGATTTTCTCTTGTTGCTGGATTTCTATACGTTGCAACTACGGTCGAAACCGCATTCAAGAAGTCGAGAGAAAAAAAGCGACGGATCATATCTCATAGATTTATCGCGGAAAGCTCTAGCCGTAACAAGATAACAGACGCGCTGTCTGCATCTATATATTATGTATTTGGGATTGAAGGGCTCAGATTTGTCATTTCTAAGATCAAGTCGCTGAACGTATCCAGTCAAATTGGAAAAATTGAGTCGGTCAACATTAAAGATATTATAGGTTCAAAAGAGTATCAACCTGATTTCAATGGGTTTAATGAATTCCTAGACTCGTTTATGACTTCGCCAAGCACTATCGAACGAATCGAACGCCACCTAAATCTGGTGGATAGTGATCGGGTGAATGTTCAGCAGGCTTATTTGGCTTCTTTAGAAGCGATGGCATCACTAGCCGGGGCAGCAGATCAGAAGGGTAAGCTTGGAAGCAACCACGATCTGGTTGACCGTCGTATATCCCGCCGACTTGAGCTATCACTCGCAGAAAGCGCCGCCCTAACGCGAACAGCGCTGGTGAGTGCTTAAAAGCAAGTGCTAATCCCACCATCCATGACACTTCCATGACACTCGCTGTCACAAACACGTCACACAAAACCCCCAAATGGCGCTCAGCGAGTCGCCGCGGGGGTGGTGGCTTGGTTCGGTAACGACCCCCATCAACAGGATTTTCCATGGCTCAGAAATTCGCGCCCCGCACCCTTGGCGTCGTTGGCGCCGCCGTGTGCGCGCTGGCGCTTTCCGCCTGTCAGGATCAGGCTTCGTCGGGTGGCGGCGCGCGCGATTATATCAGCGCGGTCGGATCGTCGACGGTCTATCCCTTTGCCACCGCGGTCGGTGAGAAGTTCGCCGAAGCGACGGGCAACAAGACGCCGAAGATCGACAGCACCGGCACCGGCGGCGGTTTCGAACGCTTCTGTTCGGGCGTCGGCGGCGACACCCCCGACATCGCCAACGCATCGCGCCGGATCAAGAAGAAGGAATTCGACACCTGCGTCGCCAACGGCGTCAAGGACATCGTCGAAGTCCAGATCGGCATCGACGGCATCGCGCTGGGCGAAGCGACGCGCGGCCCCGGCTTCAAGCTGACCGAAGAAGATGTGTACAAGGCGCTGGCCGCGAACCCCTATGGCAAGCCCAGCACCGCCAAGACGTGGAAAGACGTCAACCCGGCGCTGCCCGCCGTCGCGATTTCGGTGTTCGGCCCGCCATCGACCAGCGGCACGTACGACGCGTTCAAGGAACTGATCCTGGGCCGCGGGTGCGACGCGAACCCTGAGATGAAGGCGCTGAAGGACAGCGACAAGGACAAGCATGAGGCGACCTGCACCACGCTGCGCGGTGCGCCTTTCTATGTCGAGCAGGGCGAGAATGATAACCTCATCATCTCGAAGCTCGACAAGAACCCGACCAGCCTCGGCATCTTTGGCTTTTCGTATCTCGATGCGAACAAGGACAAGATCAAGGCGGTGCCGGTGCAGGGCGTCGCGCCGACCTATGCGGCGATCGCCGATGGCAGCTATCCGGGTTCGCGCCCGCTGTTCATCTATATCAAGAAGGCGCATGTCGGCGTCGTCCCGGGGCTGGCCGAGTTCGTCGCCGAGTTCCTGAAGGGCGCGGGCGACGGCGGCTATCTGAACGCCAAGGGTCTGATCGTGTCGCCGAAGGCGGTCGCGGATGCCGCGAAGGCGAACGGCACCGGCATGACCGCGCTGAACGGTGCCGGGCTGAAGTAAGTTTCCCCCCGCTGGTGACCGGCGCGGGTTGCGGCCTGTGCCGGTCACCGGTTTTTTGGACCCGCCTACCCCCGTTCGCAATACCCATCATCCGTTCGTGCTGAGCTTGTCGAAGCACTGTCCTTTCTTTCTTCAAGACAAGAACGGCCCTTCGACAAGCTCAGGGCGAACGGATTGTAAGTTGGCACCAGAACCGAGGACCAAGTGACCTTCAACGCCGCCGCCCTGTTATTGCTCATCGCGGGCCTTGCGCTGATCGGCTGGATTGCCGGGCGGCAGCGGTCGAACCTGCTCGCGGGGCGATCGGGGACCAAGCTGCATTCGCGGCCGCAATATCATGGCTGGTACGTCGCGCTGTGGCTGTTCGCGCCCGCGGCGCTGTTTCTGGCGGTGTGGTCGTCGGTGTCGCCGGCGCTGATCACCAATCAGGTGCTGGCGAGCGAGGCGGCGGAGAGCCTGCCCGCGTTCGGGTTTGAACGCGGGGCGATATTGTCCGACGCGCGCAGCGTCGCGCAGGGCAAGCAGGACGCGGTACGGCTGCCCGCCGCGGCGCCTCTGGTGCAGCCCTATGCCGATGCGGCGCATAAATATGCGTGGATCGGGATTGCGGCGATGCTGGCGCTGGCGCTGGCGGGCGGGCTGTACGCCTTTACCCGCATCAAACCCGATTTCCGGGCGCGGACGCGGGTCGAGCGGATCGTGATGGCGGTGCTGTTGCTCGCGTCGCTCGTCGCGATTTTGACCACGTTCGGCATCGTCTTGTCGCTGCTGTTCGAATCGATCCGCTTTTTCCAGCTCGTGTCGCCGACCGAACTGCTGTTCGGGACCAACTGGGCGCCGACCAGTGGTGCGCCGCAGGACGACACCTTTGGCGGCATCCCGCTGTTCTGGGGAACGGTGCTGATCGGCGCGATCATCGCGATGATCGTCGCGATTCCGATCGGGATGATGACCGCGGTGTATCTGACCCAATATGCCGCGCCGGTGGTGCGCCAATGGGTGAAGCCGATCCTGGAGATTCTGGCCGGGGTGCCGACCGTCGTGTACGGCTATTTCGCGGCGCTGACGGTTGCTCCTGCTTTGCGCGAATTTGCGGTGATGCTGGGGATCCCCAACGCATCGACCGAAAGCGCGCTGGCGGCGGGTATCGTGATGGGGGTGATGATCATCCCGTTCGTGTCGTCGATGGCCGACGACAGTATCAACGCGGTGCCGCAGGCGATGCGCGACGGATCGCTGGCGCTGGGCGCCACCCCGAACGAAACGATCCGCCAGGTGCTGATCCCCGCGGCGCTGCCCGGCGTGATGGGCGGCATATTGCTCGCGGTCAGCCGCGCGATCGGCGAGACGATGATCGTCGTGATGGCCGCGGGCCTGTCGGCGAACCTGACCGCCAACCCCTTTGCCAGCGTCACCACGGTGACCGCGCAGATCGTCAAACTGCTGACCGGCGACCAGGAATTCGACAGCGCCAAGACGCTCGCCGCCTTTGCGCTGGGGCTGGTGCTGTTCATCGTCACCCTGCTGCTCAACATCGCCGCGCTGCGGATCGTGAAGAAGTATCGTGAAGCTTATGAATAGGCAGACCGCCCCCACCGACTGGAAAAGCGCGGCGATGCAGAAACGCATCGCGGGCCGCTATGCCGCCGAACGCCGCTTCAAGTTCATCGGGCTGGGCGCGGTGCTGCTGTCGGGCGCGTTCCTGGCGTTCCTGCTGTTCGTGATGGTCGGCAACGGCGCGCGCGGCTTTACCTATACCAATGTCGCGGTGCCGATCGATTTCAAGGCGATGCCGCTGACCGTCGACAAGGCGCGGCTGGGCGATGCCGACGCCGATCAGGTGATCGCCAATGCCGGCCTCGCCGACATCGTTGCCTTTGCCGCTGACGAGGCGCTGGGCGACGGCGGGTCCGAGCTGATCAGCGAGAATGCGTGGAAGGAAGTGCGCAGCGCGATCAAGGCCGATCCGGCGCTGCTCGACGGCGAAACGGTGTTCGAGCTGCCTGCGGCGTCGGCGGTCGACATCATGGCGAAGGAAGGCGCGCGCGGCGAATTGGGCGCCAAGGTCGATGCACTGGA
Organism: Pseudomonadota bacterium; assembly: GCA_023422695.1. Taxonomy (GTDB): domain Bacteria; phylum Pseudomonadota; class Alphaproteobacteria; order Sphingomonadales; family Sphingomonadaceae; genus Sphingopyxis. Next base: position 6,184 of record JAFAGN010000101.1, read on the forward strand.
GAAGGACGGCAAGCTGTCGACCGGCATCCACTGGCCGTTCTTCAAGAACGCCGATGCCACCGATCCTGCGGTGGCGGGGATCTGGGGCGCGCTGAAGGGATCGGTGCTGACGATCTTCATCGCCTTCCTGATCGCCTTCCCCACCGGGGTGCTCGCGGCGCTGTACCTCGAAGAATATGCGCCGAAAAACCGTTGGACCGACCTGATCGAAGTGTCGATCAATAACCTCGCCGCGGTGCCGTCGATCATCTTTGGCCTGCTCGCGCTCGCGGTGTTCATCAACTGGTTCGGGATTTGTCAGGCAAGCCCGCTCGTCGGTGGGCTGACGCTGGCGCTGATGACGATGCCTGTGATCGTGATCGCCAGCCGCAACGCGATCAAATCGGTGCCGCCGTCGATCCGCGACGCGGCGCTGGGCGTCGGCGCCAGCCCGGTGCAGGTGGTGTTCCATCATGTCCTGCCGCTCGCCCTGCCCGGCATATTGACCGGCACGATCATCGGCATGGCGCGCGCGCTGGGCGAGACCGCGCCGCTGCTGCTGATCGGCATGCGCGCCTTTATCGGCGACGTGCCGGGCGGCATCTGCTCGCCCTCGACCGTGCTGCCGATGCAGATCTTCCTCTGGTCGGACGAAGTCGACCGGGGCTTTGTCGAGAAAACCTCCGCCGCGATCATCGTGCTGCTTATCGTGCTGCTGTCGATGAACGCCTTTGCGATCTATCTTCGCAACAAATTCGAAAAACGCTGGTGAACATGACCCCCTCAACCATGACAAACGACGATCTTATCATCGCCGACCCCAAGATGCGGGCGCAGGGCGTCAACGTCTTTTACGGCGAGAAGCAGGCGATCAACGACGTGTCGATCGACGTCGGCACCGACCTGGTCACCGCCTTCATCGGCCCGTCGGGCTGCGGCAAGTCGACCTTTCTGCGCTCGCTGAACCGGATGAACGATACGGTGGCGAGCGCCAAGGTCACCGGCCGCATCGAGCTGGACGGCGAAGACATCTACGCGCCGTCGATGGACGTGGTGCAGCTGCGCGCGCGCGTCGGGATGGTGTTCCAGAAACCGAACCCCTTCCCCAAGTCGATCTATGACAATGTCGGCTATGGCCCGCGCATCCACGGGCTGGCGCCGAGCAAGGCCGACCTGGATGTCATCGTCGAGCGCGCGCTGGTCCGTGCGGGCCTTTGGGACGAGGTCAAGGACCGGCTTCAGGAAAGCGGCACCGCGCTGTCGGGCGGGCAGCAGCAGCGCCTGTGCATCGCGCGCGCGATCGCGGTCGACCCCGAAGTCATCCTGATGGACGAGCCCTGCTCGGCGCTCGACCCGATCGCGACCGCGAAGATCGAGGAGCTGATCCACGAGCTGCGCGGCAAATATGCTATCGTGATCGTCACGCATAATATGCAGCAGGCGGCCCGCGTGTCGCAGCGCACCGCATTCTTCCACCTCGGGACGCTGGTCGAATATGGCAAGACCACCGACATCTTCACCAACCCGAAGCAGGAACGCACCAAGGATTATATCACCGGCCGCTACGGCTGATCCGTAGCGCAACAGGACGACAGTGATGGCATTAACGAACGATCATACGGTCAAAGCCTTCGACGAGGACCTCAACCGCCTGCGCGGGTTGATCAGCGAGATGGGCGGGCGCGCCGAACAGGCGCTGCTGCAGGCGATGACCGCGCTCAAACAGGGCGACCTCGACCTCGCGGCGCAGGTCGTGCGCGACGACAAGAAGATCGACGCGCTGGAAGCCGAAGTCGAGCAGCTCGCGGTCCAGACGATCGCGCTGCGCGCACCGATGGCGGACGATCTGCGCGAAATGATCGCGGCGCTGAAGATCGTGTCGGTCGTCGAACGCATCGGCGATTATGCGAAGAATATCGCCAAGCGCGTCGCGCTGATGGACCAGACGCGGTCGATCGAGGCGATCCCGCTGTTGATGTCGATGTCGTCGAATGTCGCCGAACTGGTGCATGACGCGCTCGACAGCTTTGCGGCGCGCGATGCCGAACTGGCGGTGCGGGTCACCGTGCGCGACAAGAATGTCGACGACTTCTACAACAGCATTTTCCGCACGCTCGTGACCTTCATGATGGAAAATCCGAAATATATCTCGGAAAGCGCGCACCTGCTGTTCGTCGCCAAGAACCTGGAACGGATGGGCGACCACGCCACCAACATCGCCGAGATGGTCTATTATGTCGTGACCGGCGAACATATGGAGGAGCGCGAGCGCGGCGAACAGCCCGAAGATGGCGCCGCGGAGCAGGAGCAAGGCTGATGCCGCAGCCCGACCTGCTGCTGATCGAGGATGACGAGGCGATCGCCGAGCTCATCGTCTGGCATTTCGCACGCGAGGGTTTTTCGGTTCGGCAGACGCCCGACGGCGAACAGGCGCTGGTGCTGGTCGAGGAGCGCGTTCCCGACATCGTCCTGCTCGACTGGATGATCGAAAGCCTGCCCGGCATCGAGGTTTGCCGCCGCCTGCGCCGCAACCCGAAATCGGCAAACGTCCCGATCATCATGCTGACCGCGCGCGGCGAGGAAGAGGACCGCATTCGCGGCCTCGAAACCGGCGCCGACGATTATGTCACCAAACCGTTCAGCCCGCGCGAGCTGGTCGCGCGCGTGTCGGCGGTGCTCCGCCGCCTGCGCCCCGCGCTGGCGGGCGAGCTGCTCACCTATGCCGACATCGAGCTCGATTCGGTCGCGCACAAGGTGATCCGGAATGGCCAGACGGTGAACATGGGGCCGACCGAGTTCCGCCTGCTGCGCCATTTCATGGAGCATCCGGGCCGGGTGTTCTCGCGCGGGCAGCTGCTCGACAGCGTGTGGGGCCAGGACAGCGACATCGAACTGCGCACCGTCGACGTGCATATCCGGCGGCTGCGCAAGGCGATCAACCTGCCGGGGACGAGCGATATTATCCGCACGGTGCGGTCGGCGGGCTATGCGCTGGACGCGGGGAAAAGCAGCTGATCCCGCGGGGCGTCACTTCGCCTTGGCGGGCAGCAGATATTTCAACCCGCGGGTGAAGCCGCGCGGCGCGACGGTGAAATGATCTTCGTCGTTCAGCACCTCGACCTCCATGCGTAGCGACGGATATTTGCGCGATCGCAGCGCCTGATCCATGTTGCGGGTGTCGGTCACCATATTGACGTCTTTGGCATAGCGCGGATCGCCTGGCCGCATCTCCTCATACTCGCCGATGTACATATAGACGCGGGCCGGAAGGTCATCGTGCGTCGCGGCATAGGCTTTCTCGCGGGCCGCCATATGATGGCGGTCGTACCACAACGACGGGCTGCCCAGGATGTAGCCATCGAACAATCGCGGCTCGCTAAACAATATCTCCGAGCCCAACAGCGCTCCATAGGAGTGGCCAAGGAACAGGCGGCGGCTTTCATCGGTCCGATATCGTTTGGCAACAAATGGCAGCACCCGATCGCGGACATAGGCCGTGTAAGGGGCCGATTGGCCATGCACCGCGTCCTTGGGCGCGGTGCTGGGACCGTTCGGCGTCGGCGTATAATCGCGCCGCCGGCTTTGCGCGCCGCCCTCCCCCTTTGCGTAGGACAGCCCGACAAGGATGAATTCTTCGACGGTGGACCGCTCGACGTTCAGGCGTCGGCTGATCTGCCTGATCAACGGAAAGGCGTAGTCGGCGTCGGTGACGTAGAGCACGGGATAACGGCGCTGCGGCGCCTCGCCGTAGGATGGCGGCAGCGCGACAAACACCTGGTACGTGCGGCCCGACACGGGGTCGGGCACATCCCATACTTCGGTGTCGGAAATTTCATACGCCAGCCCTTCGCCGCGCTGCGCGGGCGCGGAGGGTTTGGCCGAGGCAGCCGCCTGCCCGTTAGCGGCATCGGAGCAGCCGGCGAGGGACAGGCTGGCCACCGCGGCGAGGAAGAGGCTTTTGGTCAATTCGATGCTCCGTGTGCATGAACGGGTCGTTGTCGATGCGACCGACCTTTGGCCGCGATGGATGCCATGCTCATAAGCGGACCGCACCGCGAAGGAAGCGGAGTCCTGTACCGGTTCGGCGCTCCAAGGAGACGGTTCGGCGAATTGGGCCCAGGACTTGATGCGGGATCCAAGACTTCGGCGCTGCGATGGATCCCGGATCAAGTCCGGGATGACGAAAACAGCGGACGGCAGCTAACGACCGATTGAGGACGTTAGGGCGTGACAAATTTTGGTGTTAATTGGCTACTATGGTGAGCACAGAGGTTCTGTTCCGCATCGCGGATGCTGCTGAAGAGGCAGGCAATTATGACCTTGCGCTTCGCTCCTTTGAGCGTGGAGCGTCGCTTGGCGACAGCATGTGCATTTGTCGCCTTGCGTACCTCTTCGACGTTGGAATCGGAGTGGACACCGATAAGGTAGCGGCAATGCGACTTTACCGTCGGGCATGGCGCATTGATCGCAATTCCGTCGCAGGAGGAAATCTTGCCATTCTTTACCGAGAGCAAAAGAACTGGCGTCAAACCTTCCGGTGGTGGCAGCGTGTAGCCGAGCTGGGAGACGGAAGCGCGAACCTGGAGTTGGCAAAGTGCTATTTACGCGGGCAAGGCGTGAGGCGAGACCCGCAAGCTGCCCTCCGATGCTTGGCCGCTGCCGAGGCTTCAATCTACATAACGGAATATGAGCGCGAGCTGACGCAACGGCTTTTGGCCAGGCTTCGTCCTCGGGGACTAAATCGCTGCTAACTGCCGCTCCCCACCCCAAACCACCCCTCTCGACAACCGCTCGCAATGCGCCGCCATCCGCGCTATACTCGCGCTCGCCAGAGGGTCGGGCGATCGCCGCCGGTGGGGTATCCTGCCGGGGGAGGAAAGTCCGGGCTCCACGGAAATCACGGTGCCGGATAACGTCCGGCGGATCGGGCTTCGGCCAGGTTCAGGGAAAGTGCCACAGAGAGCAAACCGCCACGGCTTTGGCCCGGCGAAAGGTGAAAGGGTGCGGTAAGAGCGCACCGCGCGGCTGGTAACAGGCGCGGCACGGCAAACCCCACCGGGGGCAAGGTCGAATAGGGATGGCACGGAAGCAATTCCAGGGCTGGTTCCGGCCCCGCCGTCCGGGTTGACTGCTTGAGCGTTCGGGTAACCGTTCGCCTAGAGGAATGATCGCCCATCCCCGGAAACGGGGTGGACAGAACCCGGCTTACAGACCCTCTGGCAACATTCTCCCGATCCCGGGTGCGGGAACGCCCCGGCGCAGCCCGCGTTCTATGGCGGACCAGTTGAGAAGGGATACGCACCATGAAAGTCGTCGATGATCATGTCGAAGTGACCGAAACCGAAGCCAGCAGCGGGGTGAAGGGGCACAATGTCCGTTACGTACTGGCCTTTTCGCTGATTGCTGTGGTGATCGTGATGTCGGCGATCTGGATCGTGCCGGCGTTGATGCAGCCCTGACGCCGCCGCACCTTTTCTGCTTTCCTACATTGTTCCGGTCACTTACCATCCGCGAGATGGGGTGACGAATGGCGGAGTCAGCGCGATTTGCGCGTGAAGTTGCGCAGGTTTCCGCCATTTCTTGAACGAGCGCAAGCCGGCGCGGATAGGGGCAATGATGGCGATTCAGGCACGTTTGACGGCGGTGTTGGCGGCGTTGTTCGTCGCAATGGCGACCAGTTCGGGCGCCGCCGCACAGTCTTCTGCCTGCGGCACCGGGCCGCTGTCCGGCGATCGCGTCGCGCTGCTGATCGGCAACAGCGCCTATAATGACTGGGAATGGCCGTCGCTGAAAAATGCGGTCAACGATATCGATCATGTCTGCGCGGCCTTTGCCAAAGCCGGGATCTCGCCGCGGCTGGTGCGCAATGCCGACATGCCGACGCTCGACGCCGAACTGACCCGCTTCGCCGCCGAGGCGGCAGGGGCGAAGTCGGTGATCATCTATTATGCCGGGCACGGGTTCGAATATGGCGGGCGCAACTGGCTGGTGCCGATGGAAGCGCCGCCCGCGGCGCGCCGCGCCGATGTCGAAAAACGCTATCTGTCCATCGAGGCGGCGGTCAAGCGCGTGGTGCCGCCCGGCGCCTTTACGTTGCTGTTCGTTGACGCGTGCCGTACCGCCGAACCGGTGGTGCGGATCGAGGATGTCAATGTCGCGGCGGGCGACGCCGCATCGGCGCCGCTGGGGCTGCTCGACATCGGGCAGGGGGCGGTGTTCTACTCGACCGCCAAGGGGCGCCCGGCGCTCGACTTCGCGCCGGTCGGATCGCCGGTCAGCCCGTTTGCCGCGGCGGTGGTCAAGGAACTGGGGATACCGGGACTGGAAATATCCGATTATTTCAAGGTCGTGTCGCGCGAAGTTTATAAGCGGACGCACGGCATGGAGCTGGGGCCGCAGCAACCGTTCCACTATGGCAGCTGGTTCGACGATTATTATCTGGTCGCGCCGCCCGAGGTGCCCGCGGCAGCGCCGAAAAGCGCCGCTTCGCGCACGGCGGCGGTGACGATTGCGCTTCCCGGGGGAAAGCCCGGTGCCACCACCCCGACGACGCGCGGCACGCCCGCAACCGATCCGCTCGCCGATATTTCGCTCGACCGGCTGGCAATCGAGGATGAGCCGGTGCTGATCGCCGATGTGCTGTCGCGCCATCCGGCGGCCGAACTCGTCCGCCTCGCCGACGGCGGGCATCCGCTGGCGCAGCAGCTTGTCGGCTATATGTTTTCGCTGGGGGTCGGATTGAAGCGCGATCTGCCGCGCGCCCGCGCCTATCTGGAGGCGTCGGCGGCGCAGGGGTTTCCGGCGGGGCAACAGGAACTCGCCTATCTGCTGCTCGAAAATGATCCGTCGCCCGCCGACGTGAAACGCGCCTATGACCTGTATGTCGCGGCGTCGGATGCAGGCTTTTCGAAGGCAAAGACGCATCTCGCCTACCGGCTGGCCACGGGAACTTTCGGCCCCGCCGACTTTGTCCGGTCGCAGGCGCTATATGCCGAGGCGGCGGCAAAAGGGCATCCGGCGGCCATCTTTGCGCTGACCTATTTCGCCGACACCCGCGCTGCCAACCTCGCGCGGCTGCGGACGATTGCCGCAGCGGGCAATCCCGAGGGCAATCACTGGCTGTGCGAAGCGCATTTTGCCGCCAAGACGCTCGCCGGGGTGATCGAGGATTGCAGCGTTGCGGCGCGCGCGGGCTTTGCGGGGTCGCGGGCGATTTTGGCCGATGCCTATGCCAAAGGGGTGGGGGTGACCGCCGATGCAAGGGAGGCGGCGCATTGGGCGAAACTGGCGCGCGACCTGCCCGAATTGCGCAAAGACCAGCGCGAGCTGATTGCGGGGATCGGGGAGTGACAACAAACCCTCTCCCCTTGCGGGAGAGGGTTGCGAAGACTTGGCGGCTTTGCCGCCTAGTCGCAGCTGGGTGAGGGGTATGCGGTCCAAAGGACCGCGCGCGCCTGTGGGTGGCAGCCCCCGCATCCAAGTCCGCCCAAGCGCGTCGCG
>JAFAGN010000113.1 GCA_023422695.1 Pseudomonadota bacterium
ATTACCCGCCCCCCCGGGGGGGGGGGGGCGACGGGTATGGTCAATTCAGCAAATATCGCTTCCAGAACAGCAGCGACGCCCAGAAATTATAATCGGCATTTTCCTTCTTGGCGAAGCCATGGCCTTCGTTGGTCCCGACGAGATGCCAGGCGGTGCCGCCATTCTTGCGGACCGCCGCAACGATCTGATCCGCCTCTGACGCCGGGACGCGCGGGTCGTTGGCACCCGTCACCACAAACAGCGGTTTCTTGATGTCGGAAACGCGGGTCAGCGGCGAGATTTCCATCAGCTTCTTGCGCTGCGCCGGATCGCGCTCGTCACCATATTCGACGCGGCGCAGGTCGCGGCGATAATCCTGGGTGTTTTCCAGGAAGGTGACGAAGTTCGAGATCGCGACGACGCACAAATTGGCGCGCAGCTTGTCGCCATAATGCGTCGCGGCGGCATAGCACATATAGCCGCCATAGCTGCCGCCGGTCAGCCCGAAGCGCGCCGCGTCGAGCGCCTTGTCCTTGGCCAGCGCATCGAGGAACGCGCCCATGTCCTTGACGCTGTGCTCACGCTTGAACGGCCCGTTGTCGAGGCTGACGAAGGTCTTGCCATAGCCCGTCGAGCCACGGACGTTGGGATAGAAGAGCGCGATCCCCATCTCGTTGAGCATATAATTGCTGCGGCCCATGAAGCCGGGGCGCGACTGGCCTTCCGGCCCGCCGTGCACGCTCATGATCAGCGGGCGCTTGCCGGGGAATTTCGCCGGGTCGGGACGATAGAGGAAGCCTGACACCTCCAGCCCGTCGAAGCTTTTGACCTTCACCAGTTCGGGCTCGACATTCCGCGTCACATCGAGCCCGCCGGTTTCGCTTTCGGTCCAGCGCGTCACCGCCAGCGTGTTCGGATCGACGCTGAACGCATCGGCAGCGCTGCGTGCCGAGGTGAAGGTGATACCGATTTCGCCCCATGGCGCGATCGCCAGCCCGCCGATGATCCCCGCGGGCAGTCCATCGACGGTCCGCGCCGCGCCGGTCCTGGGATCGAACAGCCGCAGCTTCGACGTCCCCGCTTCGTTGACGACATAGGCGATGAAGCTGCCATCCTCGGCGATGTCGAAGGTATCGACGTCCCATTTCTCTGCTGGACCCTTGGGGGTGAACTTGCCGGTCGCCGGATCGAGCGTGCCGAGCCGCTGGAAATCGCTGCCTTCGTCGCTGGTCATCCAGATCGTGCCATCGGGGGCGAAGCTCGCACCGCCGAGCGCGACGGTCTTGCTGTGATCGCCGATCGGCGTCAGCGCGCCGCTGGCTAGATCGAGCCGGAACAGGTCCGATTTCTGGACCGAAGTATATTTGCCGACCAGCGCCCAGCTTTTGTCGGGGGCGAAATCGACCAGCCGCCAGCCGCCGCCGTCGACCTGCGCCACTATCCGCCGCGATTTGGGATCGCGCGGGTCCATGATATAGATATCGCTGTCGCGGCCGTTGCGCAGCGTCGAGGTAAAGGCGACGAGCTGGCCGTCCTTGCTCCACGCGTTGAGCCCGTTGCGGCTCTTGCCGTCGGTCAGCAGGTCGAGCCGACCATTTTTCATCGCATAGATTTGATAGAATTCATTGCCGCCGATATCCTTTTGCACCAGCATGATATCGGCCTTTTTCGGCGCCCAGCTGCCCGATCCAACCGGCTCGGCCTCGAAGGTGATCTGCTTGCGTGCGCCCATCGGCATCGCCACCCGGTGCAGCTGTGCGGTGTTGCCAAAGCGCGTGGCGATCAGCATCGATTTGTCGATCGGATGCCAACCGACAAACCCGGCGCCGCGGTTTTCCGTGTAGGGCCGCGTCGCTGCCGCCAGCTCGGCCGGGACGTCCGGCATCCCGTCGGCGATCAGCGCCGCGGGTTTCGGTTCGACCGCGGGCTTGTCGCCCTCGGCGGCGTTGGCGGCGGCAAGCGGCAGGGTGAGTGCCGCGATAAAAGCCAGATAGCGCATGATAATTTCCCCGTATTGCGTGACGCGAACAGATCAGACCTAAACGCTAATGCATGGCATCGGGGATGCAAGCTTCGACGAACCGCGCCATGCATTCGACCACGGTCCACCATGATTTCGGGGCATGTCATCATCGCAAGACTGCGCCAAATTGCCAGATTGGCAGGCATTTTCGGCACTCCAGCGCGATTTGGTTGCGAATCCGGGGTGAGTTGAGCGGAATTGTTAACGAATCGGTGCCAACCTGTCTTGACTCGGGAATATTGGGCTGAAATCGTGGCGTTCTGGGAATCGCCAGCCTAAGGGGGCTGAAAAATGGCATCAGCATTCGGACCGCGCCTGTGGCGCCGCACGTCATCCAGTGTGCCCGCCGCACGCAGCCTTGGTCGCCGCATGACCTGGCACGCCGCAACCGCGCTGGTCGCTTTTGCCGCGTTGCAGATCTGGCTGGTGTCGAGTGCGATCGCCGCCGGTGCTTCGTCGACGCTGATCTTTGTCGCGCTGATCGTCCTGCTGGCGCTTGCCGTCCCCGTCGCGCGCTCGACCGAACGCCGCTGGTATCACCTCAGCCGTCAGGCGCTCGCCAGCTGGGGACTGCACGCACGCTTTCGCCGCGACGTCCGCCGCCTGTGGGTCGCGGCGCTGACGCTGCCCTTTCTGTGGGTCAGCGGCGCGATGGCCGCCACCGACGCCATCGCGGCGATCGTCAACTAAATTTCCTCGTTCTGCGTCATCCCGGACTTGATCCGGGATCCATTCCAGCATCGCAGCCGTGGACCCCGGATCAAGTCCGGGGTGACGATGATTGCGGACTTTGATTTTGACGCCCCGCCGCGCGCCGTATAGGGCGCGGCAATGCTGACCGTTTCCGAAGCCCTCGACCGCGCGCAACTGTTGTGCGACGCCGCCGCCAAGGCCGGTGCCGACGCCGCCGACGCGCTCTATTATTGCAATGCCGCCACATCGGTGTCGATGCGGCTCGGCGCGCTGGAGGATGTCGAGCGGTCGGAGGGGCAGGATATTTCGCTGCGCGTCTTCGTCGGGCAGCGGAGCGCTAGCGTGTCAACCGCCGACATGGATGCGGGCGAGCTGACCAAGCTGGTCGCACGCTGCGTCGCGATGGCGCGCGAGGCACCCGAGGATCCCTATGCCGGGCTGGCGCCCGAAGAATTGCTGTTCAAAGGCCCGGTTCCCGATTTTGACCTCGACGACGGCAGCGAGGCCGATCCCGCGGCGCTGCGCGCGGCGGCACTGGCGGTCGAGGAAGCCGCGCGCGCCGTCACCGGCGTGACCAACAGCGAAGGCGGCAGCGCCAGCCACAGCCGCACCCGCTTTGCCCTCGTCACCAGCCACGGTTTTGCCGGGGGCTACGGGTCGAGCGGCCACAGCCTGTCGGCAAGCGTCATCGCGGGCGAAGGCGCGAATATGCAGCGCGACTATGGCTGGCATAGCGCGCATCATTTGGCCGATCTGGAAAGTGTCGAAGCGATCGGCACCCGCGCCGGAACGCGCGCCGTCGCACGGCTCAACCCCGGCAAGGCGCCGAACGGCAAGGTTCCCGTCATCCTCGACCCGCGGGTCAGCGGCGGTATCGTCGGCCATCTGCTTGGTGCAATCGCCGGGCCCGCAATCGCGCGCGGCACCAGCTTCCTGCTCGGCAAGGAAGACCGGGTTCTGTTCGACCCAAACATCGTCATCCGCGACGACCCGCACCGGCCGCGCGGGCTGCGCAGCCGGGCGTTCGACGGCGAAGGCCTGCCGACCGCGCCGCGCGATCTGGTCGCTGATGGCAAGATCACCGGCTGGCTGCTCGACACGGCCTCGGCACGGCAGCTTGGTCTGACCCCGACCGGCCACGCCAGCCGCGGCGGCGGCGCGTCCGGGGTCGGCGCTAGCAACCTGCACCTTGGCGCGGGCGACGCGACCCCCGCGGCGCTGATGGAGGGCATCGCCGACGGCGTCTATATCACCGAGTTGATCGGCCATGGCGTCAACCCGGTCACCGGCGACTACAGCCGCGGCGCATCGGGATTCCGGATCCGGGATGGCGCCATCGCCGGGCCGATCGCCGAATTCACCATCGCGGGCAATCTGATCGACATGTTCGCCGCGCTGATCCCCGCCAACGACCTGGAATTCCGCCATGGCATCAACGCGCCGACGCTGCGCATCGACGGCATGACCGTCGCCAGCAGCTGAGTTAGCGGCGGATGCCCGGCCGCAACCTCGAAGCCGCGATCGCCGCGACCCGCGAAGTCGGCGACATGGCGATGGCGCGCTGGCGCGGCGAGGGGCAAGCGGTCAATGTGTGGAACAAATCGCACGACAATCCGGTCAGCGACGTCGATCTGGCGGTCGACGCGCGACTGAAAGCCGTGCTGGGGGCGATGGTGCCCGAGGCGGGGTGGCTGTCCGAAGAAACCGCCGACAACGCCGACCGCCTGTCGTGCCGCGCGATGTGGTGCGTCGACCCGATCGACGGCACCCGCGATTTCATCCGCGGTCGCCCCGGCTGGTGCGTGTCGGTCGCGCTGGTGATCGACGGTGCGCCCGAATTCGGCATTCTTTATGCGCCTGCGCTCGATGAATTGTGGGTCGCGCAGAAAGGCCAGGGGGCTCAGCTCAACGGCGAAGCGCTCAGCGCCAGCCAGCGCACGACCTTTGCCGGATCGCGCGTTCCCGCCGACGCGCTGCCCAAGGTCGACAGCGATCTGGTGATCGTGACCAAGCCGAACAGCATTGCCCTGCGCATCGCGCTGGTCGCCGACGACCGCGCCGATCTGGTCGCCACCTTGCGCTGGGGGTTCGAATGGGATGTCGCCGCCGCGGCGCTGATCGCGGCCGAGGCCGGGGCCACGGTGACCGATGCGTTCGGCGCGCCATTGCAGTTCAACACCCCGCGTGCACAGGCGTTCGGGGTGATCGCCTGCGCGCCCGGAATTCACCCCGCCGTGGTCGACCGCTTGAACGATCGGGCGGTCGCGCTTACATCCCCGCCCTGACCGTCCAACCCCGCGCGAACCGCCGCACTCTGCTTGACAATCGGCCCGACTCACCTTAGTTGCGCCTGCATTCCGACATCATAACCGGACAGCGAAGCGCGGTGCGCGTATTCGTGGTCCGTTTTTTGCGTTGGAAATCAGACGCTTTGAGATGGGGCCGTTTGCCTGCGGCCCTGTGGAGCAGGAGAAAATTACCAATGGCACGTATTGCGGGCGTCAACCTGCCCACCAACAAGCGCGTGATCATCGCGCTCACCTATATCCACGGTATCGGTCGCAAGACCGCCGTCGACATCGCCGACAAGCTTGGCATCGACCACGCGCGCCGCGTGCAGGATCTTTCGGACGCCGAAATCTTGCAGATCCGCGAAACGCTCGACGCCGATCACACGGTCGAGGGTGATCTTCGCCGCAACACGGCGATGAACATCAAGCGCCTGATGGACCTCGCCTGCTATCGCGGCCTGCGTCATCGCAAGGGTCTGCCGGTCCGCGGCCAGCGCACGCACACCAATGCGCGCACCCGCAAGGGCAAGGCCAAGGCGATCGCCGGTAAGAAGAAATAAGGTCTGAGCGCGTCCCAACCGGGCGCGCTTCCTTATTTCCCCTGCCGGGGCAGCGGCGCATCGCCCGCCACCGGCCATTCAGGATTTAGGTTAGGATAATATCATGGCTCGTGAACCGCAGCGCCTTCGTCGGCGCGAACGCAAGAACATCTCGTCGGGCGTGGCCCACGTCAACGCGACCTTCAACAACACGATGATCACCATCACCGACGCGCAGGGCAATGCGATTGCCTGGTCGAGCGCCGGCATGATGGGCTTCAAGGGCAGCCGCAAGTCGACCCCGTATGCCGCTCAGGTGTGCGCCGAAGATGCTGGCAAGAAGGCCGCCGAACATGGCGTCCGCACGCTGGAAGTCGAAGTCAAGGGTCCGGGCGCTGGCCGTGAATCGGCGCTCCGCGCGCTGCAGGCGGTCGGTTTCCACATCACCTCGATCCGCGATGTGACCCCGATCCCGCACAATGGTGTCCGCCCGGCCAAGCGCCGCCGCGTCTGACGCCTGCTTCGGATGCGCCCCATTTCCGGGGCGGCATCCGCATACTCTCTACGCCGGACAAATTGGTCGACCCCCAATTCGTCCCGCCAAAAGCAAAGGGAAGACCATGACTGTCAATATCCGGAACTGGCAGGAATTGAAGAAGCCCAGCAACCTGGAAATCAAGGCTGGCAGCGACGGCAAGCGCAAGGCGACCTTCGTTGCCGAACCGCTGGAGCGCGGCTTTGGCCTGACGCTGGGCAACGCGCTGCGCCGCGTGCTGCTGTCGTCGCTTCAGGGTGCGGCGATCACGTCGATCAAGATCGAGAACGTCCTGCACGAATTCTCGAGCCTGGCCGGGGTGCGCGAAGATGTCACCGACATCGTGCTCAACGTCAAGCAGATCGCGCTGAAGATGGAAGGCGAAGGCCCGAAGCGGCTGCAGCTGTCGGCGACCGGTCCCGCGACCGTCAAGGCCGGCGACATCATGGTGTCGGGTGATATCAAGGTGATGAACCCGAACCACATCATCTGCCACCTCGACGATGGCGCGACGCTGAACATGGAACTCGTTGCCGACACCGGTAAGGGTTATGTCCCCGCGACCGCCAACCGCCCCGTCGACGCGCCGATCGGCCTGATCCCGGTCGACTCGCTCTATTCGCCGGTGCGCCAGGTCGCCTACAAGGTCGACAATGCGCGCATCGGTCAGGAACTGGACTATGACAAGCTGAACCTGACCGTCGAAACCGACGGCACGGTGACCCCGGAAGACGCCGTCGCTTACGCCGCGCGCATCCTTCAGGACCAGCTGCAGGTGTTCGTCCACTTCGAAGAAGCGATGAACGACAGCGGCATGATCGGCATGGCGGCGCCGTCGACCACCGCCGATGAATCGGACGTCAACCAGCTCAACCGCTTCCTGCTGAAGAAGGTCGACGAGCTCGAACTGTCGGTCCGTTCGGCCAACTGCCTGAAGAACGACAACATCATCTATATCGGTGATCTCGTTCAGAAGACCGAGGCCGAAATGCTCCGCACCCCGAACTTCGGCCGCAAATCCTTGAACGAAATCAAGGAAGTGCTGTCGTCGATGGGCCTGCGCCTGGGCATGGACATCCCCGGCTGGCCGCCGGAGAACATCGAAGAAATGGCCAAGAAGCTCGAACAGGAGCTGCTGGGTTAAGTCGGAGCGAGCCATGCAGCGAAGCTGCGTGGCGGCTCGCTTCGCGAACGCGAACGACCGGCCAGCGGCGCACAGCGCCGACTGACGTCACGGGATTTACTCCCGTGACGGTTCGCCGGAAACAACGGGAATGGGTCGGCCCGCAATCGACCTGGCTTGGGGTACCTCGCACGGCCCCTCTGACAAACGAAGGAAGAAATCATGCGTCATAAATCGGGTGGCCGGAAACTGCAGCGCACCAGCGCGCATCGTACCGCAATGTTCCGCAACATGTCGGCTTCGCTCATCAAGCATGAGCAGATCACGACGACCGTCGCCAAGGCGAAGGAACTGCGCCCCTATGTCGAAAAGCTGATCACGCTGGCGAAGCGCGGTGGCCTGGCCAATCGCCGTCTGGCGATGAGCCGCCTGATGGACGACACCCAGCTGGTCAAGCTGTTCGACGTTCTGGCCGAGCGTTACAAGGACCGCAACGGCGGTTACGCGCGCGTCATCAAGGCCGGCATCCGCGCCAGCGACGCCGCCCCGATGGCGGTCATCGAACTCGTCGATCGCGACGTCGATGCCAAGGGCCAGGATTCGGGTCCGGTGGAACAGTATGACGAGGATATGGCGGAAGCCTGAGCCTCGCGCCGAACGGCATCAGATCAAGGGCGGCATCCGAAAGGTGCCGCCCTTTTTCATGTGCGGTATCAGCCATTTGGCTCGCCAGCTCACCGGTGTACTCGCACATATTAGCGCCGCACATTGCCGTGTCGCTGGTGTATCACCCGTCAGATGGTGGGTGAAAGCAACGTCCGTTCGATGCCCGGCGTCGGGCCGGTTACGGACCTGACGCACGATATGCGATCGGCAGGCGAAAGCTTCGGCTCCCGCCTGCGCCGCCTGCGCGTCACCCGCCGTTTCAGCCAGATGCAGCTGGCGGCGCATCTGAACGTCAGCGTTCCCGCGATATCGGCGTGGGAAAAGGACCGTACCCGGCCGCGGCACGGCCGGATCGAGGCGCTGGGCGCGCTGCTGGGCGTATCGACCGCCGAACTGCTGGGTACCGACGGCAGCGAGTTCTCGCCCGACATGCTCGCCGAAAGCCGCGCGCATATCGCCCGCGTCGTCGGCACCACCCCTGACAAAGTCCGCATCCTGATCGAATTCTGAACGCGCGAAGTGAAGCGCCGGTCGCTAAAATAGGTCCGGAATCCGCTTGCCCCGCGCTTTGCCATCCTTACATATCGGCGCACGATAATTTCCCCCGGATGATTGAGGATCGCCTTGCCATGCCCCGTAAAGCCTTGTTCGCGCCGCTCGCGCTGGTTGCCCTGTCAATGACCCCTGCGGCCGTTCAGGCGGCTGAAGCCGCAGCCGCATCGGCCCCCGCGCCAGTGCTGACCTATCCCGACACCGCGCGCGGCGACACCGTCGACCCGCAGTTCGGGGTCGATGTCGCCGATCCCTATCGCTGGCTGGAGGACGACGTCCGCGTCAATCCGAAGGTCGCCGACTGGGTCACGGCGCAGAACAAGGTCACCGATGCCTATCTGGCCACCCTGCCCGGCCGCGACGCGTTCAAGAAGCGGATGACCGAGCTGTATAATTACGAACGCTTCGGGCTGCCGACCAAGGCGGGAACGCGCTATTTCTACACCCGCAACGACGGGCTCCAGCCGCAGTCGGTGCTGTACGTCCGCGAGGGTCTGAAGGGCGAAGGCCGGGTGCTGATCGACCCCAATCTGTGGGCCAAGGACGGCGCCACCGCGCTCGCCGAATGGAACCCGTCGGAGGATGGCAAGCATCTGCTCTATTCGGTGCAGGACGGCGGCACCGACTGGCGGATCGTCCGCGTGAAGGACGTTGCGACCGGCCAAGATCTGGCCGACGAGGTGCGCTGGGTGAAATTTTCGGCGCTCGATTGGGCGAAGGATGGCAGCGGCTTTTACTATTCGCGCTTCCCCGAGCCCAAAGAAGGCGAAGCGTTCCAGTCGCTCAACGAGAATCACGCCGTCTATTTCCACAAGCTCGGCACCCCGCAGAGCGCCGATGTGCTGATCCATGCGACACCCGCCAAGCCCAAGCTCAACAACAGCGCGATCGTTACCGATGACGGCAAATATCTGTTGGTGTTCGGGTCCGAAGGCACCGACGCGCGGTTGGGCGTGACGCTGTACCCGGTCGGCGCCAAAGGCGTCGGCAAACCCGTCACGCTGATCGACGATTTCGCGAACAACTGGGAATATGTGACCAACCAGGGGCCGCTATTCACCTTCATCACCAACAAGGGTGCGCCGCGCGAGCGGCTGGTATCGATGGATATTCGCAGGCCCGGCAAGCTGACCGAACTGGTCGCCGAGAACGAGAATACGCTGGTCGGCGCGTCGCGCGTCGGCGACCGCATCATCCTGTCCTATCTGGGTGACGCGAAATCGCAGGCCGAGATGATCTCGCTCGACGGCACGCGGATTGCGGCGATCAAGCTTGCCGACATCGGGTCGGCGTCGGGCTTTGGCGGCAAGTCGACCGACCCCGAAACCTTCTATTCCTTTTCCAGCTACGCGCGCCCGACGACGATCTACCGGCTCGACACCGCGACCGGCAAAAGCGAGATTTTCGCCGAACCCAAGCTGACCTTCAAGCCCGATGACTTCAGCGTCGAGCAGCGTTTCTACAAATCGAAGGATGGCACCGAGGTGCCGATGTTCGTCGTGATGAAGAAAGGGCTCGACCGCAGCAAGGGATCACCGACGCTGCTTTACGGCTATGGCGGGTTCAACGTGTCGATGACCCCCGGTTTTTCGCCGACGCGGCTGGCGTGGGTCGACAAGGGCGGGGTGCTGGCGATCGCCAACCTGCGCGGCGGCGGCGAATATGGCAAGGCATGGCACGACGCCGGGCGGCTCGCCAACAAGCAGAATGTCTTCGACGATTTCATCGGTGCGGGCGAATATCTGATCGCGCAAGGGATTGCCGGCAAGGGCCAGGTGGCGATTGAGGGCGGGTCGAACGGCGGCCTGCTGGTCGGCGCGGTGACCAATCAGCGCCCCGACCTGTTCGCCGCGGCACTGCCCGCGGTGGGGGTGATGGACATGCTGCGCTTTGATCGCTTCACCGCCGGACGCTATTGGGTCGACGATTATGGCTATCCGTCGAAGGAAGCCGATTTCCGCAACCTGCTCGCCTATTCGCCCTATCATAATATCAAGGCGGGCGCCGCCTATCCTGCGGTGCTCGTGACGACCGCCGACACCGACGACCGCGTCGTGCCGGGGCATAGCTTTAAATATACCGCGCAGTTGCAGCATGCGAAGGCGGGCGACAAGCCGCACCTGATCCGCGTCGAAACCCGCGCGGGTCACGGCAGCGGCAAGCCGACCGACAAGATCATCGCCGAGGCCGCCGACAAATATGCCTTTGCCGCCAAATGGACCGGACTGAACGTCCAGTAAGGCGCTGGCCCTGGATCGTCGTCGCCATCCTGCTTGGGCTGGCGGCGGCGGTGTGGGCCATATTGCCCGACGGCGACGCGGCGCGGGTCGAACGGGGCGCCGATTGCTATCCCCCGTCGCGAATGCCAGCGATCGAGACGCTCGCCGACGGCCGCAAGGCGATACGGTTGCGTGTTCTTCTGTGGAACGTCGAGGGCTTGCCCTGGCCGATCCGCAGCGGGCGCGAGGAAAGGCTCCGGCAGATCGCCGATTGGATCACGCGACAACGCGAGGCGGGCAGGGGTCCGGATATACTGATATTGCAGGAGGCGTTTACGCCCGAGGCCTCTCAGATCGTGAAGGAAGCGCGCTTCGGCTTGGTCGCATCCGGCCCTGCGCTCGATCAGTCGCGTGCGCCGCCAGTAAAGCGCACCGACTTTAAGAATGCGAGCGTTGCCGAACGCGCGCGCTGGTGGCGCACCCTGCCCACGACCCCGCCTCCGGCAGGCTTTGCCGATGGCGCGCGTTGGTGGAGAGGCGAAGGTGTCGGAAAATGGCTCGACAGCGGGCTCTATATCGCAACCGACTTGCCGGTGAATTATGACGAAAGCGAGGCCTTTGGATCGGGCAGCTGCGCAGGTTTCGACTGCCTGTCGAACAAGGGCGCGGCGGTGATCCGGATCAACATCCCAGGCGCGCCCGCACCGCTGGTCGTTTTCAACACGCATCGCAATTCGCGCGAGCCGTCGGGCGTCTCCATCGCGCGCGCCGAACAGGCCCATGTCCTGCAAACGCGCGAGAATGATGTGTTTCTGGCGGAGAGCGGCCGCCGGGCGATGATCGCGGCGGGCGACTTCAACAATTATCGCGCGGGTGACCGCGTCGGGACGTTCGCCGCAGACCCCGATTTCCGGCTGGCCGCGAAGGGCGCCGGCTTTGCCGCGCGCGCCGCACCGATGACCGACACCACTGCGTGGACGCAGGCCCATGACCTTCTGGGCTACGGCAGTTCCCCTGTACTCACTGTCGAACCGCTGGCGGTCGCGACGCTGTTCGACGGGAAAAATGGCCCTGTTCTTTCGGACCATCCCGCCCAATATGTGATCTTCCGGCTCAGCTGGCGCAGCGATGCGCCCGCCGCGCCGGTCTTCATGGCGCCGTGTCGTATCCATCCCCTCTGATCCCGAAAGAATCCCATGTCCTTCGCCTTCGTCCCGACTGCCACCAACACCGCCGAGCTCTGGGCGGAGACGGCCACCGCCGCCGCGGCGCTGGTCGCGGGCGAGCCTGACGGCATCGCCAATATGGCCAATGTCGCAGCGCTGATCTGGCAGGCGATCCCCGATCTCAACTGGGCGGGCTTCTACCGCTTCGACGGGGCCGAACTCGTGCTCGGCCCGTTCCAGGGCAAGGCGGCCTGCATCCGCATTCCGCTCGACAAGGGTGTGTGCGGCGCCGCGGCGCGGCTGCGCACGACCCAGCGCGTCGACGATGTCCACGCCTTTCCCGGCCATATCGCGTGCGACGCCGACAGCCGCAGCGAGCTGGTGGTCCCGGTGATCGCGAACGACCGGCTGATCGGTGTGCTCGACCTCGACAGCCCGGTGCCGGGGCGGTTTTCGGCGGCGGATCAGGCGGGTGCCGAGGCGCTGGTGGCGCGGATTGCCGGGGCGCTGGGTTCCTGAAGAGAAGCATATTGTTGCAAATGCGACCGTCGGTTTTGGGGTGGTTGGCGGACGGACGCGCAAGTAGGTTTGGCGCGGAGGATAAATGCAGCGCCCACACGACAAGATCATTGCCAATGCCGCGAAAGCTGCGCTCAGACCCTTAGGCTTTCAGCGCAAGGGGCAGTCGCGCTTATGGTTCTTCGATCATTCTTGGTGGCTCGCTGTTGTCGAGTTCCAGCCGAGTTCATGGAGCAAGGGCAGCTATCTTAACGTCGCGGCCCACTGGCTGTGGACAGACATCGGCACGATCAGCTTCGACTTCGGCGGGCGCTTAGAAGGCTTCGAGGAATACGCATCGGACGAACAGTTGGAGGTGGCGGTGGCGCGCCTCGCCGATAGGGCGGCCGACGAAGCACGACGACTTGCGGCAATGTTTAGTTCGATAGCCGATACGGCCGAGATTCTCTTGGAACACGCGCGGACCCAAGCACGGCAGGCATCGGCGCATCCCGGTTGGATGGCCTACAACGCCGGGGTTTCCGCAGCGCTAGCCCGGCGTGATGATGAAGCAGCCGAAATGTTCGGGTGTGTGTTGAATAGCTCCGGAGATCAAACGTCGGTGCTTCATCAGAAGGCCGAACTTATGGCCAGTCTCACATCGGACGCGGCGAAGTTGAGGCAGGACGCTGCTGCGACGATTGCTCGACAAAGAGAAGCCTTACGGCTGTCGCCGTGGGACGCGTCACAGCTTTGATGGCCACAATCGGTCGGAACCCGCCATCGCCCCACCCCACATCTGACCCAAATCGGGACGTAAACGTCACGGTTAACGGATTCGCGAAAACCCCTCGATTTTGCTAACAAGCTGTTAACCAATCGGTTCGGGCCGAGGGAACAGGGAGTTAGTCATGCGCACGTTCGTTTTGTTGGGGGTGGCCGCAGGGTCGTTGTTGCTGGCGGGCCGCGCGCATGCCGAAGCGCCGACGATCGACGCGCGTGCAGCCGCCGATGTCGCGGGCGGCGCTGCCTATAATCACGATCCGCGCCCGGCACTCGATTATGGCGCGCCCGCCGACGCCGACGTGCGCGTCTATACCGGCCACGCCGACCGCATCCCGAGCGAAGTCGAATATCGCCGCGTGTCGGGTTATGACGCCGAGGGGCGTTGGACCGGCACCTGGAACGGCACCTATGAGGCGCCCGACGGCCGCCGCTACGACGGCAGCTATGAAGGCACGGTCGAAGGGCATGGCGCGGGTTATCCGCCCCCGCCGCATCATTCTTATGGCGGCGGGTACGACCCGCGCCACGACGCAGAAATGGAACGCCGCTGTGGCCGGGGGGGCACGGTGGGCGGCGCGGTTGTCGGCGGAGTCGTGGGGGGCGTCGTCGGCAACCGCATCGCCGGACGCGGCGATCGCACCGCCGGTACGCTGATCGGCAGCGGCGTCGGCGCGCTGGCCGGGGCCGCGATCGGCGATGCGTCGGACAAGAAGAAATGCGAAGCCTGGTGGTCGAGCCGCGGTTCGCATCACAGCAGCACGACCTATCACCACGGCGGCTATGGCTATGGTTACGGCTATTACACCCCCGGCGTCGTGGTCACCACGATCATCACCGGCGGCGCGCCCGTCGTGACCGAAACGCTCGAGACGACCACCAAAACCTATTATGTCAATGCGCCGGTGCGGAAGCGCCATGTCGCCAAGAAAAAGTGGAAGCCCCGGCCCAAGCCGCGCTGCGTCTGCTGATTACCCGACGGGTCTGGTCACCCAAGGGTTCGAAGGCCCGCCATCGTCATGATGGCGGGCCTTTTCCATGTCCGCACGCAGACTGTCGTACTAGCACCACGGTTCAGCGGCGCGAAAGCATCGACGGCGTAAATCGGCGGCATTCCGGGCCGGACCGTCCTTTGCCCGTTCTTGGGGAGTGTCCCTCGATGCGTAAGTTCACCAGCCTTGCCGCCGCAGCCGCCGTCGTCGTCACCTCGGTCGGCGTCAGCGCCGTCCCCGCCGAAGCGCGCCAGCGCCACGGCGGCTGGGGCCATCGCCATCACGACCGCGTCAGTGCGGGCGACGTCCTTGGCGGCCTGCTGATCATCGGCACCATCGCCGCGATCGCCAGCGCCGCGAGCAAGGACAAGCGCGAGCGTGCGCCCGATTATCGATACGAGCCGCCGTATCGCGACAACCAGCGTTATGAGCAGCGCGACAGCGATTATGTGCCGCCGGTGGGCGAGCGTGCGGACGACGACGACGCCCGCGCCTATGGTACCGGCGACGTCCAGAGCCGCGCCGCCGATGCGTGCAGTTGGGCGGTCGAGGCCGAAATGGACGACGACGCGCGCGTCGACCGGATCGACGGCACCGAAGCCAATAACGGCGGCTGGTACGTCACTGGCACCGCATCGCGGCTGGGCGGCGAGGTTCGCAGTTTCGGGTGCAGTTACCGCAACGGCCGCGTCGTCGACGTCAATTTCGGCTGAGCTGCAGCCAGCCCAATGCCTTGAACCGTAGCCCTGAGCCTGTCGAAGGGCGCCTATCCGAGAAGCGCCC
>JAFAGN010000181.1 GCA_023422695.1 Pseudomonadota bacterium
GCGCACCACCGCGGCGGCCGCCTCGCCCGCCGCGGGGTGCGGATAATATCCCACCCCCAACCCAGCGCTGGTGATCATCGGAATATCATTCGCGCCGTCGCCAACCGCCAGCGTCTCGGCCAGCGGCAGGCCGTGCTTCCCCGCCTCGGCCTTCAGCGTTTCCAGCTTCGCTTGGCTATCGACGATCGGCTCGGCAACCCGCCCGGTCAACTTGCCGTCCGCAATCTCCAGTACGTTCGCGACGACCTTGTCAAACCCGATCGCCTCGCCCACCGGCCCGGCAAAGGCGGTGAAACCGCCCGAGACGAGCACCGAAAACGCGCCATGCGCCTTCATCGTCTGCACCAAAGTCCGCGCGCCGCGGGTCAGCTTCACCCGCTCCATCCGGCATTCGACCAAGGTCGCCTCGGGCATCCCGGCCAGCAACCCGACGCGCTCGATCAGCGCCGCCCGGAAATCCAGTTCGCCGCGCATCGCGCGCTCGGTAATCGCGGCGATTTGCGGCTTCAGCCCGGCATAATCGGCCAGTTCGTCGATGCACTCGACGGTGATCATCGTCGAATCCATGTCGGCGATGATCAGTTTCTTGGTGCGATCGCCCTGCGGCTGGACGACGATGTCCAGCGCGCCATGGTCCATCTTGGCCAGTTCGGCGCGCGCGCTGACCAGGCTGCCCTGAAACACGATGTCGGCGGCGTCGCCGACGTCCAGCCAGTGCGGCGCCCCGACATCATGCCCCGTCGCATCGAGCCGGTCGATCGCTTCGCGAACCACCTCGTCGGTCAGCTTTCCGGCTGCTATCAGCGTCGCGACGAACATGGCACCTCCTTCATCTTCTACCGGCTCACGGCCTCCTGTCGCACTTATCGCTGGCCCCACCGCCAGCGGCAAGAGTGCATTGGC
The DNA here is from genome assembly GCA_023422695.1 of Pseudomonadota bacterium. GTDB lineage: Bacteria > Pseudomonadota > Alphaproteobacteria > Sphingomonadales > Sphingomonadaceae > Sphingopyxis. The sequence continues at coordinate 904 of JAFAGN010000181.1, forward strand.
GGTACATCTGGCAAAAGCCGTCGGGCGCGGCGTCGTGATCAACGCCGACGCCAGTCAGGTCTATGCCGACCTCCGGGTCCTGTCGGCGCGCCCGAGCGACGAAGAAATGGCAGGCATCCCCCACCACTTGTTCGGCCATGTCGACGCCCCCGAGGCGCATAATGCCGCGCGCTGGGCCGACGAAGCCCGCGCCGCGATCGCCGCCGCGCACGCCGCGGGCGACATTCCGATCCTCGTCGGCGGAACCGGGCTGCATATCCGCACGCTGCTCGACGGCATCTCCCCGATCCCCGACATCGATCCCGATGTGCGTGCCACAGTCCGCGCACTGCCCGTTGCCGTAGCGCACGCCGCGCTGACCCGCGAAGACCCCGGCACCGCCGCCCGCCTCAATCCCACCGACACCACCCGCATCGCCCGCGCGCTCGAAGTCGTCCGCTCGACCGGCCAGCCGCTGGGTCATTGGCACGCCGCGCACAGCGGCGGCATCGGCGGTACGATCGCCCTCGCCCCGCTGATCCTGCTGCCGCCGCGCGAGTGGCTGCGCGACCGCTGCGACCAGCGGCTGAACCAGATGTTCGACGGCGGCGCAATTGCCGAGGTCGAAGCGCTGCTCGCGCGCCGCCTCGACCCCGACCTTCCCGCGATGCGCGCGATCGGGGTTCCGCAGATCGCCGCCTATCTGACCGGCGCCGTCGACCGCAACGAAGCGCTCACCCTCACCCAGGCCGCCACCCGCCAATATGCCAAGCGCCAATATACCTGGTTCCGCAACCAGCCACCCGCCGACTGGCCTCGCCACACAGAGTCACTAAACAACGATTCCGTGAATGAATTAGCAATTATATTACGTGAAAGACTGTTGACAGGATAGAATCATACACCTATTGCCCGCAACCCTGTTGCAGCGCACAAGCGCTGCGTTTTTGTGCTGAAAGGAGTTTCGTCGTGACGGAAATGAGCGGTGCCGACATGGTGGTTCAGGCGCTGGTCGACCTTGGGGTCGATACGGTGTTCGGCTATCCGGGCGGCGCGGTGCTTCCGATTTACGACGCGCTGTTCAAGCACCCGACAATTCAGCATATCCTCGTCCGCCATGAACAGGCGGCGACCCATGCGGCAGAGGGCTATGCGCGATCGACCGGCAAGCCCGGCGTCGTCCTCGTCACCTCCGGCCCCGGTGCGACCAATGCCGTCACCGGGATCACCGATGCGCTGATGGATTCGATCCCGATGGTCGTCCTGACCGGGCAGGTGTCGACCGCGCTGATCGGCACCGACGCGTTTCAGGAATGCGACACCGTCGGCATCACGCGCCACTGCACCAAGCATAATTATCTGGTGATGGACCCCGAACGGCTCGGACCGATCCTGCACGAGGCCTTTCATATCGCGACCCACGGCCGCCCCGGACCGGTCGTGATCGACATCCCCAAAAATGTGCAGGTCGCGACCGGCGAATATATCGTCCCTGAAAAGATCCAGCACAAAAGCTATCGTCCGCAGGTCGATCCCGACGCCGATGCGATTGCGCAGGCGATCGACCTGATCGCCGCGGCCGAGCGGCCGATCTTCTACACCGGCGGCGGCGTGATCAACGCCGGGCCCGATGCCAGTGCGGCGCTGCGCCAGCTCGCCTCGCTCACCGGGGCGCCGGTCACCTCGACCCTGATGGGGCTTGGCGCCTTTCCGTGCGACGATCCGAAATGGCTTGGCATGCTCGGGATGCACGGCACGTTCGAGGCCAATATGGCGATGAACCGCGCCGACCTGATCATCGCGGTCGGCGCCCGCTTCGACGACCGCGTGACCGGCCGCCTCGACGCCTTTTCACCCGATTCCAAAAAGATCCACATCGACATTGACCGCAGTTCGATCAACAAGATCGTGCCGATCGACGTTGCGATCGTCGGCGACGCCGGCCGCGCGCTCGACGCGCTGATCGCAGCGTGGGCCGACAAGGGCCACAAGGCGCGCGACCTTGGCGAATGGTGGCGCCGCGTCGATGGCTGGCGCGCGACGCGCTGCCTCGACTTCCCCGAAAAGACCGACGCCGGCGCCGACATCATGCCGCAGCGCGCGGTCAAGGCGCTGTTCGACGCGACGCGCGGTCGCGACCCGATCATCACGACCGAGGTCGGTCAGCATCAGATGTGGGCGGCGCAGCATTTCGGCTTCTCGGCCCCCAACCGCTGGCTGACCAGCGGCGGGCTCGGCACGATGGGCTATGGCTTCCCCGCCGCGGTCGGGGCGCAGATTGCGCACCCCAACCGTCTCGTCATCTGCGTCGCAGGCGAAGCCTCGCTCCAGATGAACATCCAGGAAATGGGGACGGTCAGCCAGTACCGCCTGCCGGTGAAAATCTTCATCCTCAACAACCAGTGGATGGGGATGGTCCGCCAGTGGCAGGAACTGACTTACGAAAGCCGCTATTCGAACAGCTATTCGGACAGCCTGCCCGATTTCGTGAAGCTCGCCGATGCTTACGGATGGACCGGCCTGCGCATCGACACGCTCGGCGAGCTTGAGGGCGGCATCCAGCGGATGATCGACACCCCCGGCCCGGTGATCGTCGACTGCCGCGTCGCGCAGCTCGCCAACTGCTTCCCGATGATCCCGTCAGGAGCCGCCCACACCGAAATGCTCCTCCAGCCGAGCGACGTCACCGGCACGATGGACGACGAAGCGAAAGCACTGGTGTGATGCGACATACCGGACAAATCTTCTCCCCCTCGGAGGGGGAGAAAAGACTTGGCTTGGCGGCTTGCCGCCTAGCAAGTCTTAGAGAGGGGGAGCGATCCGCCGGATCGCGCGCGCCGATGGCGCGCAAACCCCTCACCCAGCTCCGACTAGGCAGCAAGCTGCCAAGTCTCCACATCCCTCTCCCGCAAGGGGAGAGGGGAAGGTTTGCATCATGAAAATCAAAACCGAAGCGGGTGAGCGCCATGTGCTCGCCGTCACCGTCGACAACGAGGCGGGCATCCTGGCCAAGATCACCGGGCTGTTCTCCGCGCGCGGCTATAATATCGAAAGCCTGACCGTCGCCGACATCAGCGCCGATCACGCGCTGTCGCGCATCACCATCGTCACCAACGGCCCGCCGCCGGTGATCGACCAGATCATCGCGCAGCTCGACCGGCTCGTCCCCGTCCACTCGGTCACCGACCTTGCCGACGGCGGCGCGCATGTCGAGCGCGAGATCGCGCTCGTCAAGGTCGCGGGCACCGGCGACAAGCGCATCGAGGCGCTGCGCATGGCCGACGTGTTTCGCGCCAAGGTGGTCGACACGACGCTGACCAGCTTCATCTTCGAAATCACCGGAACGAGCGACAAGGTCGACCGCTTCATCGCGCTGATGCGCGAATGCGGGCTGGTCGAAGTCGGCCGCACCGGCGTTGTCGCCATCGGCCGCGGGGCGGAGGCGATCTAGGGTTTACGTTTAGGGTCTCAACGATCGTCACCCCGGACTTGATCCGGGGTCCCGCTCAGCAACGGTGAGCAGCGGGACCCCGGATCAAGTCCGGGGTGACGAAAGAAGAATAGGGAAAGAACATGCAAGTCTATTACGATCGCGACGCCGACCAGGATCTGATCAAGGGCAAGAAGGTCGCCGTCGTCGGCTATGGCAGCCAGGGTCACGCGCACGCGCAGAACCTGCGCGACAGCGGCGTCGGTGAAGTCGCGATCGCGCTCCGCGCCGGGTCGGCGACCGCCAAAAAGGCCGAAGCCGCGGGCTTCAAGGTGCTGTCGAACAAGGAAGCCGCCGAATGGGCCGACGTCATCATGGTCGCTGCGCCCGATGAGCATCAGGCGAAAATCTACGCCGACGACCTCGGCCCCCACATGAAGCCCGGCGCCGCGCTCGCCTTCGCGCACGGGCTCAACATCCACTTCGGCCTGATCGAAGCGCGCCCCGACATCGATGTGTTCATGGTCGCCCCCAAGGGTCCGGGCCACACGGTGCGCAGCGAATATCAAAAGGGCGGCGGCGTCCCCTGCCTGATCGCGGTCGCGCAGGAAGCCGCGGGCAACAGCGGCAACGGCTATGCCAAGGCGCTCGCCCTCAGCTACGCGTCCGCAGTGGGTGGTGGCCGCAGCGGCATCATCGAAACCACCTTCAAGGAAGAGTGCGAAACCGACCTGTTCGGCGAACAGGCGGTGCTGTGCGGCGGCATCACCCACCTGATCCAGGCGGGTTTCGAAACGCTGGTCGAGGCGGGTTACGCCCCCGAAATGGCCTATTTCGAATGCCTCCACGAAACCAAGCTGATCGTCGACCTGCTCTATGAAGGCGGCATCGCCAACATGCGCTATTCGATCAGCAACACCGCCGAATATGGCGACATCAAGACCGGCCCGCGCATCATCACCGACGAAACGAAGAAGGAAATGAAGCGCGTCCTTGCCGACATCCAGTCGGGCCGTTTCGTCAAGGATTTCGTCCTCGACAACCAGGCCGGCCAGCCCGAACTGAAGGCCAGCCGCAAGGCCGCCGCGGCGCATCCGATCGAACAGGTCGGCAGCGAACTGCGCGCGATGATGCCGTGGATCGCCAAGAACCAGCTGGTGGATAAAGCCAAGAACTGACGGCGGACAAGAGACCCGATCCTCCCCATCGCGAAGCGTTGGGGAGGGGGACCGCCGCCGCAGGCGGTGGTGGAGGGGTTCCACGTCGGCGAGATTTCCCCTCCCGGCGGCCGGCGCGCGGGGCCC
>JAFAGN010000185.1 GCA_023422695.1 Pseudomonadota bacterium
TGTCTCGACTTCGCTCGACACGAACGGAATTTGAGCACATTTATTCGGACGAGAGGATAGCGCATGTCCGAAACCGATTTCATCGATCGCCTGCGCGCCATCGCGATCGACCCCGCCGCACGCGGGCTGGCCGACGATGCCGCAGAGTGGGAGGGGCTGGTCCTGACCCACGACATGATCGTCGAGGGTATCCATTTCCTGCCCGATGACACGCCGCAGGATGTCGCGTGGAAACTGGTTGCGGTGAATCTCTCCGACCTTGCCGCCAAGGGTGCGGCGCCACTGGCCGTGCTGGTCGGCTACAGCCTGGGCGACGACGAATGGGATGCGGCGTTTGTCGAGGGGCTTGATCTGGCGCTGCGCCGCTTCGGCGTCATCCTGCTCGGCGGCGACACGGTGCGCGTTCCTGCGGGCGCGCCGCGCAGTTTCGGCCTGACCGCGATCGGCCGCGCACCGCCGGGCGGGTCGCCCTCGCGAAGCGGCGTGCGGCCCGGCGACCAGCTGTGGGTAACCGGCACGATCGGCAACGCCGGACTGGGGCTCGCGATGCGGCTGGGGCAGGAAGCAGCGAACGAGACCTGCCTTGCCGCCTACCGCCGTCCGCAGCCGCAGCTGACTTTCGGGCAAGCGGTCGTCCCGCACGTCCATGCTATGATGGATGTGTCCGACGGCCTGCTGATCGATGCGCAGCGGATGGCGGCGGCGAGCGGGTGCGAGTTGGTGCTGATGCTGGAGACGGTGCCGCTGTCGGCGGCGCTGCTCGCGGTGCGGCCGGATGTGGTCGACACGCGGCTCGCCGCGGCCAGCGCTGGTGACGATTACCAGCTGTTGTTTGCCGCCGATCCCGGCGCCGCGGGTGCGATCCGCGAGATTGCGGCGGGATTGAATGTCACGGCGACCCTGATCGGCCACGCCGGGGTGGGTGAGGGGCTGGTGCTCACCCACCGCGCCCAGCGGATTGCGCTGCCCGATCGTCTCGGTTTCACACATTGACGCGAGAGCGTTACAAAAGTGCCGAAAAACCGGGCTTGCCCTAGGCTTTCTTTCTTCCCATAACGCGGCGTCCAAATATTGGGGCGGTCGCATCAGGGGAGAGGGCGAACCGGCAATCATAAGTCGGACGTGCTCGACTGTTCACTGGGTCCGCCCCGTTCAATGGGGAAGGAAATTCATGATTGATCCGGTTATGATCGCGATAGCGTGCGGCCTTATCGCCGTGCTCTATGGCTTCATTACCTCGCGTCAGGTGCTCAGTGCCTCGGCGGGTAATGAAAAGATGCAGGAAATTGCTGGCGCCATTCAGGAAGGCGCCAAGGCCTATCTGGGCCGCCAATATCGCACCATCGCCATCGTCGGCGTCGTTGTCGCCATCCTTGTCGGGCTGTTCCTCGGCGCGATTTCGGCGACTGGCTTTGTCATCGGCGCTGTCCTGTCGGGGGTCGCCGGTTACATCGGCATGAACATCTCGGTGAAGGCGAACGTCCGCACCGCGGCCGCGGCGCAGACCGGTTTGCAGTCGGGGCTGACCATGGCGTTCCGCGCCGGGGCGATCACCGGCCTGCTGGTGGCGGGGCTCGCGCTCCTCGCGATTTCGGTCTTTTTCTGGTATCTGATCGGCCCGGGTGGCTACACCGTTGGCGGTGAGGACCGCACGGTCGTCGATGCGCTCGTCGCGTTGGCGTTCGGTGCGTCGCTGATCTCGATCTTCGCGCGTCTGGGCGGCGGTATCTTTACCAAGGCCGCCGACGTCGGTGCCGACCTGGTCGGCAAGGTCGAAGCCGGAATCCCCGAAGATGACCCGCGCAACCCCGCGGTGATCGCCGATAACGTCGGTGACAATGTCGGCGATTGCGCCGGTATGGCCGCCGACCTGTTCGAAACCTATGTCGTCACCGTCGGCGCCACCATGGTGCTGATGGCGCTGCTGCTGAAGGGCGCGGGCGATATGCTCGTGCCACTGATGAGCCTGCCGCTGCTGATGGGCGGCGTCTGCATCGTCACCTCGATCATCGGTACCTATTTCGTCCGTCTCGGCAGCGGGACCAATGTCATGGGCGCGATGTACAAGGGCTTCCTGGTCACCGCGATCCTGTCGATCCCGGCGATCTGGTTCTCGACGCAATATGCGTTGGGCAGCATGGAAGCGCTGATCCCGGGCACCGATTTCAACGGTCGTTCGCTATTCTATTGCTCGCTGCTCGGGCTGATCATCACCGGGCTGATCATCTGGATCACCGAATATTACACCGGCACCAACTATCGTCCGGTGCGCTCGATCGCCAAGGCGTCGGAAACCGGTCATGGCACGAACGTCATCCAGGGTCTGGCGATCAGCCTGGAATCGACCACGCTGCCGACGCTGGTGATCTGCGCCGGGATCATCATCGCCTATATGCTGGCGGGGCTGATCGGGATCGCCTTTGCGGCGACCGCGATGCTGGCGCTGGCCGGCATGGTCGTTGCGCTCGACGCTTATGGTCCGGTCACCGACAATGCCGGCGGCATCGCCGAAATGGCGGGCCTCGACGATTCGGTGCGCGAAAAGACCGATCTGCTCGACGCGGTGGGTAACACGACCAAGGCGGTGACCAAGGGCTATGCCATCGGTTCGGCGGGTCTGGCGGCGCTGGTGCTGTTCGGCACCTACACCGCCGACATCACCGAATATTCGGCGGCGCTGGGGCTGACCGAGCCGCTGACTTTCTCGCTATCGTCGCCCTATGTCATCGTCGGGCTGCTGCTCGGCGCGCTCCTGCCGTATCTGTTCGGTGCGATGGGGATGACCGCGGTCGGCCGCGCGGCGGGTGAGGTGGTCAAGGATGTTCGCGACCAGTTCAAGAACAACCCCGGCATCATGACCTATGAAAGCAAGCCCGACTATGCGCGCACCGTCGATCTGGTGACCAAGGCAGCGATCAAGGAGATGATCATCCCGTCGCTGCTGCCGGTGCTGGCGCCGATCGTGGTGTTCTTCGTGATCCGCGCGGTCGCAGGACCGGCGGCCGCACTGGAAGCGCTTGGCGCACTTCTGCTCGGCGTGATCGTTGGCGGTCTGTTCGTCGCCATCTCGATGACCTCGGGCGGCGGCGCATGGGACAATGCCAAGAAGTACATCGAAGACGGCAACCACGGCGGCAAGGGCAGCGAGGCCCATAAGGCTGCTGTCACTGGTGACACCGTCGGCGATCCGTACAAGGATACCGCGGGTCCGGCGGTGAACCCGATGATCAAGATCACCAACATCGTGGCGATCCTGCTCCTCGCGGCGCTGGCGCACGGCGCGGCATAAGCCGCACGGCCCCTACGGAAAAAATGACCCCGCCGGAGCAATCCGGCGGGGCTTTTTGTGCATGAAGCGTTTCGCGGCCCGCGGGCAGCGGCTTACCAGGCCTTCCCACATTGCCGCGCCGCTGCTAGGCGCGCGCCATGTCCCAGACGCATCCCGAACGCCGCACCTTTGCCATCATCTCGCACCCCGACGCGGGTAAAACGACGCTGACCGAGAAATTGCTCGTCGCGGGCGGCGCGATTCATATTGCCGGCGAGGTCAAGGCGCGCGGCGCGGCGCGGCGGGCGCGGTCGGACTGGATGAAGATCGAACAGCAGCGCGGAATTTCGGTTACTTCGTCGGTGATGACCTTCGAACATGCCGGTCTGGTGTTCAACCTGCTCGACACCCCGGGACACGAGGATTTCAGTGAAGACACCTATCGCACCCTGACCGCGGTCGACAGCGCGGTGATGGTGATCGACGCCGCGAAGGGCATCGAGCCGCAGACGCTGAAGCTGTTCGAGGTGTGCCGCCTGCGTTCGGTGCCGATCATCACGTTCATCAACAAGGTCGACCGCGAAGGCCTGCCCCCGTTCGAACTGCTCGATGAGGTGGCCGACCGGCTCGCGCTCGACGTGACGCCGATGAACTGGCCCGCGGGCATGGGCGGACAGTTTGAGGGGATTTACGATCTCGTCGACCCGGCGATCATGAAGCCCGGCGCCGATGCGTCGCGGATGTACGAAGGCCACCGCGCCAAGGTCACCGGGCTCGACGATCCGGCGCTGGCCGCCGAAATCAGCGCCGACGCGCTGGCGCACCTTAAGGAAGAAACCGAGCTGGCGTCGGCCTGCTATGCGGAGTTCGACGCCGCGGCGTATCGCAACGGCGACCTGACCCCGGTCTATTTCGGGTCGGCGCTGAAGGAATTTGGCGTCGTCGACCTGCTGTCGGCGCTCGCCAACCACGCCCCGGGGCCACAGCCACAGCCCGCCGAACCGGCGCCAGTCGCACCGACCGACAACGCGGTTACCGGCTTTGTGTTCAAGGTGCAGGCCAATATGAACCCCGCGCACCGCGACCGCATCGCCTTCATGCGGCTCTGTTCGGGCAAGTTCGAACGCGGGATGCGCTTGATGCAGGGTGGGACTGGCAAGGCGATCGCGATCAGCCGCCCGATGCTGTTCCTGGCGCAGGACCGCGAAATGGCCGAGGAGGCCTTTCCCGGCGACATCATCGGTATTCCCAACCATGGTACGCTGCGCGTCGGCGATACGCTGTCCGAACGCACCGACATCACGATCACCGGGTTGCCGAACTTCGCGCCCGAATTGCTGCGCCGTGTCGCGCTCGTCGATCCGACCCAGACCAAGAAGCTCCGCAAGGCGCTCGACGACATGGCCGAGGAGGGGATCATCCAGGTTTTCTACCCCGAAATCGGCTCGAACATGATCGTCGGGGTCGTCGGGCAGTTGCAGTTGGAAGTGCTGATCAGCCGCCTCGACGCCGAATATAAGGTCGAAGCGAAGCTGGAGCAGTCGCCGTGGGAAACCGCGCGCTGGATCGCCAGCGACGACGCCGCGAAACTGAAAGCGTTCCAGTCCGAACACCGCGGCGCGAGCGCCACCGATCGCGACGGCGCGCCGGTTTTCATGGCGAAGGACGGCTGGGAAGTGGGCTATATCACCCAGCGCAATCCGGATATTCGGTTCACCGCGACCAAGGAGCGGCGTTTGGGCGCGTTGACGGAGTAGATATCTCCGTCATTGCGAGCGCAGCGAAGCATTCCAGAGTAGAGTACACCGCTCTGGATTGCTTCGCTACGATCGCAATGACGGCTACAAGAGGCTGAGCAGATCGGCGGCTTCAGCATTGACCGCACCATCCGCCTCATCTTCTTCCCCCTCGAACTTGCTCAGCGTCAGCCCCAGCAACCTGATCCCCTGTTCGGTCGGCAACAGCGGCGCCAGTATCGCTTCGCCCGCCGCCAGCAGCGCCGCGCCGTCATGGATCGGGGCGGGCATCGATTTCGCCCGCGTGATCGTCCGGAAATCGGCGTAGCGCAGCTTCAGCGTCACCGTCCGCCCGCGCGCGCCCTTCTTTGCCGCGCGGTCCCACACCACGGTGCAGACATGCGCGAGCGCCTCGCGGATTTCGGTGTCGGTGATCAGATCGTTGAAAAAGGTCCGCTCTCCGCCGAGCGACTTCAGCGGGCGGTGCGATTTGACGCGGCGATGGTCGATGCCGTGCGCCAGATTGTACAGCCATTCGGCGCTGTTGCCGAAATTTTCGGCGAGCCACAGCGGGTCTTTGTCCGCCAGATCGGCACCCGAAAAGATGCCAAGCCCTTCCATCTTGGCGGCGGTGACCGGGCCGATGCCGTGGAAACGGCGGATCGACAGCGTCTGGACGAACGCCGCACCCTTGCCCGGCGGGATGACGGTCAACCCGTCGGGCTTGTTCTGGTCGGACGCCAGTTTCGCGATGAACTTGTTGTAGGATACCCCCGCCGACGCGGTGAGGCCGGTTTCTTCGCGAATGCGGCGACGGATCAGCCTGGCGGTCGCGGTCGCGCTGCCCAGCGCGGCCTTGTCGGCGCTGACGTCCAGATACGCCTCGTCGAGCGACAGCGGCTCGACCTCGTCGGCATAGTCGCGAAAAATGGCGCGGATCTGATGCGAGATGTCGCGATAGACGTCGAACCGCGGCGGCACGAAAATCAGCTCGGGACATTGGCGCTTGGCGGTAACGCTGGGCATGGCCGAGCGCACGCCGAACTTGCGCGCCTCATAACTCGCCGCCGCAACCACCCCGCGCCGTGACGATCCGCCAACCGCCACGGGCTTGCCGCGCAGCGCCGGATCGTCGCGCTGTTCGACCGACGCATAAAAGGCATCCATGTCGACATGAATGATCTTGCGAACCGGAGCGTCCGTCGCGGGCTCGGCGGCAAGGTCTGCGGCGTTTTCCACCCAAGCGACTTAGCATGTTGCCACGATGTTCTCAATGCCGCACCCGACGCGGCGCTTGACGCGCGCCAAGCGAAATGGCAATCGCCGCCGACCTTGGGTGAGCGGGTATAGCATAGTGGTAATGCTCTAGCCTTCCAAGCTAGCTAGGCGGGTTCGATTCCCGCTACCCGCTCCAGCCGCTGCCTGCTGATCTCTCAGTCCCGGGACGCCTTCTGAAAATCGTCAGCTATCGGGATTTTCAGATCCCCGGCATTCCCCTCGGTCGCGCAAGCTCGCTAATTGCTCGCAGCGTATGTCTCCATATCGTGCGATCAGATCGGCATCTGCCTAAACTGCCGCGATGGGGGGGTTAAACGGTTTCGGTGACCTTGCGCAAATGGCGCGGGTTGTCCGGATCATGTCCCCGCTGGATGGCGAGCGCGTTGACGGCGCGGTAGAAGGACTGGATCTGCAGGATGGGTTCGAGTGCCGGATGGCTGCCGACCGTCGGCAACCCGATCGTCTCCGGCGCCGCCCCGCCGACGACATACACCCGGCCCCCGCGGCCGCGCACCTCGGTCACGAGCCGATCAATGCCTTCCGCGCTCTGGTCGCTCTGGCGAAAGACGAGCAGCGGGAAGTCGGGTCCGATCAGCGCCATCGGGCCGTGGCGAACCTCGGCGGCGCTAAAGGCCTCGGCGTGCAGGCCGCAGGTTTCCTTGAATTTGAGTGCGGCCTCTTGCGCGATGCCCAGACCCGGTCCGCGCCCGATGACATACAGCCCGCGCGCCTCCGCAAGGCCATCGGCGAGCGGCGACCAGTCGAGTTCCCATGCCGCCGCCAGCTTCTCGGGCATCGACACCAGCTCGTCCGCCAGCGCGCGATCGCCGCTCCAGCGCGCTACCAGATTGGCCAGCGCAGAAAGCGTTGCGATGTAACTTTTGGTTGCCGCCACCGACAATTCAGCGCCAGCACCGATCGGAATTACCGTGTCGACGACGTCGGACAGCGGGGCGCCGGGCGTGTTGATCAGTCCCACCGTCCGCGCGCCGACCCCCGCCGCCGCGCGGGAGGCGGCGAGCAGGTCGGGGCTTTTTCCCGATTGCGAAATCGCAATCCACAGCGCGTCCGCCAGCTTGGGCGTGATGTGATAGATCGAGCTTGTCGACGGCGGCGCCGAGGCGACCGGGATGCCGAGGCGCGTCTCGATCAGATATTTGGCGAAGGTGGCGGCATGATCGGAACTGCCCCGGGCGCAAGTGGCGACGATATGCGGGCTGGCGGCGCGCAGGCGCCGCGCCAGCGGCTCGATGTCATCCGCAGCTCTGGCAAGCTGCGCGGCCACGACTGCGGGAGCGTCGGCTGCCTCGCAATGCATGAGCGATCGTTCGGCAATCATTGGTTCGGACCTTCGGGCACGCTTGCTGCGCGCGGTCGCTTTCGCAGGTCGATCGTCCGATTGCGGGTGAGCGGTTCGGCCCAGATGCTGACGCTGAGAATGAAACCCAACATGGCGAAAACGATCAGCAGGGCGGCTTTCAGTCCCAGCCATTCGCCAAGGATCCCGACGACCAGCGGCGCGATCGCGCCCCCCAATATGCCGGTACACAAAATTCCCGAAAATGCGCCATGATCGTGCGCCACCGAATTCAGTGCCAATGCAAAGATGATCGAGAACATCACCGAAATGCAGAGGCCCGTTGCAGGGAACGCCAACAACGAAGCCTCCCGCCCGCCGAACAGCGCGACCGCGACACAGGCGATGGCCGCGATGGCCGCGAGGCGCAGCACCAGTTTTGAATCGATCAGCTTCAGCAAGACCAGTCCCGCCGCGCATCCGATCACCATCCAGCCCCAGAACATCGCGACTGCCCGCGCACCGTCGGTCTCGGGTGCGACGCCGTGATAGGTCGCGAGAAATTGCGACATTCAGTTGGCAAGGCTCTGCTCGGTCCCGACATAGGCGGCGATCGCCAGAAAGAAGAGGCGGACCTTGCGGTCGGCGAATAATTTCCGGTAGGCGAGGGCGGTTCCCGCGCGCTCGTCGGCCTTCAGGACGATGTGCGGAACGCGCATCCACATCGTGACCATGATCAGCGCCGCAAAAATTGCGCCGAACAGCCAATAGAGTGCGATCCAGGCGGGGTCGGTCGCCGGCAGGCCCAACAGCGTCCGATCCTGGACACCACGCGCCATCATGGCGGCGAAGACAAGTGGGCTCACGAACGAGGCCAGACCAAAAACAAGCTGACCCATCACCGAGAAGAAGGCGAAATTCGCTTCGCCGCCCGCCGTGCGCATCAGCGGATTGATCACCACTTGCAGCATCGCCATGCCGATGCCGATCACGAAAAGCGCGCCGACGGCCACGCCATAGCTGGGCATAAGCGCAAAGATCAGCGCGCCCGTCAGGTTGAGGCATAAGGCGGTGAGCAGGGTCAGTTTGGGACCCGCCCGTTCCACCATGATGCCAGCGGGGATCGAAACCACGCCATAGGCCAGAAAGAAGGAGAAGGGCAGGAACCCGGCCAGCGTCAGGCTGAGCCCGAAATCCTTGATGATGACGGGCATCAGCGGGCCGATGATGTTGGTCACGAACGAGATCGCGAACCAGACGATCAATATATAGCAAACCACCAGCGTTCGATTGGCCATTTCCCTCTCCCCGCAACCGAATATTCTTTGTCTATCAGGACTCCGTCAGCGCGTTGGCAGCCGCGAGTTCGCCGTGCCGGATCGCCTGGCGCGGAAAGCGCGCGATCACCCGCGCCGCGGTCTGGCAACCCGCATGGAGTGCATCAGCCAGCGAAGCGCCGCGCAGCCGGGCATCGAGATAGCCGGCGTTGAACGAATCGCCCGCGCCAATGGTGTCGAATGGCTGCACCGGCGGGGCGACGCCGACGACGCGATTTCCCGCTTGCAGGCCGACGGCGCCTTTTGGACCGGTCTTTGCGATAAGCGTCGCGCCGGGGCGCAGAGCGGGCGCAAGCCGCTGCATCGCGCGGTCGAGGTCATTTTCCCCGGCGAGGGCCGTGACCTCGATTTCGTTCAGCAGGACATGGTCGCTGGCCGCGACCCAGCCAAGCACTTCGTCCCGCGTCGCTGCGCTCCAGCCGCCGGAAGGCCACCCCGTGTCGAGCGCGATCTGATAGCCCAGGCTGCGCAGCGTTGCGATGAGGTCGCGATACGCCGCGCGCATCCGCGGCAGCAGAAATACCCCGGTCAACAGCGCGATAGCGCCCGGAAAGGGCGCGGCCTCAACCTGCCGGGCGATGGCCGGCCAACACAGCTTTTCAAGATGGCCGCGCGTGGTAAAAATTGTGCGTTCGCCGCAGCGGTGAATGATGCCGGTCGAAATCGACGTCGCGGCGTCGCATGCCTGCAAGTCGGTGCTGACATCGGCAAATTGCTGCGCCAGCCAGCCGCCGAAGGAGTCATTTCCGACTTCGGATAAGAGGCGACACGGCGTGCCAAGGTAACGCATCGCGAGCGCGGTGTTGCCCGCGGACCCGCCCGCACGCATCTCGCTGCGTTCCATCAAGGTCTCGGTGCCGATCGTCGGCCAGCCGTCGACGGTTCCCAGGATCAGGTCGATGCAAATGTCGCCGATGATGGTCAGGCCGGGGGTGGCGTCGTCGTTTTGGGTCATGAACCGGTTCTGCTCGATCTGCTTTGCGGATCAGGCCCCGGGCAGCGCGCGGCTGTCCCGATATCCTCCCCGATGACCTTGGCGGCCGTTGACCTGATTGTGGTCGATCATCCCCGCACGTGTCAATTATTAAATCTATCGGATAGAAGAATTCAATTGCTGGCGTTGACCGGCTGCATTCCGTAAAGACCCGGATGGTTTGGAGCATGGAGCGCAGGAATATGACCAGCAGGGGAGCTACGCAGCAATCGAGCGCTCCTTATAATCGCCGTATCGTGCTCGATGTTATCCGCCGACAGAAAGAAGTGGCGCGCAAGGATATCATCGACCTGGTGTCGCTCAGCCCGCAAACCGTGGCGAATATCACGCAGGATCTCGAATCGCTGGGGCTGATCGTTTCCAAACGGATTACCGGCGCGAAATCGCGCGGTCAGCCGCCCATGGCCTACACGTTGAATCCGCGTGGGGGCGATTCGATCGGCATCAGTCTGGAGCCGCGCCGCGTCACCGCGGCCCTGGTCAATCTGGTGGGCGAAGTACTTCATCGCGTCGAACAGGATGTGGACGCGCGCGACCAGCGCGCGACGCTGGAGGCCGTCGTGGCGATCGTCCGCGATCTGTCGCGTCGTTCGTCGGACGCGCAGCGGATCTGGGGTGTCGGCGTGGCGTTGCCTGGGCCATTCGACGTGCCTGACCTCAGCTTCGTCGGCCCGACCGCGCTGGAGGGATGGACGAACCTCTCCATTCTCGACCAGATCCGGCGCGCCACCGGCTTTCATGTCTTTCACAATATCGACAGCGTCGCCGGCGCGCTGGGCGAGTCGCTTTTCGGGGTCGCGCAGAGTCTCGACGGCTTTTTCTACCTTCATTTCGGCGTCGGTCTTGGCGGCACGCTGGTCATCAACAAAAGCGCCCATGGCGGCGCCAACGGCAACGCCACCGAGATTGGCCACATCCCGATCGTCCCGGACGGGAAGGCTTGCTATTGCGGCAACCATGGCTGTCTCGAACGCTATCTATCGTTGCACTCGCTCTCGGAATTCATCCGCGGAACCCCCGATGACGAGCTGAGCCAATCGGAAATCGGCGCGTTGATCGCCGAAGATGACCCGCGGCTGACGGAGTGGTGCACACAAGCGGCGACGCATTTGCGCAGTGCGGTGTGCATTATCGAGAATATGCTCGATCCCTCCACCATCGTGATCGGTGGATCGGCCCCCCGCGCGCTTGCCGAGCGGGTCGTTGCGCTCGCCATGCCGCTCTGTCATTCGGTGCGCAGCGGCGTGGCGGGCGCTCCGCCACGGATCATGCTGTCGGAACATCAGGAGGACAGCTCGATCCTTGGCGCGGCGGTGCTGCCGATCCACGAGATGCTCTCGCCGCGGTTCGACTTGCTCCTTCACGAGCGACAGGACCGGCTCGACGTCAACAAGATCCTTGGCGAACCTCGGCCGCAGCGCGCGTCCCGTTTTTAAACCGCTGAACGGGATCGATGACTGCGCGTTTGAGCAAATAAATAAAAACATCCAATAGAAGTAATATTGACAGGCCGCGATGGGTGCGCTTAAGTTGCGCCAGAATCAGATGTCGTTCGCGGCCCGTCGGAACGGGTGCCGACGATCCTGTGATCGACCAAAGGATGGCCGGCGATGAACGCCGGACACGATCCAGCAAGGGAGGTAGGCATGCGGGGCCAGCTTAAGAATTCTATCGTCAATGTTCGTCGCAACCTGTGGCTCGGCACGGCATGCGCGGCGATCGGACTGGCGGTCCAGCCGGACCGAGCGGCGGCTCAGGAGGCGCCCGCGTCGCCCGCTTCGGACGAAATCATCGTCACCGCCAACCGCGTCGAGCAGAACTTGCAGGATGTGTCGGGTGTCGTGCAGGCGTTCACCGCCGACCGGTTGCGTCTGGATGGCATCGCCGATCTACGCAATCTGCAGGTGGCGGTCCCCGGCCTCAACATCTCGAACGCCGAAGGCAATGTCGACATCTTCATCCGCGGGGTGGGATCGGCGAACAACACCGAGCTTGGCGATCCCGCGGCGGCACCGCATCTGAACGGCACCTATATCCCGCGGCCGCGCGGGCTGGGGGTCATGTTCTACGACCTTGAGCGGGTCGAAGTGAGCAAGGGGCCGCAAGGCACGCTTTATGGCCGCAACGCGCTCGCCGGAACGCTCAATATCATTTCGGCCAAGCCCAAGCTTGGCGAACTCGGCGGTTATGCACAGGCCGAGATTTCAAATCGCTCGTCCTATGGCGCCGAGGGGGCGCTTAACGTGCCGCTGGGGGAGGCCTTCGCGGCCAGGGTCGCGGGCGTTTATGTCAACAAGGACTTCGGTTATCGCAACGCGTCGACCGGTGCAGAGGCGCGCAATCTCAAACCCGCGGGGCTGGAAGAAAATTACGCCGGTCGCCTGTCGCTGTTGTGGGAGCCGAGCGATGCGCTGAGCGTCTCGCTGATCGGCGACTATGGCAAGGAAACGGGGACGGGCTATCCCGGCTCGAGCATCTGGGGAGCGGTCACCGACAGCGGCCTCACCGCGGACCGGCTGAAACTGAAGGACGTCGTCTATCGCGGTCCGCAGGGTGAAATGACCAACGAGCTTTGGGGTGTCCAGGGCAAGATCATGTATGATTTCGGCACCTTTTCTGCCGAGGCCAGCGGCAGCTATCGTTCGGTCCATTTCCAGCAGAACAATGCCAGCAGCGACGGGATCGCCTATCCGCTGCGCGATCTTGATGCCGTCGTGTACGACAATTTTTCCAACACCTTTTGGGAAACCAAGTCGAAGAGCCAGGTCTATGAACTGCGTCTTTTCGCCAATGCCGACCAGCGTTTCCGCTGGAATGCGGGCGCCTTCTATTTCCAGGAGGATCAGGAGGTCTTCTTCTTCTCGCTCGCGGACCGTGGCTATTGTTGCTATTCGGGCACCGAATATACGATGCCCGACGTCAAGGGCGAGAGCTTCGCTTTCTATGGCGACGGCACGTTCGACGTGACCGACCGCATCCGCATCTTTGGCGGTCTGCGCTATACTGAAGAAAAGAAATCGCGCTACGGCATCGGCGGCAACTGGGCGCTGACGCTGGGCGGTGCCGATTTCGCCTGCTGCTTTGCGACGCGGCTGGGGACCGAGGGTTTTGTGCCGTCAGGGCTCAAGCGGCCGAATTTCGACGTTCGCAACCTCGATACGCCGCAGGAACGCGCCCGCTTCCTGATCGAGGGGATCAGCACGCCCGGTCGCCGCGACACATTGATCCAACAGATCCAGGCGATCGCGAACGGCACCAATCCGCTCGGAACCTGTCTCGACCGGCCCGATATCGACAACGGCTTTGTCGATTGTCCCGCCGACGGCGCGCACACCTATGCCGATTTGACGATCCCGACGCAGCAATTCGGCCGTTCGAAGTTCAACTATGTCGATTGGCGCGCCGGGCTCGAACTCGACGTCGGCGATGACTCGATGCTCTATGCGAAGGTGTCGACAGGCCACAAGTCGGGCGGCTTCAACGACAGTTTCGATGCCGATCTGGTCCCCGAAACATACAAGCCCGAGGACGTGCTGGTCTATGAAGTCGGCACGCGCAATATCTTCGACGCCTTTGGCCGCCGCGCGACCTTTAACCTGACCGGTTTCTACTATGACTATAATAACCAGGTCTTGCAGGATCTGACGTGCATCAACTTCGACGCCACTGCGACGCCGCCATGCAATGGCTTCGCGTTGGTGAACCGCAATGTCGGCGCATCGCGGCTTTATGGCATCGAAGCCGAAACGAGCTTTCGACTGCCCGGAAATTTCGGGCTCGACCTGAATTTCGTGTGGCTCGACACCAAGATTACCGAAGGCGTGGTCGCGGATTCGCGCGCGCAGGATTTCAGCGTCGGCGGCAATTCGCCGTTGATCAATCTCAAGGGCAACGACCTGCCGCTGGCGTCCAGACTCAATATTACGGCCCGGCTGTCGCAGCATTTCGATGCCGGGCCGGGCAAGTTCGATTGGCAGGCATTGCTCGCTTATCGCTCATCCTATTATCTGTCGCAGTTCAACGAGAATGACATCGTGTTCCTCGACGGCACGCGGCTGACGGCGCTGGAAGCCGGCTTCCCCGACAAGCAGAAGGGTTTTGCGACGCTTAACCTCGGCGCGGGCTATACGATCGGCAACATTCGTTTCGAGGCATGGGCATCCAATTTGATGAACGAAGAGGCTTCGACGAAAGCACTGGTCGGATCGTCGCTCAACCTGCGGTTCCTCAATGACGCGCGAAGCTATGGTCTGCGTGTTCGCGTGACCTTCTGATCGAGGCGACAAAGGGGGAGAGAGTGATGCCGGGCGTGAGACACGGGCTTGGATTTGCGGTCGCAATTGGTGCGGCGCTCGGCTGGGCGACGGCGGCGTGGGCCGATAACCTCAAGGTTCATGTCAATCAGGTGGCGCTGGAGAGGACAGGCAGCAAGTCCGCGATCGTCGAATATCAGGGTGCGGCGGCTTCGGGCGGCTTCACGCTGCTGCGGGACGGCAAACCGGTAGCGTCAGGTGCTCTGAAAAAGCTGCCCGAATTTACCGAATGGGGCAGCGGCAAGCATTATTTCGCCGCCGATTTCTCGCATGTCCAAGAACCTGGGAAATATGCGATCGAAATATCCGTCGGCAAAGACCGCGCCCGATCGCCCGCTTTCGTGCTGGCCGATGGGGCGCTGTTCAAGACGGCCGGGTCGGCGCTCGTCGACTATTTCCGGCTCAGCCGTCACACCGACCCTGCCGATCGCCATATCCGCGTGTATGGCGGCAAGACGTTTGTCGACGTCTGGGGCGGCTGGAAGGACGCCGGCGGCGACAATGGCAAATATCTGTCGCACCTGTCCTACGCCAATTTTTTCAACCCGCAGCAGACGGGATTTGCGGCCTGGGCGCTGGCCAAAAGCTATGACCTCGCCCCCGCAGCCTTCCGCGCGCAGGGCGCCGAAGATGAAGTGATCGCGGAGGCGCTGTGGGGCGCCGACTTCCTGCACCGCCTGCTCGCACCCGAAGGCTATTTCTACATGACCGTGTTCGATCGCTGGGGTACTCCCGGCGCCGAACGCGTGCTCACCGCCTATACGGGACGCGACGGCGTTTATTCGGCCGACTATGCGGCGGCGTTCCGCGAGGGGGGAGGGGCGGCGATAGCGGCGCTGGCGCGCATCGCCCGGCTGGCCAAGGCGCAGGGTGCAAGAGGGACTTTCACCGCTGATCAGTATCTCGCCGATGCCGAGCGCGCCTTCGCGCATCTTCAGGTTCATAATTGGCGCTACGCCGACGATGGCAAAGAAAACATCATCGACGATTATACCGCGCTGTTGGCGGCGACCGAGCTTTTCGAATCGACCGGCAAGGCGATCTATCTCGACGCCGCGCGCGTCCGCGCCGCGTCGCTTGGCGCGCGGTGGACCGACAAGGGCTGGTTTCGCAGCGACGATAGCGGCCGCCCCTTCTATCACGGTGCCGAGGCAGGGCTGCCGGTGGTCGCGCTGGTCGGCTATGCCGCGATCGAAAAAGATGCCGACCGCGTCGCTGCCGCCAAGGCGACGATCACGGCTGTCCTCGATGCGCAGCTCAAACTCGACCGCCGCGTCGCCAACCCCTTTGCCTATCCGCGTCAGCAGTTTCAGCTCTACGATTTTGCGACCAAGACGCGCGATCCGCGCGTCCGCGAAGGTTTCTTCATGCCGCACGCCAATGAGACGGGCTATTGGTGGCAGGGAGAAAGCGCCCGTCTGGCATCGCTATCGGTCGCAGCGGTGCTGGGCGGGCGCGCCACCGCGCCGCAACCCGACAAGACGTTCGGCGTCGCCCCCGACCTGGCCGATTTTGCGCAGGCGCAGATCGACTGGACCCTGGGCCGTAATCCTTACGACCTCAGTATGCTTTACGGGTTCGGCGCCCGGAATCCGCCGCACGCCGAAAGCGCGGGCAACATGGTACGCGGCGGCGTGTCGAACGGCATTACCGGCGCGGACACCAGCGACGAAGGCCGCGGCATCACCTTTGCGCCAGGGCCGGACTCCGAAAATTGGCGCTGGATCGAACAGTGGATTCCCCACACCGCGTGGCTGCTCCTGCTCGCCAGCGCGACCGCGGGCGAGGAACCGCCGCCGTCATATTAGCAGCGTGAGCGGTGAAGGCGTCTGTTGTCGGAGCGCAGCCTGCTATCCGCCGATCATCCCGCCGTCTCGACGTTCAGCAGTTCCACCGTGAACAACAAGGTCGCGGCGCCGGGGATCGGGCCTTTGCCTTCGGCGCCATAGGCCAATTGGTACGGGATCGCGAGTTCGACCTTGTCGCCGACGCCCATCAACCCGACGCCTTCCTGCCAGCCGGGAATCACGCGGTTGAGCGGAAAGGTGGTTGGCGTGCCGCGCTTGATCGAGCTGTCGAATTCGGTGCCGTCGGCGAGGGTGCCGACATAGTGGACGGTGACGCGGTCGGTCGGGCCGGGGCGGGCGCCGCTGCCGTCGCCCGCGATACGCCGCCAGCGCAGCCCGCTGGGTGTGACGTGCCAGCCATCGGCGCCATGGCGTTCGGCAAGCGCCGCCATCTGGCGGTTGAGCCACGCCGTCCCTTGCGTGGGTTCGGCGGCGGTTGCGGCGGGAACGAGCAGGGCGAAACTGGCTGCGGTCAGTAGCAGGCGGCGGGTCGGCAATGCGGGCATGGTCACTCCTGTTGTCGTGACGCTGCATAAACCCGGCGGCGTGCCGCTGCGCAATCCCATTTTTTCGCCGGCGCCAACGGCCGTCCCCGCCGACCCGTCCGATTAACGCGACGAACGCCGCGGAGGCCCGGATCGATCGCCGCCGCCAGGGGGTTGGTTGGGTTCCCCCTTCTGCCCGACCGATGGAGAATGATATGCGCATCGCCAAAAAATTCGTGATCGCCCTGGCGGCATCGTCTGCCGTACTGGCACCTGTTGCCGCGTCCGCCGCAGTCTCAGCCCGGGCGGCGTCGCCCGTCGCCGGAGAGAGCAGTCTGGAAGGCAATTCGAGCTGGATCATTGGTCTGGTCGGCCTGTTGGCCGGGATCACCGCAATCGTGCTGATTTCCGACGATGATCAGGATTCGCCGGTCAGCCCGTAAAATTCTGCCGGTGACGTTTGCGAGCGCGCTTATCGATGGATTCGATCGATAGGCGCGCTCGTTTGCCGTATCGCGGGTTTGCGGTCGTTGCGTTGCGCCAGGATGAACCGCGCTGCCGTTCTGCGACAATTTGCGACAATTTTGCGCCGATCCGGCAAGTGGCTGGGACAAATGACGCCTAGAACCTCCTCATCGGGATCCGGTGTTCCGGACAATCCCTTGAAGGAGTTCTGAGCATGTACAAGAAAATTTCATTCCTCACGTTGGGCGCTGCGCTGATCGCCGCGCCCGTTCTCGCCGCCCCTGGCGGCGCCAAGGCCGATACCGACGGCAATGGCACGCTGACCCGTGCCGAAGCCGAGGTGCATGCCACACAGCGCTTTGCGAAGATGGACTATAACAAGGACGGCAAGATCGACGCCGCCGATCGCACCGCGAAACGCGCCGAAATGCAGGCCAAAAAGTTTGCGACCCTCGACGCCGATGGCAATGGCAGCATCAGCCAAGCCGAATGGAACAATCAGACCGCCGAACGCGTCGCCAAGCGGGCCGAGCGCATGGCAAAGCGCGCCGAAGCTGGCGCCGCCGGTGAAGGCAAGCGTCACGGTATGCGCGGCCACGGCAAGCGCGGCGCACGCCATGCCATGCACGGCGGCATGATGGGTAAGGCCGACACCAATGGCGACAAGGCGATCAGCCAGGCCGAGTTCCAGACCGCGGCGCTTGCCCGCTTCGATGCGGCCGACGCCAACAAGGACGGTCAGGTCACGGCTGCCGAACGCCAGGCACAGCGCGGCGAATGGCGTGCCAAGCGCGCGGCCCCTGCCGCTCCCACCGCCCAATAAGCATTTGGCAGGGATCGGCGGCAAAGGGCAGGCTTTCTCCCCCTCCCGGCATTGCCTTTGCGGCTGGTCCCTGCCAGCTATCGCCCATCGGTCGCCCGACCGGTGGGCGAACTAGCATCGCGACCTTGGCGTTTTCAGCGGACCGACAATGACCGACAATAGCAACCCGCGTATCCTGTTGATCGACGACGAACCGTCGATCCGCGAGCCGCTGAGCGAATATCTGACCGCGCAGGGCTTTGCGGTCACCGCCGCCGCGAGCGCCGCTGAAGCGCGGTCGGTGCTGCGCGCACAAACGATCGATCTGGTCGTCAGCGACATCATGATGCCCGGCGAGGACGGGTTGTCGCTGACCCGCCATCTGCGCGAATCGAGCGCTATACCGGTGATCCTGCTGACCGCGCGGGCCGAGGATACCGAGCGGATCATCGGGCTGGAAATCGGCGCCGACGACTATGTGGTCAAACCTTTCAACCCGCGCGAGCTGGTCGCGCGCATCCGCACCGTGCTGCGCCGGACGCAGCAGGGCGGCCGCGCGCTCGATCCCGGGGGAACCAGCTATGCCTTTGCCGACTGGGTATTGCGCGAAGTCGAGCGGGTGCTGGTCGATGGCCAGGGCAATGAAGTGGCGCTGTCGTCGGGCGAATATCATCTGCTCCACGCACTGGTGCGCCACCCGCGGCAGGTGATGAGCCGCGACCGGCTGCTCGATCTGGTGCGCGGACGCGAGGCCGAAATTTTCGATCGCGCGATCGACAATCTGGTCAGTCGGCTGCGCAAGAAGATCGAGGTCGATGCCGCGCATCCGCAGATCGTCAAGACGGTGTGGGGCGGCGGTTATACGCTGGCCTGCGAAGTGAAGCGGATGGGACCCGCGGCGTGAAATTCCGGTTGTGGCCCCGCAGCCTGATCGGTCAGCTGGTTTTCGCCGTCGCGCTGATGCTGTTCGCCGCGCAGGCGATCAATTTCGCGCTGCTCGTGCGCGGTCAGAAACAACAGACGCTGGCGCATGGCGGGGGCATGGCGGTGGCGCGGATCATCGACGCGGTCGATCGTGCGCGGCGCGGGGAATTGCCGCCGCAGCAGGACGAGATGTCCGGTCAGCGCGGACGCCCCAGCCGCGCCCAGAAGCTTGTCGTTTCGGACCATCCGGTGCCGTTGCCGACGGGCGCCATCCCGCTGCGCGATCTGGCCGACTATGTCGAAAATTTGCTTGGCGAGGCTGACATCACCGCACAGTCGGTCGATGCGTGGGCATTGCCACAGCGACCGCGGCTGCGACCGAATATTCCTGGCAGGACCGTAATCGTATCCGCACAGATCGACGGCCGCTATATTGCGGTGCGCGGTCGCATCCCGACCACAGGCAATCGTTTGCAGGGCTTTCTGGTATGGCAGACGCTGTCGCTCTACCTCCTGCTGCTCGTTCCGATCATGGTCATCGCGTGGCGCGCTGCGGCGCCGCTGCGCGATCTGACGCGGGCAGCCCGCGCCAGCCCGGCGCTGCGCGACGCCATGCCGCTGGAGGAGGAGGGACCGTCGGATGTTCGCGACCTGATCATCGCGTTCAACGCCTATCGCGCTCGGATTGCCACGATGCTGTCGGACAAGGACCGGATGCTCGGCGCGGTCGGGCACGATCTCAGAACGCCGCTTGCGAGCCTGCGGGTGCGCGTCGAACAGGTCGACGACGATGCGCTGCGCGACAAGATGATCGCGTCGATCGACGAAATGGCGGCGATGCTGACCGATATCCTGGCGTTGGCGCGATCGGGCGCGGGGACCGAGGGTCGCGAACCGGTGGCGCTGCGCGGATTGGTCGAGGAACTGGCCGCCGATTACCGCGAGCGCGGTAAGGATGTAACGGTGGCCGCCGCCGTCGATGGCGCGGTGATGGCGCGCCCGCTGCTCCTGCGCCGCGCGCTGCGCAATTTGATCGACAACGCCGCCACCTATGGCAAGCGCGCGCGGCTATCGGTGGAGAAGGGGCAAGGCGACGTGCGCATCGTCGTGGCGGACGACGGTCCGGGCCTGACCGACGAGCAGATCCGGACCCTCGTGGAGCCCTTCGCGCGCGGCGAACAATCACGCAACCGCGCGACCGGCGGCTCGGGGTTAGGGCTGTCGATCGCCCGCGATATTGCCGAGGGTGAGGGCGGAACGCTGACGCTGCGCAATCGTGCGGGTGGTGGGCTGGATGCCGTGGTGACGTTGCCGACCGCGTAGTTCGTCGTCCCCGCGAAGGCGGGGGGCCGACGGATAGCTACGCGTAGATTGCGATCGCCTGGCTACCGCTCAGCACCGGCTCGCCGGCACGGTTCCACAGCATCATGTCCTGCACCGACAGGCCGTGGCGGGCGTAGCCGGTCTTGGCCGAGAGCAGCCACCAGCCGTCGTCGGTTTGCGGATCGCCGGTCAGCATATTCACCGTCCAGTTCATCGAGCTGATCGGGCCAAATTCGCTGAACAGCGCCATCGCCGCGGGGGGCAGCGCGTCACCCATCGCGAGCAGCGCGACCGCCGGATGACAAGCCGGTTCCTCAACGAAGCGCACCCAGGTAAGATACTCGCCGACCTCGCTTTTCCACGCAAAGCGCGGGCCGGTGGTCGGGCGCATGTCGAAATGCCGAACGAACGCGGGGCGCGCATGATGTTCGGGAACTGGCTCCAGGGTTTCGGGCGCCGGGGCGTCGGGCATCGCTAGCCGGTTGTGGTCGAGATGGCTCTGGCGATCAGGCGAAAAGGCGAACACGGCGGCGGTGCCGAAACCGGC
The DNA here is from genome assembly GCA_023422695.1 of Pseudomonadota bacterium. Lineage (GTDB taxonomy): Bacteria > Pseudomonadota > Alphaproteobacteria > Sphingomonadales > Sphingomonadaceae > Sphingopyxis. The sequence continues at coordinate 20,617 of JAFAGN010000185.1, forward strand.
GTCGCTCGACACGCCCGCATCGACGAACAGCGAGGACTTCGACTGGCGCAGCACGCGCGTCGTCACCGTGCAGTCGCCGCCGACGGGGCCGACAAAGCTGATCTGCGCATAACGCAGCGGCGTTTCGGTGGGGTGGAGCGCCATCGTTCCGGCGAGCGCAACTGCCGAGCTGATCCCGCCATAGGCGGTGCGGCCCTGCATCCAACCGTCGTCGATATGCGCCTTTGCCACGCCGTCTTCGGTACGCAGCGTCGAAAGCAGCGCGTCGAGCGCGCTGGGAGAGGTTTGTACGGTCATTTGGTTTCTGTTCTCTTCATTCGATTCAACAACACCGTTCGCCCCGAGCCTGTCGAAGGGCCGTTCTTTCTGTTTCCGACGGAGTAAGGAAGAACGGTGCTTCGACAAGCTTAGAACAAACGGAAGAGGGGGCTATTCCTCGATCTGGAAGGTCAGTCCGGCATGTTCGGTCAGCCGCGCGATCAGCGCGTCGCCAAGCAGCGCGCCCGGCGTCCACACGCCGCCCGCGCCTTTGTTGTCCAGCAGCGCCATGCCCGTTTCGGCGAGCATCTTCGATGTCGAGCCATAGCCGGGGTCGCGGTCGCCCTGCACGCTGGCGCGGATGGTGGTGCCGTCGGGATATTCGCCGATGAACAAGATGTCGTAGAAGCCGTTTTCGCGCTCCTCCTTGCTCGGACCTTCGCCGGGCTTGAGCTTCGAGTCGCCGAACGGATTGGCCTTTGCCATCGCCTCGGCCATCGCTTTCCCGGCGTCGCCGATCGTCGTCATCACCATCTCGTCATAGACCAGATCGGCGCCCCAGGCGTGGCCGAGCAGGAAGTTGGTGCGATGGACGTTTTTGGTGTTGATCGGTGCCATGACGAACGGCGCGGTCCATGTGCCGGTGGCGCTGTCATATTCGGGGAACAGTCCGGTCGGCTGCGACGGCCCCTCGAACCCGGGGGTCAAGGCAAAGCTGGATTTGAGCAGCAGCGCCAGCGAAGGCTTTTTGGCAACGGCCTTCAGCGTCTCGGTGAGGCTGGCGATGGTGCCGCCCGATGCGCCGCCCGCCATCTTGCGCACGCGGCCCTTGACCCGCGGTGCGGGCTTGCCGTGACGCTTCACCGCCTCGGCTTGCAGGAAATGAACGCCGAGGTCGAAGGGGATGCTGTCGAACCCACAGCTGAAGGTGATGCGCGCACCCGACGCTTTTGCCGCGGCCTCATGCGCGTCGATCATCTCGCGCATCCAGCCGGGCTCGCCGCACAGATCGGCATAGGCGGTGCCGGATTCGACGCAGGCGGCGACCAGTTCATTGCCGTATAATTGATAGGGGCCGACGGTGGTCAGGACGACATGGGCGCGGGCCGCCATCGCGTCTAGGCTCGCGGGATCGCTGGCGTCGGCGATGACGAGCGGCGTATCGGCGGGGGCGCCGATCAGGTCGCGCACCTCGGCGAGATTGGCGGCGCTGCGCCCCGCCATGGCCCATTTCGGGGCGTCCTTGCGGCCCGCATAGTGCTGCGCCAGATATTCGGCGACCAGCCGACCGGTGAAGCCGGTGGCGCCATAGACGATGATGTCGAATTCGCGGCTGGCCATAAATGCCTCCCTTTACGTAAACGTAAAGGGAGGCTAGCGCAGCGCAGGGCGAATGCCAAGCGCCAAGGCTTGGCGGGTGTCCTGTTTGCATTGACCGTAGCCCTGAGCCTGTCGAAGGG
>JAFAGN010000186.1 GCA_023422695.1 Pseudomonadota bacterium
CAATGACGATGTGAGACGGCTTGCCACGCCGACCCCGCCACCATAAAGCCCGCCGCGTGAGTGTGCTCGCCGCCTTTCGCCGTCCCGGCATCCTGTTGCTGTTGCCGCTGCTGCTTGCGCTTGGCGCGCGGGTGTTGGTTGCACCGGGGTGGATGATCGAAAGCGACGCCGGTGGGTCGATCACGGTGCGGATTTGTTCGGACCCCACCGATCCCGGCAAGACGGTGACGATTCCGCTGGAAAAAGCGGGGAGCCACGACGCGGACGAGACGCAGCAGCATTGTCCGTGGGGCGCGCTGGCGAACGCGCCGATCGTTCCGGGTGAACCGATTCTGGCCGCCGCACCGATGGTGACGGCGCCGACTCCGGTCGCGGTGCGCTCGCTGGGCTTTGCGCCCGGCATCGCCTCGCCGCTGCCGCCAAGCACTGGGCCGCCTTCCCAAGCATAATGTGTCGCTCCGGTTCAGGCCGGAGCCTCGCCGCTGCGCATTGATGCACCGGTGAGATCCCGGCCTGCGCCGGGATGACGGATGCGTTGCCGCGCGAGCTTGCGCGGCTCCATAATCTGCATATCGGGAAGATTATTCCAATGACCAAAACTGCCTATCGGGCGGCGCCTTTGCTGGCGCTTGCCTTCTCGCTCGTCCCTGCCGCAGCGCAGGCTACCGAGGCCGAAGCCGATCCGACGATCATCGTCACCGCCCCCGAATTGACCAACGAAGCCGAAGCGCGCGTCCAGAAAACTGCGGGCGGCGCCGACGTCGTCAGCCATCAGGATTATGCCGACAAATCGATCGTGTCGCTCCGCGATACGCTCGCCTTTTCGCCCGGCGTCTATCTTCAGCCGCGTTACGGGCAGGAGGTCCGCATCTCGATTCGCGGATCGGGGCTGTCGCGCGGTTTCCACATGCGCGGCTTGACGCTGTTGCAGGACGGGGTGCCGATCAACCTCGCCGACGATAATGGCGATTTCCAGGAGCTGGAGCCGATCTTTTTCGACCATCTCGAGGTGTATCGCGGCGCCAATGCCTTGCGCTTCGGATCGGGTACCTTGGGCGGCGCGGTCAATGGCGTGACGCCGACCGGGCGCACCGCGGAGGGTTTCTACCTGCGCGGCGATGTCGGCAGTTTCGACAGTTATCGCGGGCTGGTGTCGGCGGGCGTGGCGAGCGAGCGCGTCGATGCGTGGGCGGCGGTCAGCGCCGATACGTCCAGCGGCGACCGCGACCATGTCAACCGGCGCAGTTTCCGCTTTCACGGCAATGTCGGGCTGAAGCTGAGCAACGTCGTTTCGACGCGCTTCTATGCCAGCTATAATGACATTAAGCAGGAAATCCCCGGCGCGCTGACCTTTACCCAGGCGCTGACCACCCCACGCGTCGCCAGCGCAGCAGCCGTTGCGGGCGACCAGGCGCGTGACATCGTGTCGCTGCGGCTCCAGAATCGCACGACGTTCGACTGGGGCGCATTCAAGCTGGATGCCGGCGGTTTCGTCAACGCCAAGTCGCTCTATCACCCGATCTTTCAGGTGATCGATCAGGACTCGCTCGATCTCGGCGGCTTTTTCCGCGCCGATTATGCGAGCGGGCCGGTCGAGGTAACGCTGGGTGGCGAGCTGCGCCGCGGCAGCACCGATGCGCGGCAATATGTGAATATCGCCGGGCGCCGCGGGGCGCTGGTGTTCGATGCTGACCAGACCGCGCGCACCGCCAATATCTATGGCGAAGTGCGCGTGCGCCCAGTCGAGCAGCTGACCCTCATCGCAGGCGGCGTCTATGCCGACGGCTTTCGTAAGCGGCGGGTGAATGTATCGACGTCGCGCGACGGGCGGATCGACTTCGACGCCTTTTCGCCCAAGTTCGGCCTGTTGTTCGAACCGAGCGACAAGGTGCAATTCTTTGCCAACTACAGCCGCTCGGCGGAATTCCCGGGCTTTGGCGAGGTATTCCAGACGATCGGCACCCCGCCGCTCAGCCAGGTCGTGTCGACGATCCGCCCGCAACGCGCGTGGACGGCCGAGGTCGGCACCCGCGGCAGGGCGGGGATCGTGAGCTGGGATGTGGCGCACTATCGTTCGACGTTGAAGGGCGAATTGCTGCAATTCACCACCAACGTCAGCATCCCGGCAGCGACGTTCAACGCCGACCGCACGCGGCATCAGGGGGTCGAGGCGGCGCTGGAAATCGCCCTGACCGACTGGCTGCGGCTGCGGCAGGTCTATACCTACAGCGACTTCCGGTTCCGGAATGACAGCCAGTTCGGGAACAATCGCCTGCCGGTGGTGCCGAAGCATGTCTATCGCGCCGAAGCGCGGATCGGCAGCGAAGCGCTGCATATCGCGCCGAATGTCGAGTGGGTGCCCGATGGGCCGTTCGCCGATTATCGCAACCTCGTACAGACGCCGGGCTATGCGTTGCTGGGCGTGACCGGCGGGGCGCGGATTGCCGAGGGCGTCGACGCGTTTGTCGATGTCCGCAACATCACCGGCAAGAAAGCGATCGGCGACATCAGCGCGGCGATCACGGTGACGCCGGCGTCGGCGGTCTATTATCCGGTTGAACGCCGCGCGGTGTCCGCGGGCATCCGCGCGCGCTTCTAAAGGGAGGACAGGGGATGACCGACATCAACCGGATTCCGCTCTATCGCACGATCTGGCGCTGGCATTTTTATGCCGGGCTGTTCGTCATCCCCTTCATCCTCATGCTGTCGGTGACGGGGGCGGCCTATCTGTTCAAGCCGCAGCTCGACCGCTGGCAGGAGCGCGACTGGCGCGACCAGCCGACCGCCGAGCGGGTCGATGCCGATGCGCAGGTAAAGGCGGCGCTGACCGCCTTTCCGGGCGCGAGCTTTCATTATTACCGCGTGCCGCAGGCGCCGGGCGATGCGGCGATCGTCCATGTCGGGCTGCCCGGCGGAGGGATGCGCGATGTCGCGGTGTCGCCAAAGGGAGACGTGATCGGGTCCGCCAATCCCGACGATCGCATTTCGGCGTGGCTGGCGAAAATTCACGGCAGCCTGCTGATCGGGCGCGCGGGCGGGATCATCGTCGAGTTGGCGGCGAGCTGGGCGATCGTGATGATCCTGACCGGCCTATACCTGTGGTGGCCGCGCGGGCGCGGGATGGCGGGCGTGGTCTGGCCGCGGTTGGGGCTGGGTGGGCGTACGGCGCTGCGCGACCTGCATGCCGTCACCGGTTTCTGGGTGTCGGGGCTGGCGCTCGTGCTGCTGCTGACCGCGCTGCCGTGGACCGACGTCTGGGCGCAGGGTTTTCGTGCCGTGCGCGCCGAAATGGGCTGGGTGCAGGGCGCGCAGGATTGGAAAAGCGGGGGTGATGCCGGTCATCATGCTGTGCATGACCACAGCGCGATGGCAAAGGCGCCGCCCGCGCCGGTCGCGATCGGCGATGAACCGCGCGTGCCACTCGATCGCATCGTCCTGCGCGCGCGGAACGAAAATTTGCCTGCGCCGGTGATCATCCAGCGGCCGGGCGCGCCGAACATGTTCGGTCCCCCCAATGGCGACACTTGGACGCTGACCACGCAGACGCAGAACCGCCCGCTGGTCCGCAAGGTGAGCTACGACGTGGTCACCGGGATCGAGGTGACGCGCAGCGGCTTTGCCGACAAGCACATCATCGACCGCATCGTCGGCATCGGCATCGCTTGGCACGAGGGGGCATTGTTCGGGATCGTCAGTCAGTTGATCGGGGTGCTCACCGCGCTGATGCTGATCACCCTCGCGGTGACGGGCTTTCTGATGTGGCGGCGGCGCAAGCCAGAGGACGCGCTCGGCGCGCCGCCGCTGCCGCGCGATCCGGCGAAGCTCAAAGGCGTCGCGGCGATCGTCCTGTTGCTGGCGGCGCTGCTGCCGCTGCTCGCGGCGTCGCTGATCTTGCTATGGATCGTCGATCGGCTCATCATCCCGCGCCTGCCGCGCGCCGCAAAATGGCTGGGGGTGGCACGCGCGTAAATGGTTTCTTTTGAAACCAGTTCATGTTAGGTCATCGCGTATGAAAGACGGCTTTACCCATGTTCATGAAACGCCGCCGCCGGGGGCCGCGGCGGACTGGACGATATCGCAAAATTGGGACGCGTTTACCGCCGACGAACATGCGATGTGGGACAGACTGTTCGCGCGCCAGTCGGCGATGCTGCCGGGGCGTGCATCGGAAGCTTTTCTGCGCGGGATCGACGTGCTGCGGCTCGAAAAACCGGGGGTCCCCGATTACCGCGAGCTCAATGCGCGGCTGATGGCGGCGACGGGGTGGCAGGTGGTCGCGGTGCCGGGGCTGGTTCCCGACGATGTATTTTTCGACCATCTTGCCAACCGGCGTTTCCCGGCGGGCAACTTCATCCGCACCCCCGAGCAACTCGACTATTTGCAGGAACCCGACGTGTTCCACGATGTGTTCGGCCACGTCCCGATGCTCGCCGACCCGGTGTTCGCCGACTATATGGTCGCCTATGGCGAGGGGGGCTTGCGCAGCCTGCAATTCGACGCGCTGAAACAGCTGGCGCGGCTTTACTGGTACACGGTCGAATTCGGGCTGATCCGCGAGGCAGGCGGTCTGCGCATCTATGGCGCGGGGATCGTGTCCTCCTATGCCGAAAGCGTGTTCGCGCTCGACAGCGACAGCCCGAACCGCATCGGTTTCGACCTCGCGCGGGTGATGCGCACCGATTACCGGATTGACGATTTCCAGCAGAATTATTTCGTCATCGACAGCCTCGACCAGCTGCTCGACACGACGGTGAACACCGATTTTGCGCCGCTATATACCGCCAATGACGCGCTGCCGCCGATTGCGATTGCCGATATCTTGCCGGGCGACGAGGTGATCACGCGCGGCACGCAGGATTATGCGTTGGGTAAAGTGTGACGAGCCATCCCTTCCCGCTTGCGGGAGGGGCAGCGAGACTTGCGAGCTTGCTCGCTAGTCGCAGCGGGGTGGGCCTTTTCCACGCTGCAAGCTCGCTTCGCTCGCCCCACCCCTAGCCCCTCCTGCAAGCGGGAGGGGGACTGGATCACCAGCTCCCGAAACTCGCATCGGCCGGGTCGGCGCGGTGGAAGGCGCGTTCCTTGCGCCGCCAGCCGTAGCGGCGGCGCTTGACCAGCAACAGGCACGGCCATTCCGCGCTGCCGCCGCGCGCGGCGAGGCGGAAACCCTGCGCGCGATAGGCGGCGAGCACCGGTTCCATCTGGCGCGCGATCAGCCCGGCAAGGATCGCATGGCCGCCGGGCGCCGTCGCGACGCCGATGTCGGGGGCGAGGGTGATCAGCGGCCCTGCGAGGATATTGGCGATGACAAGGTCATAGGGCGCGCGGTGGCGGATCGCCGGATGGTCGGTCCCCGCCGCTACTGCGAGCGCGAGGCGCCCGCCGCCGCGCCCCAGCGGCACGCCGTTGATCGCGGCATTGTCGCGGGTGACGAAGATGCTGGCGGGGTCGATGTCCGACGCGATCGTCCGCGCGCGCGGCCACAGGTGCATCGCGGCAAAGGCGAGCAGCCCGGTGCCGGTGCCGATATCGGCGATGTTGCGCGGGGTCGCACCCTTTCGTGCCAGCCGGTCGAGCATGGCGAGGCACCCCGCGGTGGTGTCGTGGCCGCCGGTGCCGAACGCTTGGCTCGCGTCGATCAGGAACGGCGTGGTGCCGGGCGGAATGCGGTCGGCATAGCTGCTGGTGTGGACGAAAAAGCGCCCCGCCTGCACGGGTTCCAGCCCCTGCTGCGACAGCGTGACCCAATCCTCTTCGGGTAGTTCCTCGACGACCGGCTTTTGCCCTTTCGCGCTCGGCACGAAGGATTGAAGCAGCGCGAGCAGCGCCGCGCCGGGCTTGGCGTCCATATAGGCATCGAGCTGCCAGAGTCCGGCGTCCTCGTCGATCTCGCGCGTCACGACGACGGGCGCTTCGGGCAGCGCGTCGAGTTCGGGAATTTCGCCCGACAGCGCTTCCGCTTCGGCGCGGGTGCAGGGGAGGGAGACGATCCAGCTCATCGGTCAGCGCACATAGCTGGCGCCGTTGACGTCGAGCACGGCGCCGGTCATCGATGCCGGTGCGTCGAGTGCGCACCAGCGCGCCATTTCCGCGACTTCATCGGGCATCGCGACGCGGCCGAGCGGAATGTCCGCGAGCAGTTTGTCCCCGTCGCGACTGGCGAGATAATCGTCGGCCATGCCGGTCATCGTGAAGCCGGGGCAGATGGCAAAGGCGAGCACGCCCTCTGCGGCATAGGCGCGCGCGATCGTCTTGGTCATCGCGACCATGCCAGCCTTTGACGCGGCATAATGCCAGTGCGCGGGGCTGTCGCCGCGGTGCGCGGCGCGGCTGGCGATGTTGACGATGCGGCCGGCCGCCTCGCGCGCCTGCCAGTGGAGGACAGCGCGGCGGCAGAGGTCGGCGCTGGCGGTCAGGTTGATCTGGAGCGTGCGGTTCCAGTTTTCCAGCCAGTCGGCGTCGGTACTATCGATCGGGCTGGATTCAAAGATCCCGGCATTGTTGATCAGCACGTCGATGCGGCCATCGAGCCGGTCGAGGCTGCTCTGCCACAGGCGGGCGGGGGTGGCGGGGTCGGCGAGGTCGCCGTCGGTGCTGGCCAGTGCGACCGTTCGGGTGGCGTCCGAGGTCAGTGCGGCGGCCATAGCCGCGCCGATGCCGCGGCTGGCGCCGGTGATCAGGAAGTGGGTTTGCATGGGGCGGCTTTAGCGAGGCCGCGGTATCAGTCCAACCTCCAAAGCTAGGGCGATCGTGTCATGATGCCATTGGTTCCGTTCGTGTCGAGCGAAGTCGAGACA